>CAMPIP010000001.1 GCA_946886425.1 uncultured Actinomycetes bacterium
GGGGGGGGGGGGGGGGGTGGGGGCGGCCTTGGTGGGCCCCCGCGGGGGCGGCCGCCGCGGCGCCGCCCCGGGCTCCGGCCTGACCCGCTCCAATCGCGCCTCGCCCCGCCAGGTCGTCGACCTGCTGCTGGCGATGCGCGACGACCCCGCTGGCGACAACTTCATCCAGGACCTCGCCCTCTCCGGCAAGGAGGGCACCGTCGATGACCGCATGGGTGGCCGCGCCTACGGTCGCTGCCGGGTCAAGACCGGCACCCTGACCGGCGTCAGCGCCCTCTCCGGCTACTGCTTCAACACCAGCGGCCGCATCATGGCCTTCTCGATCCTGATGAACGGCGTCAGCAGCACCAGCACGGCGCACTACTACCAGGACCGCATCGCCAGCGCCGTCGCCGGCTACTGATCCCGCTGCCGGCGCCGTTCGGCGCGCGCATCCAACGTCAAGAACAGGGCGATGCCGGCGAGGAAGCAGACAGCACCGAATGCCTGGAGCACTGCTTCTCCCGTGTCCCGGAGAAGGAATGCCCCGGCGAAGGTGATTGGGCACATCACCGCCAGGGCGATATTCGCGCGGCGCATGCTCTGCTGCATTCCGTCTCTCATGATCGCTACCTCAGACAATTCATTTCAGCCACCATACCGCAGAAGTACGTCGAGCAAGCCGAGCGCCACTACGAAGAACCCACCGAAATAGCCAGCGAGGAGGACCCTGCGGTCCAGCTCGGCCCTGCCCCAACCGCTGACCGTGCCGATGCTGCCGGCAATGAACCCGCCGATCACCATCCCGGCACCGATCGCGGTTGCCGCCGACTCGGCCAAGCCAGTAAGTGCGCCGATCGCCGCCAATGCCATGGCCGCCAGCCTGCCAGCGATCGCTTCACGCGTGGCGCACAGAACGCGCCAAATCTGAGCCGAATTCCTAGCGGAGCAGTGCCAGCAGGCCGGCCTCGTCGAGCACCTCGACGCCGAGGGACTCGGCTTTCTGGAGCTTCGAGCCGGGGCTCTCGCCGGCGACGACGTAGTCGGTTTTCTTCGAGACCGAGTTGGTGACCTTGCCGCCGGCGGACTTGACCATCGCGGCGGCCTCCTCGCGGGTCAGATCCGGCAGGGTGCCGGTGAGGACGATCGTCTTGCCCTCCAGCGGCCCGCCCTCGACCCGGCGTTCGGACTCGTCGGCCTCGAGGCGCAGGCCCTTCTCCTTCAGCTTCTCGACCAGGGCCCAGGTGGGGTCGTCGGCCAGCGACTCGGCGATCTGCTGGGCCATGATCGGGCCGACGCCCTCGACCTCCTCGATCCGCTCCGGGTCGGCCTCGTGGAGGGCCTCGATCGAGCCGAAGTGGTCGGCGAGGGCCTCGGCGGTGACGTAGCCGACGCCGGGCAGGCCGAGCGCGTAGAGGACCCGTTTGAAGGGCTGCCGCCGCGAGCCGTCGATCGCCGCCAGCAGGTTGCGGGCCGAGGTCTCGGCGAAGCGGTCCATCCCGACCAGCTGCTCCACGCCGAGGTCGTAGATGTCGGCGACGTCGGCGATCAGCCCCTCCTCGAGAAAGCGCATCGCCTGCTTCTCGCCGAAGCCGTCGATGTCCATCGCCCCCTTGCTGACGAAATGCTTGACGTGCTGGAAGGCCTGGCCCGGACAACCGGTGCGGTTTGGGCAGATCGAGAAGACGGCACCCTCGGGCTTGACCACCTCGGTGCCGCAGACCGGGCATTTCTTCGGCGGCTTGACCCGCCGCGCCCCCTTCTTGCGTTTCTGCACCAGCGGCGAGACGACCTGGGGGATCACGTCGCCGGCCCGCATCACCACCACCTCGTCGCCCTCGCGGACGTCCTTGCGGGCCAGGTCCTCCTCGTTGTGGAGGGTCGCGGTGCTGACGGTGACGCCGCCGACGTGGACCGGCTCCAGCATCGCGAAGGGGACCAGGTGGCCGGTGCGGCCGACGTTCCAGACGACCTTCTTCATCCTCGTGGTCGCCGTCGTCGGCGGAAACTTCCAGGCGATCGCCCAGCGCGGCTCGCGCCCGACCACGCCCAGCTCCCGCCACAGCGCCCGCTCGTCGATCTTGACGACGACGCCGTCGATCTCGTAGTCGAGCTCGTCGCGGCGCTCCTCCCACCAGTGGCAGCGCTTGACGACGCCCTCGACACCCTCGTGGTGGCCGGTATCGGGGTTGACCTTGAAGCCGCGTCCCTCCAGCCACTCGACCTCATCCATGTGGGTGGCGAGATCGAGCCCGCGGACGGCGCCGATCCCGTAGATCCAGGTCGAGAGCGGCCGTTCCGCCGCCAGCGCCGGATCGAGCTGGCGGATCGAGCCGGCCGCCGAGTTGCGCGGGTTGGCGAAGGTCGGTTCCTCGCGTTCGGCGCGGCGCTCGTTCAGCTCTTTGAAGGCGGCGATCGGCAGGTAGACCTCGCCCCGCACTTCGATCAGCTCCGGGGCGTCGGGGATCCGCAGCGGGATCGCCCCGATCGTGCGCAGGTTCTGGGTCACGTCCTCGCCGACCCGGCCGTCGCCGCGGGTGGCGCCGCGGACCAGCATCCCGTCCTCGTAGGTGAGCGTGATCGCCAGGCCGTCGATCTTCGGCTCCGTCGTATAGCTGAACTGCGAGGCGGTGATGTCGAGCCGCTTCAGGTAGTTGGCGAGCCGGTTCTCCCAGCCCCGCAGCTCCTCCTCGTTGCGGGCGTTGCCGAGCGAGAGCATCGCCTCGCGGTGCTCGACCCGCTGGAAGCGGTCGAGCGGCGGCGCCCCCACCCGCTGGGTCGGCGAGTCCGGCGTGCGCAGCTCCGGGTGGTCGGCCTCCAGCGCGCGCAGCTCATCGAGCAGTTCGTCGTAGACGTCGTCGCCGACCTCGGGTTCGTCGAGGACGTAGTAGAGCCGGTTGTGGCGCTCCAGCTCGTGGCGCAACTGCTCGGCCTGCTTGGCGGGAGAGTCGCTCACGCCGCCGGAGTGCTGGCGCCGAGCATGTCCTCGAAGCGCCAGCCGCGCAGCCGCTCGAGGCCGCCGTGGTCGGTGAGGTCGAAATGGATCGGCGTCACCGCGATCCGCCCCGCCGCGACCGCGGAGAGGTCGGTGCCCTCGATCTCCTCATAACCGGGCTGCCAGCCGTAGATCTCGTAGCGCTTGCGGGGCCCGTCAGCGTCCTCGTCGACCAGCTTCAGCTCGTCGTTGTAGATCCGTTTGCCGAGCCGGGTCACCTCGATCCCCTTCGGCTCGCCGGCCGGACAGTTGACGTTGATCAGCGTCGCCTCCGGCATCGGCTCCTCGAGCAGGCGCCGAACCATCTGGGCCGCGAAGGCGGCGGCGACGCCGAACTCGAAGCTACCGCTGACGTAGCCCAGGCCGCCGCCCGTCGACTGCTGGGAGAATGCCACCGCCGGGATGCCGAGCACGATCCCCTCCAGGGCGGCGGCGACGGTGCCGGAGTAGGTGATGTCGTCGCCGAGATTGGCGCCGTGGTTGATCCCGGAGACGATCAGGTCCGGCCGGTGGCCGACCAGGCCCAGCTCGGCGAAGCGGACGCAGTCGACCGGCGTGCCGTCGGTCGCGTAGCCGCGGTCGCCGTCGCCGAACTCGACCTCCTCGACGGAGAGCGGCGAGCGGGTGGTGATGCTGCGCGCGGTGGCGCTGCGGTTCGAGTCGGGGGCGATCACGTCCACCTCGACGCCCTCGACCTCGCGCACGGCGCGGCGCAGGGCCTGCAGCCCGGGGGCCGAGATCCCGTCGTCGTTGGTTAGGAGGACGCGCACTACGGCGATTCTAGGCCGCGCGCCCGCGGGTTCGGGTGGCGGGCTGAGGAGCGCTCGGCCGGCGGGTCCTGTCGCCGCAGGTACCCCCACCTCCTGCGGTAGCTAAAGCTTCCTCGGAGGTGGGTCCCCCTACGGCGCCGCCCGCCGGAGGAGCGCTCGCGATACTCCCCCCGTGCCAACGGTGCGGCTGGATCTTGAATACGACGGTGGTGGGTTCCGTGGGTGGGCGGCGCAGCCGGGGCTGCGGACCGTGCAGGGTGAGCTGGAGGCTGCTCTGGCGGTGGTATTGCGGGAGCCGGTTCAGCTGGCCGTGGCGGGGCGGACCGACACCGGGGTGCACGCGCTCGGGCAGGTGGCCAGTTTCGAGACCGGGGCGGAGCTGCCGGGGGACCTGGCGCGCAGCCTCAACGGGGTCGGCCCCGACGACATCGCCGTGACCGCGGCCGCGGTCGTCGCCGACGGCTTCAACGCCCGCCGCGACGCCCGCTCCCGGTCCTACCGCTACCGCCTCCTCGCCCGCCGCACCCCCAGCCCCTTCGAGCGGGGCCGTTCGCTCTGGTGGCCCCACCGCGTCGACCGCGACGCCCTCGACGCCTGCGCCGCCGCCCTGCCGGGCACCCACGACTTCACCGCCTTCACCCCCACCCAGACCGACCACGTCCGCTTCGACCGCGACGTCTTCACCGCCTCCTGGGACCAGGACGGCGACATCCTCACCGTCCAAATCGAGGCCGACGCCTTCATGCGCAACATGGTCCGCGCCCTCGTCGGCACCATGCTCGAATGCGCCTCAGAGCGCAGGAGCGTGGAGAACTTCCAGAAACTTTTAGAGGGCGCCCCACGAACCGCCGCCGGCGATACGGCCCCCCCACACGGCCTGTACCTGGAACACGTGAGCTACTGACGCTCCTCCGGCGGGTGGCGCCGTGGGGGGACCGCCCCCGAGGAAGCTTTAGCTACCGCAGGGGGCGGTGGGCCCCTCGGCGACAGGACCCGCCGGCCGAGCGCCCGCCGTCAGACGAGCTCTAGGTAAACCATCTCGGTGGAATCGCTCCGCCGAGGCCCCAGCTTGACGATGCGGGTGTACCCGCCCGGCCGCGTCGCGTAGCGCGGCGCCACCTCGTCGAACAGCTTGTGGACGATGAACTTGTCGTTGTGCAGCGTCGCCAGGGCCTGTCGCCGCGCGTGCAGGTCGCCCCGTTTGGCGAGGGTGATCAGTTTCTCGACCTCCGGCTTGACCGCCTTGGCCTTGGCCTGGCTGGTCTGGATCCGCTCGTGCTCGATCAGCTGCTTGGAGAGGTTGGAGAGCAGCGACTCGCGGTGCGAGGCGCTGCGGCTAAGCTTGTTGCGCTTCTTGCGATGGCGCACCGGATACCTCCTCCTCGCTCCCCTTGCCCCGCCTCAGTCAGCCTGCAGGTCGAGGCCGCGGGCGTGCAGGGTCTCGATCACTTCCTCGATCGACTTCTGACCGAAGTTGGGGATCGCGTTCAGTTCGCCGCGTGATTTGCGGACGAGGTCGCCGACGGTCTGGACGCCGGCGCGCTTGAGGCAGTTGTAGGAACGGACGCCGAGTTCGAGCTCCTCGATGAGGATCTCGTCGAGGCCGTTGCTGGCGCCGCCATCGGCACCGCCGCCGACCAGCGGATCGGAAGCGACGACCGCTACCGGCTCGCGCGCGGTCAGCTCCTCGACGCGGTCGGCGTCGGTGAAGATCGCCAGGCTCTTGATGAGGATCTCGGAGGCCTCGCGCAGCGCCGCCCCGGGCTCGATCGAGCCGTCGGTCTCGAGGTCTAGCTCGAGCTTGTCGAAGTCGGTGCGCTGACCGACGCGCGCGGCGGAAACCGCGTAGGAGGCGCGACGGATCGGCGAGAAGATCGAGTCGATCGGGATCACGCCGATCGGCTGCTCATCGGACTTGTTCTCTTCGGCGGGCGAGTAGCCGCGGCCGCGGCCGATCGTCAGGTAGACCTCGAGTTTGGTTTTTTTCTCGAGGGTCGCGATCGGCGCTTCGGGGTTGAGGATCTCGACGCCGGAGGGCAGGTCGATGTCCTTGGCCCTCACCTCGCCGGGGCCGGTGGCGACCAGCGGGGCCTCGACCTCGTCGGCATCGGTGTGCATGCGGACGACCAGGTCCTTGAGGTTGAGGACGATGTCGGTGACGTCCTCTTTGACGCCCGGCACGGTCGAGAACTCGTGTGCGACGCCCTCGATGCGGACGCTGGTGATCGCGGCGCCGCCCAGGGAGGAGAGCAGCACGCGACGGAGGCTGTTGCCGAAGGTGTAGCCGAAGCCCTTGTCGAGCGGCTCGATCGTGAAGGTGCCACGACGGTCGTCGATCTTCTCTGAGGTGATGCGGGGGACCTGGAAATCAGTGGTCATGAGTTCCTTGCTTATGCGTGTTTCAGAAATCGGGTTCCGGGCTTACTTGGAGTACAGCTCGACGATCAGCTGCTCCTGGACCGGCGCCGAGATCTCGGAGCGCTCGGGGTAGCGCAGGACCTTGGCGGTGAGGGCATCGTGATCGGCCTGCAGCCAGGCGGGCACGGTGGAGACAAGTTCAGTCGCCCGCCGCACGGTGTCGGTGGCAGACGAGCCCGCCTTGATCGAGATGATGTCCTCGGGACGTACCTGGTACGAAGGAATGTCGACGCGACGGCCGTTGATCATCCAGTGGCCGTGGGTTATCAGCTGGCGCGCCTGCCGCCGCGAGGCGGCGAAGCCGAGCCGGACGAGCACGTTGTCGAAGCGCGACTCGAGCAGCCGCAGCAGGTTCTCGCCGGTGACGCCATCCTGCCGCGAAGCCTTGTCGTAGTAGGCCTGGAACTGTTTCTCCAGCACCTGGTAATAGCGCCGGGTCTTCTGCTTCTCGCGCAGCTGCACGCGGTACTCGGACTGACGCAGACGACCGCGGCCGTGCTCACCGGGCGGGTAGGAACGGCGCTCGACACCGCACTTGTCGGTGAAGCAGCGCTCACCCTTGAGAAAGAGCTTCTGACCCTCGCGCCGACACTGCTTGCACTGGGGGGAAGTGTCGCGGGCCACTAGACGCGCCTCCGCTTCTTCGGCCGGCAGCCATTGTGGGCCTGTGGCGAGACGTCCTTGACGGTGGTGACGTCGAGGCCGGCGGCCTGTAGCGACCGGATCGCGGTCTCGCGGCCGGAGCCGGCACCCTTGGCGTAGACTTCGACGCGCTCGAGGCCGTGTTCCATGCCCTTCTTGGCGGCGGCGTCGGCGGTCACCTGGGCGGCGAAGGGGGTCGACTTGCGCGAGCCTTTGAAGCCGGCGGACCCAGCCGACTCCCAGGCGATCACGTTGCCATCGGTGTCGGTGAGGGTGACGATCGTGTTGTTAAAGGAAGTCTTGATGTGCGCCTGCCCGTAGGTGACGTTCTTCTTGACGCGGCGGCGCGCGCGGCCCTTACCGGGTTTTTTCTCAGCCATCCCTGCCTCTCCTATGCCTTGCGCTTACCGGCGACGCTCAACCGCCGCGGCCCCTTGCGGCCACGGGCGTTGGTCTTGGTGCGCTGGCCGCGGACCGGCAGGCCGCGCCGGTGGCGCAGGCCGCGGTAGGAGCCGATCTCCATCAGCCGTTTGACGTTCTGGGAACGGTCGCGCCGCAGGTCGCCCTCGACCTCGCGGTTCTCGACCGCCTCGCGCAGGCGGATGACCTCGTCCTCGGTCAGGTCCTTGGCCTGCGTGTTGGGATCGACTTTCGCCTCGACGAGGATTTTCTGGGCCGTCGAGCGACCGATCCCGAAGATGTAGGTAAGCCCGATTTCGATCCGTTTGTTGACCGGGATGTTGATGCCAGCGATACGCGCCATCGATCAGCCCTGCCGCTGCTTGTGTCGCGGGTTCTGGCAGATCACAAGAACCGCCCCATTCCGGCGGATAACCTTGCACTTCTCGCACATCGGCTTTACGGAAGCTCGAACCTTCATTGCTCCGGTCTCGTATCGACAACAGGACTCCCGCACGCCCCATGAGTCGGACGGCAGGCGCAAACTTGGCCCTATGGGCCGACCGGGAAAGATAGCAGGGGTCGGAGCCTGGCGGATGCCAGTGGGCCCAGGCGGGCTAGGCGTCCTTCACCCACGCCACCGTGAACCCGTCATACCCCTTGCCGCCCACGGTCTGGATCGTCGTCGCGACCACCCGGTCGTCCGCCGCCAGGTCCGTGTGGAGGCGCCGCTGGGCTTGGGTCGCCGGGTCATCGCTGTGCCCCTCGGCCAGGGTGCCGCCGCGGACCACGTTGTCGGCGACGATCAGGGCGCCCGGGCGGGAGCGGTCGATGGCCCAGGCGAAGTAGTTGGGGGTGTTGACCTTGTCGGCGTCGATGAAGGTGAGGTCGAAGGGGCCGACGCCCTCGCTCTCCAGGGCCGGCAGGGTCTCCAGGGCGGGGCCGACGCGGATCTCGACGCGGTCGCCGACGCCGGCGCGGTCGATGCTGCGGCGAGCGACCTCGGCGTACTCGGAGTTTGCCTCCAGCGAGAGCAGCTGGCCGTCCGCCGCCAGGGCCCGGGCCATCCAGATCGTGCTGTAGCCGCCGAGGGTCCCGAACTCGAGCACCTGGTGGGCGCCCTGCATCCGCACCAGCATCTCCAGCAGCCGTCCCTGCGGCGGTGAGACCTGGATCGCCGGCAGGCCCGCCTCCTCGGCCGCGGCGACGGCGGCGGTCAGGGCCTCGTCCTCCAGGCCCAGCCGCTCGGCGATGAACTCGTCGACTTCGTTCCAGCGCTCTTCGCTCATCGCCTAATTCTGCAGGTAGGAGGACCTGAACCGCCGCAGGCGCAGGGCGTTGAGGACGACGGAGACGCTGGAGAAGGCCATCGCGGCGCCGGCGATCAGGGGGTTGAGCAAGCCGACCGCGGCCAGCGGCAGGGCCGCGACGTTGTAGCCGAACGCCCAGCCGAGGTTCTCCTTGATGTTCGTCAGCGTCGCCCGCGAGAGCCGGATCGCGTCGCCGGCGGCGCGCAGGTCGCCGGAGACGAGGGTCAGGTCCGAAGCCTCGATCGCGACGTCGGTGCCGGTGCCGATCGCCAGCCCGAGGTCGGCGGCGGCCAGCGCCGGCGCGTCGTTGACGCCGTCCCCCACCATCGCCACGACCCGGCCCTCGCCCTGCAGACGGCGGACCACGTCGACCTTCTCGGCGGGCAGCACCTCGGCGACGACCTCCTCGATACCGACCTCGGCCGCGACGGCGCGGGCGGTCGCCTCGTTGTCGCCGCTCAACAGCAGCGGCCGCAGGCCGAGCCGACGCAGCTCGGCGATCGCCCCCGCCGAGCTGGGCTTGATCCGGTCGGCGACGACCAGGGCGGCGCGAACCTCGCCGTCCCAGGCGACGTAGGCGACGGTGCGGCCGGCCGCCTCGGCCTCGCGGCCGCGGTCAGCCAGCTCGTCCGGCACCGCCAAGCCCCAGTCGGCGAGCAGCGCCGGCTTCCCGACCTGGACGCCATGGCCGTCGACGACGCCCTCGACGCCGAGCCCCTCGCGGTTGGCGAAGTCCTCGGGCGCCGACAGGTCGCCTAGCTCGTCCCGGGCGGCGGCAGCCACCGCCGCCGCGACCGGGTGCTCGGAAGCCGCCTCGAGAGCGCCCGCCAGGCGCAGCACCTCGGCTCGCTCCTCGCCGTCGGCGAGCGCGACGCCGGCCAGCGCCATCTTTCCGGTCGTCACCGTGCCGGTCTTGTCGAGCACGATCGTGTCGACCCGGCGGGTGGACTCCAGAACCTCCGGCCCTTTGATCAGCAGGCCGAGCTGGGCACCGCGACCGGTGCCGACCAGCAGCGCCGTCGGCGTCGCCAGCCCGAGCGCGCAGGGGCAGGCGATGATCAGCACCGCCACGGCGGCCGTGAAGGCGAACGTCGCCCCCTCGCCGCTGCCGAGCCAGAACCCGAGAGTCGCCGCGGCGAGTCCGAAGACGACCGGCACGAAGACGGCGGAGATGCGGTCGGCGAGCCGCTGCACCGGCGCCTTGCCGGTCTGGGCGTCCCGGACCAGGCGTCCGATCTGGGCCAGCGCCGTGTCGGCGCCCACCCGCGTCGCCCGGACGACCAGCCGCCCGCCGGCGTTGACCGTCGCGCCGGCGACCTCGTCGCCCTCGGCCTTCTCGACCGGGACCGACTCGCCGGTCAGCAGCGCCTGGTCGACGGCGGAGCGGCCGGCGACGACGATGCCGTCGGTGGCGATCTTCTCGCCGGGGCGGACCACGAAGCGGTCGCCAACCGCCAGCTGCTCGACCGGGACCCGGCGCTCGCTGCCGTCCTCGCCGAGCACCGTCGCCTCCTTCGCCCCCAGCTCCAGCAGGGACCGCAGGGCGGCCCCCGCCCGGCGCTTGGCGCGGGCCTCGAAGTAGCGGCCGGCGAGGATGAAGGTGGTCACCGCGGCGGCCGTCTCCAGGTAGATGTGGTTGGCGCCGTCGTTGCTCGCCGGCAGCAGGTCGAAGCTCATCTTCATCCCGGTCATCCCAGCGTCGCCGATGAAGAGCGCGTAGAGCGACCAGAGCCAGGCGGCGAGGACGCCGACCGAAACCAGGGTGTCCATCGTCGCGGCGCCGTGGCGGAGGTTGGCCCAGGCGGCGCGGTGGAAGGGCCAGGCGCCCCAGAGCACCACCGGGGTGGCGAGCTGCAGCGCCAGCCACTGCCAGTTGTCGAACTGCAGCGCCGGGATCATCGAAAGCGCCAGAACGGGGACGCTGAACAGGGCGCTGACGATCAGGCGCTGGCGCAGCGGGTCGGTCTCGTCGTCGGGCTCGCGACTGGCCTCGCCGTCGAGACCCGTCTCCGTCTCCGGCAGCTCCGCCTCGTAGCCGGCGGCCGCGACGGCGCCGACGAGGTCCTCGGCCGCGACCGCGTTCGGGTCGAACTCGACCGCGGCGCTCTCGGTCGCGAAGTTGACCGTCGCCTCGACTCCCCTCAGCTCGTTGAGGCTGCGCTCGACGCGGTTCGCGCAGGAGGCGCAGGTCATGCCGCGGATCGGCAGCTCGACCCGCTCGGCGATCCTGTTCGTGGTCTCGCTCATCGCTACTCGACCTCCTTCGTGAAGGCGACCGTCTCAACCCGACTGTCGACCTTGAACTGCAGGAAGAGCCGGTAGCTGCCCGCGGTCGGGAAGGTGGCCGCGAAGGCAAGCGAGTCGCCGACCGGATGGACGTGGAGGAAGGCCAGATCGCCCTCGCGCAGCGCGACCAGGTGGCCGCCGGCGCCGAGATAGGGCTCGGTGACGACCGGGTGGCCGTGGCGGGAGACGACGAACCGCAGCTCCGTCTCGGCCCCGGCGCGGGACGGTGCCGGGAGCAGCCTCACGTCGTAGCCGCCGTCGCTGACCGCGGTCGGGCTCGGGGGCAGCAGCGGCCGCAGCTCGGCGTCGCCGTCGACCGCGAGGTCGCTGGCCAGCGTCGCCGCCTCGCCCTCGTGGGAGAAGTCGGCGAAGAGCCGGTATGAGCCGGGCGCGTCGATACGCACCGGCGCGGTCCAGGTGCCGTCGGCGCCCAGGCGCGGGTGCAGGTGCTGGAAGCCGGTGAGGTCGCGGCGGGCGAGGATCAGGTGCATCCGCTTGGTGTGGACGACGTCGAAGCGGCGCACCGGGTCGCCCTCCGCGTCGACTATCCGAAACCGCAGCGGCGCCGCGACGCCCAGTGGCAGCTCGCGATCGACGACGACCAGGCGCAGGCCGTGATCGGCGACGGCGAGGCCGCGAACCGGCGCCCCCTCCCCACCGGCCTCATGGCCGCCGTGCGAACTCGCTCCGCCGACGCCCTCCGAGCCGTGCCCACCGGCGCCGTCGCCACCCGAGCCGTGCCCTGCCATCTCCCCCTCCGCCGCTCCGGCGGCACCGGGCGCCCCGGGCTCGAAGACGCGGCCCGCTGCCGCACCGAGTGCGAACAGCGCGACCAAGGCGGCGCCGAAGAAGAGGAGGCGACGCGGAACAGTGTTGGTGAGCTGGCTGGGCGAAGTCGACATCTGACCTTCCTTTATACCGGGGAGGGGTATCGCGCGGAGCGATGCTAGCATATACCCACCGGGGGTACCTGATCCCCGCCGATCGAAGGAGACCGAGATGCCCGAGGCCAACGCCACCCCCACCCGCGGCTACACCGCGAGCAAGGACCAGCTGCAGAAGCGCCTGCGCCGCGTCGAGGGACAGGTGCGCGGGATCGAGGGCATGGTCGAGGAGGACCGCTACTGCATCGACGTCCTCACCCAGATCGCCGCCGTGCAGGCGGCGCTCGACAAGGTCGCGCTGGGGCTGCTCGACGAGCACGCCCGGCACTGCGTGATCGGCGCCCCCGGCGAGGAGCGCGCGGACAAGACCGAGGAGCTGATGGCCGCCGTAGGCCGCCTGATGCGGCGCGGCTAGGAGGGATTGGCGAAACCCGGGTGCGCGGGCCGGCGAGCGCCGGACCAAGCGGGACAAGGACGCAGGAAGGCCGAATAGCAGAGCTATTTGGCCGACCGAGGACGCCGAACCGCGCCGCGTCCGCCGCCGCCGGACGCGTGCGGGGGTTTCGCCAATCCCTCCTAGACCGAACCCTTCGAGGGCCGGACTAGACCTCAGTCAGCTCTTCGTGCCAGGGGGTGAGGATCCGCGGCCCCTCAGCCGTAACGGCAACCGTGAACTCGAAGTGCGCGGCCAGCGAGCCGTCCTGTGAGTAGACCGCCCAGCCGTCGTCCCCCATGTGGACGATCGGCCCGCCGGCGTTGACCATCGGCTCGATCGCCAGCACCGTCCCCACCTCCAGCTCCGGCCCCTTGCCCGGCTCGCCGTAGTTCGGGACCTGCGGCTCCTCGTGCATGGCCTGGCCGATCCCGTGCCCGACCAGGGTGCGGATGATCGAGAGGCCCTCGAGCTCGACTGTGCGCTGGATCGCCGCCGAGACGTCGCCGAGGTGGTTGCCGGCCCGCATCTGCTCGACGCCGGCGAACAGCGAGGCCTTGGTCACGTCGAGCAGCTTGCGGGCGCCGGCGTCGACCGGCCCGATCGGCAGCGTCACCGCCCCGTCGGCCACCCAGCCGTCCTTGGTGACGCCGACGTCGATCGAGAGCACGTCGCCGCGCTTCAGCTCGTAGGGACCGGGGATCCCGTGCACGACCATCGAGTTGGGCGAGGCGCAGATCGAGCCCGGGAAGCCGCGGTAGCCCTTGAAGGAAGGCTCGGCCCCCTGCGAGCGGATGAACTTCTCGGCCGCGGCGTCGAGCTCCTCGGTGGTGACCCCGGGGCGCGCCTTGGCGGCGAGCATCTTCAGGCAGCGGGTGTGGATATCCCCGGCGGCAGCCATCTTCTCGAGCTGCTCCGGGGTCTTGCGAATGATCATTCGGTACATCGAAGGCTAGAGGCCCTCGTCCTGCTCCAGGCGCATCGTCGCGAGGGTGCGACGGACCTCCTCGGTGACCTCGTCGGGGGGCGCGGCGCCCTCGATCCGCCGCAGGACGCCGCGGTGGTCGTAGTACTCGACCAGGGGCTCCGTCTTGGCGTGGTAGGTCTCGAGGCGCTTGCGGATCACCTCGGGCTTGTCGTCGTCGCGGACGATCAGCTCGCTGCCGTCGAGGTCGCAGACGCCCTCCTGCTGGGGCGGGTTGAACTCGACGTGGAAGACGTGGCCGTTCTCGGCGCAGGTGCGGCGGCCGCCGAGCCGGCGGACGACCTCGTCGTCGGAGACGTCGATCAAGAGCACCGCGGTGACGGCTCGGCCCAGTTCCTCGAGCTTGGCGTCGAGCGCCTCGGCCTGCGGCGTGGTGCGTGGGAAGCCGTCGAGGATGAAGCCGTCGAGCGCTTCGGTGGAGGCGATCCGCTCGGCGATCACGCCGACGATCACCTCGTCGGGCACCAGGTCACCGGCGTCCATGTACTGCTTCGCGGTCTTCCCCAGCTCGGTTTCCTCGCGGACGGCGGCGCGGAGGATGTCGCCGGTCGCGTAGTAGGGGAGGCGCAGGTCTTCCTGCAGGCGCTCGCCCTGGGTTCCCTTGCCGGACCCCGGGGGGCCGAGCAGGACTAGGTTCAGCTCAGGCATCGCCGGAGCTTATTTGAGGAAGCCCTCGTAGTTCCGCATCATCAGCTGCGCCTCCAGCTGCTTGACCGTGTCGAGCGCGACGCCGACCACGATCAGGATGGAGGTACCGCCGAAGAAGAAGTTCGCCGACGTCTGGCTGATCAGAATCGTCGGCAGCGCCGCGACGGCGCCGAGGTAAAGGGCGCCGGGGAAGGTCAGGCGCGAGAGGATCCGGTCCAGGTACTCCGCGGTGGGCCGCCCGGGCCGCACGCCGGGGATGAAGCCGCCGTATTTCTTCAGGTTGTCGGCCTGGTCGACCGGGTTGAAGGTGACCGCCGTGTAGAAGTAGGTGAAGATGATGATGAAGAAGACCTCTCCGACCACGTAGGCCCAACTGTTGGGACTGAAGAAGGCGGCGAAGTCAAGGGCGGCCGGAGTGTTGAGCAGCTGGCCGATCGTCGGCGGGAAGGCCATGATCGAGGCCGCGAAGATGACCGGGATGACACCCGCCATGTTGACTCGCAGCGGCAGGTAGGTCGAGCCGCCCGAGGTCATTTTGCGGCCGACCACGCGTTTCGCGTACTGGACCGGGATCCGCCGCTGGCCCTCCTGGACGAAGACGATCGCGACGATCACGGCCAGGGCGACGAACGGCATCATCACCACGAAGACCTGATCGGGGTTGTCCCACCACTGGGTGATCCCGTTCGGCAGCCCGGCGACGATCGAGGCGAAGATCATCAGCGAGATGCCGTTGCCGATCCCGCGCTGGGTGATCAGCTCGCCCAGCCACATCAGCAAGGTGCAGCCGGCCGTGAGGGAGATCACGATCAGGAACAGCTTCGGGGGCGTGAGGGTGCCGACGACGCTGGCGCCCGCTTCGTTGCCGAAGGAGCGGAAGAGGAAGACGTAGCCCAGCGACTGGCCGAAGGCGAGGCCGACGGTCAGGTAGCGCGTGTACTGGGTGATTTTCTGCTGCCCGACCTCGCCTTCTTTCTGCAGGCGCTCGAGCGAGGGCACGACCACGGTCAGCAGCTGCAGGATGATCGAGGCCGTGATGTAGGGCATGATCCCCAGCGCGAAGAGGCTGAGGCGTTCGAGGCTGCCGCCGGAGAAGAGGTTGAGGAAGCCGAGGATGCTGGAGCCGGCGAAGTTGCCGGATATTTCCTTGACGGCATCGACGTCGACCCCAGGCGCCGGGATATAGGCGCCGAGCCGGTACAGCGCCAGCATCGCTGCCGTAAACGCAAGCTTCTTGCGAATGTCGGCAACGCTGAACGCGTTGAGAATAGTCCTGAGCATTACGGCTCCAGAGTGTGACAGGAACCGCCGGCCGCTTCTATCTGCTCACGAGCGGCCGCGCTGAAAGCGTGGGCGTGTACCTCTAGCTTCGTCTTGATCTCGCCGCGGGCGAGGATCTTCACCGGGTCCGACCGCTTGGCCAGGCCCTTCTCCTTGAGCGTCTCCGGGTTCACCTGGGCGCCGTCGTCGAACCGCTCCTCGAGATCGGAGAGGTTGACCGGCTGCGTCTTGGTGCGGAAGTTCTCGAACGGCATCGACTTCTTCATGTGCGGACCGCGCAGCTTTCGCATCCGCATGTGAATCGGGTTCTGGCCGCCCTCGTAGTTGACCTTGCGCTTCCGGCCCGAGCGCGAGCCGGCGCCCTTCTGGCCGCGACCGGAGGTCTTGCCCAGACCGCTGCCCTCGCCACGCCCGATCCGCTTGCGCGGCCGTTTCGAGCCTGGCTTCGGCTTCAGGTTGTGCAGCCCGATCTCCCGCGAGCGCTCGCTGGGAGCCTGCTCGGTGCTTTTCTCAGCCACCGTCGACCTCCACCAGATGCGAGACGACGCGCAGCTGCCCCTGCAACTGCGGCGAGTCCTTGACCTCGACCGTCTTCCCGATCCGCCCCAGCCCAAGAGACTTGAGAGTGGCTTTCTGGCTGGGATTGGTGCCAGCAGTGGATCGGACCTGAGAAACCTTCACCGCGCTCACGAGGAAGCCTCCTCAGCCGGAGGAGAGGTCTCCTCAACCGCCGGGGCACCCTCACTATCAGCGGCGGTCTCGGCGGCGGCCGGAGTCTCAGCAGCAGCGTCGGAACCCTCGGCCACTGGTCCTGCCTCCGCGGCCGGAGCCTCGGCAGCTGGCGCGGCATCGTCAGCGGGTGACGCCGTAGGGGGACCCGTCTCCGAGGAAGCTTTAGCTACCGCAGGAGATGGGGGGTCCCCTGCGGCGGCAGGCCCCGCTGCCAGATGCTCCCCGTCAGCCGAATTCCCGTTCGACAGACCCAGCACCTGCGTCACGGTCAGCCCCCGCAGCTCCGCGACCTCCTCGGGCCTGCGCAGTCGAACCAACCCATCCATGGTCGCCTTGACCAGGTTGATCGGGTTCTGGGTGCCGATGCTCTTGGTCAGCACGTCGCGGACGCCGCCGAGCTCCAACACGGCGCGAACGCCGCCGCCGGCAATCACGCCGGTACCGGGGCTGGCCGGTCGCAGGACGACGTGGCCGGCGCCGAAGCGGCCGATGATGCGGTGGGTGATGGTCTGCCCGTATTTGGGCACGCGAATCAGGTTCTTGCGAGCGTCCTCGACGCCCTTCTGGATCGCCAGCGGGACCTCGCGGGCCTTGCCGTAGCCGATCCCGACGACGCCCTCTTCGTCCCCGACCGCGACCAGCGCGGTGAAGGAGAAGCGGCGGCCGCCCTTGACCACCTTGGCGACGCGGTTGATCTCGATCACCCGCTCCTGCAGGTCCAGCCCGCGCGGGCTGACCGTCTCGACGTTCTTGGTATCCATGCCCTTCATAAGCAGCGGCCCACCGTAGCGGAACTAGAAGGCCAACCCCCCCTCGCGGGCGCCATCGGCCAAAGCCTTGACGCGTCCGTGGTACTGGTAACCGCCACGATCGAAGACGCAGGTCTCGACGCCAGCGGCCTTGCCGCGCTCGGCCAGCAGTTCGCCGGCCTTCGTCGCCTGCTCCGTGGCGGTGAGCTTGCGCAGCTCCGGCTCGATCCAGTTGACGGCGGCCACGGTATGGCCCTTGGTGTCGTCGATGAGCTGGGCGAAGACGCCGCGGTTGGAGCGGTAGACCGAGAGGCGCGGCCGCTCGGCGGTGCCGTTGACACGGGCCCGCACCCGGCGGCGCCGTTTGAGGCGTCGTTGACGCTTGGTGAGGACGGTCATGCGCGCTTACCAACCTTTCGAAGAACCTGCTCGCCCTTGTAGCGGATGCCCTTGCCCTTGTAGGGCTCCGGCGGGCGACGCTTGCGGATGTCGGCGGCGACCTGGCCGACGAGTTGCTTGTCGATCCCGCGCACGACGACCTCAGTCGGCTGCGGGACCTCGAACTCGATCCCCTCCGGCGCCTCGATCGCGACCGGGTGGGAGTAGCCCAGGGCCAGCTCCAGGTTCTTGCCTTTCAGGGCCGCCCTGTAGCCGACGCCCTGGATCTCCAGGCGCTTCTCGAAGCCATCGGTGACGCCCTCGACCATGTTCGCGATCAAGCTGCGGGTGAGCCCGTGCAGGGCCCGGTGCGGGCCGCGATCGGTGGGCCGCTCGACGGTGACGACGCCTTCGTTCTCGGCGACGGTCATGTCCCGCGAGAAGGCCTGGGTCAGTTCCCCCTTCGGGCCCTTGACGGCGATCGTCCCAGGGGCGATCTCGACCGTGACGGCCTCGGGGACGGGGACGGGCTTTCTTCCAATTCGGCTCATGCGATCACCAAACGTAGGCGACGACCTCGCCACCGACGCCCTTGGCGCGGGCTTCGTGACCGGTCATCACCCCGTGCGAGGTGCTGACGATCGCCGTGCCGGTGCCGCCGTCGACGCGCGGGATCCGTTTGTGGTCCACGTAGCGACGGCGCCCGGGGCGGGAGACCCTTTCGATCCCGAGGATCACCGGGCGGCGGTCCTCGGTGTACTTGAGCTCGACCTTGATCGCCTCGCCGACCGTGGCGGGCTTGCGCTCGAAGTCCTTGATGTAGCCCTGCTCCTTGAGGATCCGCGACATCTCCATCTTCAGGCCCGAGAGGGGAATCTCCACCTCGTCGTGGCCCGCGCGGAGTGCGTTGCGGATTCGGGTCAGGTAATCGGCGATCGGATCGGTATGCATCGGTTTTTCGTTCCTACCAGCTGGACTTGGTCATGCCGGGGATGTACCCCTCGTGGGCTGCCTCGCGCAGACAGATCCGGCAGAGGCCGAACTTGCGGTAGTACGCCCGCGGGCGCCCGCAGCGTCGGCAACGGTTATAGCCGCGCGACTTGAACTTTGGTTTGCGGCCCTGGCGGACCTTCTGGGAAGTCTTAGCCATCTGAGTTCTCCTGGTCGGCCGGTGCCTCGGCCTCGTCGTCTCCACCCTCGGCGGCCTCGGTGGCCTCGCCGGCCTCCTCGCCCTCGGGCTTGGCGTATGCCTCGGGGTTCTCCTCTTTGAGCTGCTCCAGCGCTTCCTGCTCGACCTCGGCCTTGAGGCGGGCCTCCTCCTTGCGCTGCTCCTCTTCTTCCGCGGCTTTCTCGGCTTCGCGCTGCTCCTGGCCGGGACGGCCCTCCTGCGCGAACGGCATTCCCAGGCCGAGCAGCAGCTCGAAAGCCTCGAGGTCCGTCTTCGCCGAGGTGGTGATGGTGACGTCGAGGCCACGCACCACGTCGACCGAGTCGTAGTCGATTTCCGGGAAGATCAGCTGCTCTTTGACGCCCATCGAGTAGTTGCCGCGGCCGTCGAAGGAGCGCGGGTTGAGGCCGCGGAAGTCGCGGATGCGGGGGATCGCGATCGAGGTGAGGCGGTCGAGGAACTCCCACATGCGGGCGCGGCGCAGCGTCACCGAGACGCCGACCGGCATCCCCTCGCGGAGCTTGAAGGAAGCGACCGACTTGCGGGCGCGGCGGACGTTCGGGTACTGGCCGGCGATCAAGGCGAGCTGGTTCTGGGCGGCTTCGAACGAGCGCTTGTCCTGTTTCTCGGTGCCGAGGCCCATGTTGAGGGTGATCTTCACCAGGCGCGGGGCGTCCATCGGCGTCGAGTAGCCGAATTTCTTGGTCAACCCGGGCAGGACGTCCTGCTCGTAGCGGTCGCGCAGGCGCGGCGGCGGGGCCGCCTGCGAGGTCGGGGTCACGGTGCTCGCCTCCATCAGTCGATCTCCGCGCCGCTGCTCTTCGCGTAGCGGACCCGCTTGCCACCCTCGTCGCGACGCACGCCGACCCGGGTGGGTTTGTTGGATTTGGGATCGAGCAGCATCACGTTGGAGACGTCCACGGGACCCTCCTTCTCGACGATGCCGCCGGCCTGGGCGTTTTTGAGGTCGCCCTGCGAGCGAGGCCGTTCGTGCCGCTTGATCATGTTCAGGCCCTCGACGTAGACACGGCGGCGCTTCGGATCGGTGCGCACGACACGACCGGTCTTGCCGGCGTCCTTGCCGCTGGTCAGCATCACCTGGTCGTCGGTCCTGATCCGCATCGACTTCATCAGAGGACCTCGGGCGCGAGCGAGATGATTTTCATGAAGTTGCGATCGCGAAGTTCGCGGGCGACGGGGCCGAAGATGCGGGTCCCGCGCGGGTTGTTGCTGGCCGGGTCGATCAGGACCGCGGCGTTCTCGTCGAAGGAGATGTAGGTCCCGTCGGGCCGGCCCAGCGGCTTGCGGGTGCGCACCACCACCGCCTGCACGACCTCGCCCTTGCGGACGCCGCCCTGCGGGCTGGCCGATTTGACGGTTGCGGTGATCACGTCGCCGACGCTGGCGTAGCGGCGGTGGGAGCCGCCCTTGACGCGGATGCAGAGCAGCTCGCGAGCGCCCGAGTTGTCGGCCACCTTCAGCCTCGACTCCTGCTGGATCATCTCGCGCTACCTCGCCTTCTCGACCACGTCGACCAGGCGCCAGCGCTTGGTCTTGGACAGGGGGCGGGTCTCGATGACTCGGACCACGTCGCCCTCGCCGGCCTCGTTGCGCTCGTCGTGAGCGTGCAGCGTGCGCGAGCGGCGGACGATCTTCTCGTAAGTCGGGTGACGGCGGGCGATGTCGATGCGGACGGTGATCGACTTGTCGCCTTTGTTGGAGACGACGATGCCCTGGCGGACCTTGGCGGCGTTGGCCTCATGCTCAGCCGGCGGCGTGCCGGTGCCGGCCGTGTGAGCGGCCTTGGCGGCAGCGCGCTGCTTGCGGCGCAGGTTGGCCTTGGACTCGCGCTCCTTGGCGCGATCCGCCTTGCGCTCGTCTTCGCTGCGCTGAGGGCTGGCCTTGTGCGGCTTGCGCGATTTGGCCAGCCGCCGCCGCTCCTTCCAGGGAAGGTCGTCCTCGGGGTTCGGCTCCGAAGGGGCGGCCTCACTCGACGAAGCGTCGCCAGCGGCGGAGTCCCCGGCGTCAGCCGCGGGCGCGTCTTCCGCGGGTGGTGCGGAGGATGGCTCCTCGCCCGCAGCCTGCGAGGACGAGGAGCCATCCTCCGCGACAGGACCCGCGGACTGCGCGTCCTCGTCCTGCACCGGAGTCTCCTCAGTCGCCTCGTCTTTTTTCGTCTCGTCGTCGCTCATATCCGTCGCGTCTCTTTCTCCACATCGATACCTCTGGCACGGGCCACGGTCAGCAGCCGCGCTACGTCCTTTTTCGCCTGACCGAGGCGAGCGGTGTTCTCCAGCTCGCCGGTCGCGTGGCGGAAGCGCAGGTTGAAGGCCTCCTGCTTGGCGTCGATCAGCTTCGCCACCAGCTCGCCGTCTTTCAGGTTATGCACCTCCGAGGGCTTCACGAGTGCTCGGCCCCCTCGCGGACGACGAATTTGGTTTTTACCGGAAGCTTGTGACCGGCGAGGCGCAGCGCTTCGCGAGCGAGGTCCTCGGGGACGCCGGCGAGCTCGAACATCACCTTGCCGGGCTTGACCACGGCGACCCAGCCCTCGGGGTTGCCTTTGCCGGAGCCCATCCGGGTCTCGGCCGGCTTCTTCGTGTAGGGCTTATCGGGAAAGACGTTGATCCAGACCTTGCCGCCACGTTTGATCTTGCGGGTCATCGCCACGCGGGCGGCCTCGATCTGGCGGTTGGTGATCCAGCCGCGCTCGAGCGACTTCAGCCCGTACTCGCCGAAGGCGACGGTGCTGCCGCCCTTGGTGTTGCCGCGCATCCGGCCACGCATCTGTTTGCGGTGCTTGACCCGTTTCGGCATCAACATCAGCGACCACCTCCACCGCGCTGGCCACCGCGGGGCCCACCGCCCCGACCACCGCGATCGCCGCCGCCGCGCCCACCGCGGTCGCCACCTCGGCCACCGCGATCGCCGCCGGGACGATCGCCCCGCGGGGGACGGCCGCCGCGCTGCGGGGCCGGCGCCTCGTCGGTCGAGGTGAGGTCGGAGCGGAAGCCCTCCGGCATCACCTCGCCCTTGTTGATCCAGCATTTGACGCCGATCCGGCCGGTCGTCGTCTTCGCCTCGAAGAAGCCGTAGTCGATGTCGGCACGCAGGGTATGCAGAGGCACCCGGCCATCGGAATAGCCTTCGGTGCGCGCCATCTCGGCGCCACCGAGGCGGCCGGAGACCTGCACCTTCACGCCCTTCGCGCCGGACCGCATCGCCGAGGTGAGGGCACGTTTCATCGCCCGCCTGAAGGCGACGCGATTCTGCAGCTGCTCGGCAATCGATTGGGCGACCAGCTTGGCGTCGAGCTCAGGCCGTTTGACCTCGCGGATGTTCACTTTCACCGGGCTGCCGGTCAGCTTGTGGAGCTCCTTGCGCAGGGCGTCGACTTCGCTGCCGGATTTGCCGATCACGATGCCCGGGCGGGCCGTGTGGATGTCAACGGCAACCTCGCCGCGGCGCTCGATCGTGATGTCCGAGAGGCCAGCGTGCGAGAGCTTGTTGACGATGTGGTCGCGGATCGCCAGGTCTTCCTGGAGGACGTCGGCGAAGTTTTTCTCCTCGAACCAGTTCGACTTCCAGTCGTGGATGTAGCCGACCCGGAAACCCTCGGGGTGGATCTTCTGTCCCATTCCTAGTCCTCCACCGGGGTCAGCGCCACGGCGATGTGGCTGGTTCGCTTGTGGATCGGGGTTGCCCGCCCCTGGGCGCGCGGCCGGAACCGCTTCAGGGTCGGCCCCTCGTCGACGGTGATCGTCGCGACGCGCATCTCCTCGGCATCGAGATCGTGGTTGTTCTCCGCGTTGGCGGCGGCCGAGTCGATCAGCTTCTGGATGTCGCGAGCCGCGCCGCGAGGCGAGAACTGCAGCAGCGCCCGCGCCTTTTCGATGTGCAGGCCGCGGACCTGGTCGGCGACCAGGCGCGCCTTGCGCGGGGCGATGCGGACGAAGCGGGCGCTGGCGCGCACCACCGGAGCCTGAGCCGGCGCTTTCGGCGCGGCTTTTTTTGACTCTTTGGCTTTGGAAGCTTTTTTCGCGGGAGCTTTCTCTTTGCCCGCCGCGGTTTTAGAAGTTTTTTTCGCCGGCTCTTTTTTCGCGGCGGCTTTTTTCGGCGCTTTTTTGGCGTCGTCTTTCTTCGCTGCTTTTTTGGCCGAGGCTTTCTCGCCGCTGGCTTTAGCGTCGGCTTTTTTCGTCTCTTTTTTCTCGTCGGCCATCGTTAGTCCCTACCGCCGTGCGAGCGGAAGTTGCGGGTCGGGGCGAACTCGCCGAGCTTGTGCCCAACCATCGACTCCGAGATGAAGACGGGCACGTGTTTCTTGCCGTCGTGGACGGCGATCGTGTGACCGACCATCTCCGGGAAGATCGTCGAGGTCCGCGACCAGGTTTTCACCATCTGTTTTTTGCCGGCCTCGTTCATGGAGACGATCCGCCCCATCAGGCGCTCCTCCACCCACGGACCCTTTTTCGTCGAGCGCCCCATCAGCGACCGCCCTTCTTCTTGCCGCGACGTCGGCCGCGGACGATGTAACGGTCGGACTGCTTGCCCTTCTTGCGGGTCCGATAGCCGAGGGTTGGCTTCCCCCACGGGGTGACCGGGTGGCCGCCGGGCGTGTGGTGAGCCTCGCCGCCGCCGTGCGGGTGGTCGACGGGGTTCATCGCGACGCCGCGGGTCTGCGGGCGCTTGCCCTTGTGGCGGCTGCGACCGGCCTTGCCGACCTTGAGGTTCTGGTGCTCGGCATTCGAAAGGGTGCCGACGGTGGCGCGGCACTCGGCACGGACCATCCGCATCTCCGTCGAGGGCAGGCGCAGCGTGACCATCTCCCCCTCCTTCGCGACCAGCTGGATCGCGGTGCCGGCGGCGCGGCCGAGCTTGCCGCCCTGGCCGGGGACCATCTCGACGTTATGGACGATGGTGCCGGTCGGCATCTCGCCCAGGGCCAGCGCGTGGCCGGGTTTGATGTCAGCGCCGGGGCCGGACTTGACCTCGTCGCCAACGCTCAACTGCGAGGGCGCGAGGATGTAGCTCTTGGCGCCGTCGGCGTAGTGCAGCAGGGCGATGTAGCAAGTGCGGTTGGGGTCGTACTCGATCGAGGCGACCTTCGCGGGCACCCCGTCCTTGAGGCGCTTGAAGTCGATTTTGCGGTAGCGCCGCTTGGCGCCGCCGCCGCGGTGGCGGGCGGTGACACGACCGTTGGCGTTACGGCCACCGGACTTGCGCAGGCCCTCGGTCAGCTTCCGCTCCGGCTCGGAGGCGGTCAGCTGCTCGCGCAGCGGGTAGGTCGCGAAGCGGCGGCCCGGGCTGGTCGGTTTCGTTTTGCGGTTCGGCATCTGCAGCAGCTCCTTACGCGGTCTCCGCGCCCTCGAACAACTCGATCCGCTCGCCCGGCGCCAGTTGCACGACGGCCTTCTTCCAGGCACGGGTGCGGCCGCGGACCAAGCCGCGGCGCTTTGGCTTGGAGCGCACCTTCGAGGTGCGCACCTGGGCGACGTCAACCCCGAAGACCTCTTCGACCGCCTGGGCGATCTGGGTCTTGTGGGCGCGGTCGTCAACGCGGAAGGTGTACTTGCCCTCGGCGATCAGGGCATAGCTCTTCTCGGAGATCACGGGGCGGATCAAGATCGTGCGGGCGTCCATCAGCCGAGCTTCTCCTCGAGGGCTTTGAGGGCGGTCTCGGAGAGGACGATGGCGGCCGCGGCGATCACGTCGGCGACGCCGGCCGCGCCGACCTCGAGCACATGGGTGCGGGTGATGTTGCGGAAGCTCTTCATCGCGCCCGTCTCCTCAGCGGTGAGGACGACCAGGGTCGGCGCCTTCTGGCCCCATTTGGCGAGCGCCTCGGCGGCCTGTTTCGTCGACGGGGTCTCGAAGGCCGAGGCGTCGAGGACGGCGACGCTGCCGCGCTCGGCGTGGACCGAGAGGGCGGAGCGCATCGCCCGGCGACGGGCTTTGCGGTTGACCTTGACCGTGTAATGGCGTGGCTTCGGGCCGAAGGCAACGCCTCCGCCGTAGCGGTTTGGCACGCCGAGAGTGCCGACGCGGGCGCGGCCGGTGCCCTTTTGGCGCCAGGCCTTGGCGGTCGTGAACGCGACCTCGCCGCGGGTCAGGGTCGAGGCGGTGCCGCGACGTCGCGAGGCCAGGTCGGCGCGCGCGGCCTCGTGCACCAGCGACTGGTGGAAGGGCTCCGCGAAGAGCGCCTCAGGGAGGTCCGCTTTGGTCGTCTTGCCGAGCACGGCGGCTTTAGACATCGGTCCTCACCTCGACGATCGCGTTGCGGGAGCCGGGGATCGAGCCTTTGATCAGCAGCAGGTTGCGGTCGGCGTCGACGTCGGCGATTTCCAGCCCCTTCTGGGTGACCCGCTTGTTGCCCATCTGGCCGGGCATCCGCATCCCTTTGAAGACGCGGGCGGGGAAGGCGCTGGCGCCGATAGAGCCGGGCGCGCGGACGTTGTGGGAGCCGTGGGTGACCGGCCCGCGGCTGAAGTTATGCCGCTTGATGCCGCCCTGGAAGCCCTTGCCGATCGAGATTCCGGCGACCTTCACCTTCTGGCCGGCCTCGAAGGCGGCCACGGTGACGTCGTCGCCGATCTTCGGCCCCTCGTCGGCGCCCAGATCCTCGTCGCGGAACTCGACCAGGTGGCGCATCGGCGCCGAGCCGGCCTTCTTCAGGTGGCCTTCCTCGGCCTTGCTGAGCTTGCCCTGCTTGACCTCGCCGTAGGCCAGCTGCACGGCGGCGTAGCCATCGCGCTCCCGCCCACGGACCGCGGTCACCTTGCAGGGACCGGCTTCGACAACGGTGACGGGCACCACGGTGCCGTCCTCCCGGAAGACCTGCGTCATGCCCAGCTTCTTGCCCAGGATCGCTGCCATCGGACTAGAGGCGGATCTCGATGTCGACACCAGCCGGCAGCGAGTCCAGCCGCTGCAGCGAGTCGACGGTTTTCGGCGAGGGCTGAAGGATGTCGATCAGCCGCTTGTGGGTACGGATCTCGAAGTGCTCGCGCGAGTCCTTGTCCTTGAACGGCGAGCGGATCACGCAGTAGACGTTTTTCTCCGTGGGCAGCGGCACGGGACCGGAGACGGTGGCGCCGGTGCGCTCCGCGGTCTCGACGATCTCGCGGGCAGCCCGATCGATGGCGTCGTGGTCGTACGCCTTCAACCGGATCCGAATTTTCTGTGCTGCTATGGCTGCCACTTCGAAGTTCTCTCTGTCTTTCTCGTCGGTCTTACCGCGCAATAAGGGCGGGGCCCCTTATAGGTGGGGCGCCGCCCCGGTCGTATGTCCTTGCAGTTGTCTCGCCGCCCTCGGGCGGCGAGAGGGCGGGCCAACGAGCCCGCCCTCTGGCGTCGCTACTCGATGATCTCGGAGACGACCCCCGAGCCGACGGTGCGGCCACCCTCGCGGATGGCGAACCGCAGGCCCTGATCCATGGCGATCGGCTGGATCAGCTCGATCGTCATCTCGACGTTGTCGCCCGGCATCACCATCTCGGTCCCCTCGGGGAGGTTGGCGATCCCGGTCACGTCGGTGGTGCGGAAGTAGAACTGAGGCCGGTAGCCGGAGAAGAACGGCGTGTGGCGGCCACCCTCCTCCTTCTTCAGGCAGTAGACCTCGGCCTTGAACTTGGTGTGCGGCGTGATCGAGCCGGGCTTGCACAGCACCTGGCCGCGCTCGATCTCCTCGCGCTTGGTGCCGCGCAGGAGGGCGCCGATGTTGTCGCCGGCCTGACCCTCGTCGAGGATCTTGCGGAACATCTCGACGCCGGTGACGACGGTTTTGGTGGTGTCCTTGATGCCGACGATCTCGACCTCGTCGCCGGTGTTGACGATCCCCTGCTCGACACGACCGGTGGCGACGGTGCCGCGACCGGTGATCGAGAAGATGTCCTCGACCGGCATCAGGAAGGGCTTGTCCAGCTCGCGAACCGGCTCCGGAATGTAGGAGTCGAGCGCCGCGGCCAGCTCGAAGACGGCCTTCTGGGCCTCCTCGTCGCCTTCCAGCGCCTTCAGCGCCGAGCCTTTGACGATCGGGGTGTCGTCGCCGGGGAAGTCGTACTCGTTGAGCAGGTCCTTGACCTCCTCCTCGACGAGCTCGATCAGCTCCTCGTCGTCGACCTGGTCGATCTTGTTGAGGAAGACGACGACGTGCGGCACGTTGACCTGACGGGCGAGCAGGATGTGCTCGCGGGTCTGCGGCATGACGCCGTCGGCAGCGGAGACGACCAGGATCGCGCCGTCCATCTGCGCGGCGCCGGTGATCATGTTCTTGACGTAGTCGGCGTGGCCCGGGCAATCGACGTGGGCGTAGTGGCGGTTCTCGGTCTGGTACTCGACGTGGGAGGTCGCGATCGTGATGCCGCGCTCCTTCTCCTCGGGAGCGTTGTCAATCTCCTCGAAGCTCTGCGCTTCCGCCCCACCCACCGTGGAGAGCGTTTTGGTGATCGCGGCCGTCAGGGTCGTCTTGCCGTGGTCGATGTGACCAATGGTGCCGACGTTCACATGCGGCTTATCGCGCTCGAATTTCTCCTTGGACATCTCTCTCCGTTTCGCCTTTCGAAATCGTGTTCTGTCTGATCTAAGTGCTTGAGTCTGGTGGGCGGTCGCCCGCAGCGGGATTTCAGCTGCCTGCGGGCGAACCTGGGAAATATAGCCAGATGCGCCGCCCCGTCGCGGTTGGGTCTAAGAGCTCGCTCCCACTGGCTCTCCAGAGCGGTGCTCGACGATTTCCTCAGCGATGTTCGAGGGAACCTCTTCGTAACGCTCGAACTGCATCGTGTACGTAGCGCGCCCCTGGGTCGAGGAGCGGAGGTCGGTCGCGTAGCCGAACATCTCACCCAGCGGTACATAAGCCTGGACGGCAAGTGCGTTGCCGCGCTGCTCCTGCCCCTGGACTTTGCCGCGGCGACGGGAGAGGTCGCCGATCACGTCGCCGAGGAAATCCTCGGGCGTAACCACCTCGACCGCCATCACCGGCTCGAGCAGGACCGGGTTCGCCTTGCGCGCCCCCTCCTGAATCGCCATCGAGCCGGCGATCTTGAAGGCCATCTCCGAGGAGTCGACGTCGTGGTAGGAGCCGTCCACGAGTTCGACTTTGACGTCGACCATCGGGTAGCCGGCCTTGACGCCGTTCTCGAGCGCCTCGCGCATCCCGTTCTCGGCCGGGCCGATGAATTCGCCGGGGATGACGCCGCCCTTGATTTTGTTCTCGAACTGGAAGCCCTCGCCGGGGGACGGCTCGAGGTTGATGACGACGTGGCCGAACTGGCCGCGACCACCGGTCTGGCGCACGAACCGCGCCTCGACCTTCTCGACCCGCTTGCGGATCGTCTCGCGGTAGGCGACCTGCGGCTTGCCGACGTTGGCCTCGACTTTGAACTCGCGAAGCATCCGGTCGACGATCACCTCGAGGTGGAGCTCGCCCATCCCGTGGATCAGGGTCTGGCCGGTTTCCTCATCGGATTCGATCCGGAAGGTCGGGTCCTCCTCGCCGAGCCTGGCGAGGGCGTTGCCCATCTTCTCCTGGTCGGCTTTGGTCTTCGGCTCGATCGCGACCGCGATCACGGTCTCCGGGAACTCGATGCTCTCGAGGGCGATCGGCGCGTCGGGCGCGGCCAGGGTGTCGCCGGTGCCGGTTTCCTTGAGGCCAACGCCGGCGGCGATATCGCCCGAGTAGACCTCGTCGATCTCCTCGCGGCTGTTGGCGTGCATCATCAGCAGCCGGCCGATCCGCTCGGTCTTGCCGGTTTTCACGTTGAGGACCCGGCCGCCTTTCTCGAGCTTGCCCGAGTAGACGCGGAAGTAGGTGAGCTTGCCGACGTAGGGATCGGACATGACCTTGAAGGCGAGCGCCGCGAAGGGAGCGCTGTCGTCGGCGGGGCGCTCCTCCTCGGAATCCTCCGCCTGGCCCTTGCCCGCGGCGACGACGCCGGTTACCGGCGGCACCTCCAGCGGCGAGGGCAGCAACTCGACGATCGAGTCGAGCAGCGGCTGCACGCCCTTGTTCTTGAACGAGGTGCCGCAGAGCACCGGCGTCACCTCGGTCGAAAGGCAGGCCTTGTGCAGGGAGGCCAGCAGCTTCTCCTCGGCGATCTCTTCCTCGCCGAGGAAGGCTTCCATCAAGTCTTCGTCGTAGTCGGCGCAAGCTTCGATCAGGGCCGTGCGGTACTCCTCGGCCTGGCTCTGGAGCTCCTCGGGGATCTCGATTTCCTCGTAGGCGGCACCGAGCTCGTCGGTCCAGATAAGGCCTTTCATCTTCACCAGGTCGACGACGCCTTTGAAGTTCTCCTCAGCGCCGATCGGCAGCTGGATCGGCAGCGCGTTGGCGCCAAGCCGGTCTTTCATCGTCTGCACCGAGTAGAAGAAGTCGGCACCCGTGCGGTCCATCTTGTTGATGTAGGCGAAGCGCGGCACCCCGTACTTGTCGGCCTGGCGCCAGACCGTCTCGGACTGCGGCTCGACGCCCGCGACGGCGTCGAAGACGGCGATCGCGCCGTCGAGGACGCGGAGGCTGCGCTCCACCTCGACGGTGAAGTCGACGTGGCCGGGCGTGTCGATGATGTTGATCCGGTGGTCGTTCCACTCACAGGCCGTGGCGGCGGAGGTGATCGTGATCCCCCGCTCCTGCTCCTGCTCCATCCAGTCCATGACCGCGGCGCCCTCGTGAACCTCGCCCATTTTGTGGGTGCGGCCGGTGTAGTAGAGGATGCGCTCCGTCGTCGTCGTCTTGCCGGCGTCGATGTGCGCCATGATCCCGATGTTGCGGGTCTTCTCTAGGGGGAAGCTGCGTGCCATATCTGAAAGGTAAGTGGTTGTCCTGTGGTGATTGAAGAGTGAAACCGAAACGGCGCAACCGGCGCAAAAAAAAGGCCCCAGCGGGCCCGGCGAAGCGTGCTTCTGCCAAGAAACTGCCTGAGCGACCGGCGATGATAGCAGCGCCGCGAAGGCGCGCAGGCTCGGCTGCGAAAGCCCTTGGAACAGGGCCCCGGAGACTGGCCTGGCGACTGGATCGGCTCGGCAACCGCAGCCTCGAGATGGCCTACCCGCCGCTGCACGCCGTGTTCGCCTGGCTGCTGCTGGCCTGGCGTCGCCTCGCCGCCTTCGCCGGACCGCCGCTGCGCCGGTCGGCCGGCCTCTTCTTCCGCCTGCTCGCCGCGGCCGAGCGGCTGCTGCGGCGCTGGGCGGGACACGCCGTCACCACGGCGACCGCCGCCAGCCGCGTGCTGACGCCGCAACGGGCGATCGGCCTGGCGATCGTCGCCGCCGGCCTCTGCCTAGCCGTCTCGCAGTTCGTCGACTACCGGGGGGTCGAGATCGGCCGGTCGAGCTATGCCGGGCTTCCCGACCTCGCTTCGCCGCCGACGGTCGACGTCCGCACCGCCGGCGAGGCGCACGCCTATCTGCTCCTGCCGCTGGGCTTGCTCGGCGCCGTCCTGGGAGCGCTGGGGGTGGCCCGCGACCGGCGCCGGCTGGGCTTGACGGTCGCCGGGCTGGGGCTGGTCTCGGTGAGCGTGATCCTGCTCGTCGACCTTCCCGACGGCCTCGACGCGGGAGTCCAGAACTCGCGCTTCGCGGGGGCCTCGGCCGTGCTCCAGGAGGGCTTCTACGCCGAGCTCGCCGCAGCCGGCGGACTGGTTTTGTCCGGACTGCTCTACTATGCGCGGCCGTGCCGAATACGAACCAACTCGTCAGGAAGGGCCGCAAGCGCCCGAAGAAGAAGACCGCGACGCCGGGCCTCAAGTCAGGGCAGGGTCGCAAGAAGCGCGTAGCTGCCCCGCAGCGGCGCGGCGTCTGCACCCGTGTCGCCACGGTGACGCCGAAGAAGCCGAACTCGGCGCTGCGCAAGATCGCCCGTGTGCGCTTGACCAACGGCATGGAGGTCACGACCTACATCCCGGGCGAGGGACACAATCTTCAGGAGCACTCGGTCGTGCTGATCAGGGGTGGTCGCGTCAAGGATCTGCCGGGCGTCCGCTACAAGGTCGTCCGCGGCACCCTCGACGCCGCCGGCGTCTCCGATCGCAAGCAGGCCCGCTCCCGCTACGGCGTCAAGGCTTCCTGATGCCGCGCCGCTCCGCTGCACAGATCCGGCCGGTCGAGCCCGACGCTCGCCACCGCAACCGCCTCGTCCAGCAGCTGATCAACAAGGTGATGAGCGACGGCAAGAAGTCCCTGGCCGAGCGGATCGTCTACGACAGCCTCGCGATCGTCGGCGAGCGGTCCGGCGAGGATCCCGTCGAGACGCTGGAAGCGGCGATCAAGCAGCTGACCCCGGTACTCGAGGTCCGCTCCCGCCGCGTCGGCGGCGCCACCTATCAGGTCCCGGTGGAGGTCCCGGCCCGGCGTGCCCGCACGCTCGCCGTCCGCTGGCTCGTCCAATTCGCACGCGCCCGGCGCGAGTACTCGATGGCCGAGCGGCTCGCCAGCGAGATCCTCGACGCCAACCAGCAGCAGGGCAGCGCCTGGAAGCGGAAGGACGACATCTACCGCATGGCGCAGGCGAACAAGGCGTTCGCCCACTACCGCTGGTAGCCCTCTCTAAGGTTCCTCGGGCATGAAGCCCGTACTCGCCGTTGACGTCGACGGGGTCATCTCCCTATTCGGCTTCGACGACCCCCCGGCCAAGGAGCAGGCCCGCTTCCAGCTTGTCGACGGGATCATGCACTGCATCTCCCTCGCCGCCGGGGCGCGCCTGCGGCGGCTCGCCGACCACTACGAACTGGTCTGGGCGACCGGCTGGGAAAACCGCGCCAACGACCACCTGCCGCAGATGCTCGGCCTCGCCCAGTTGCCCTACCTCAGCTTCGACGGCACCGCCCGGTTCGGGTCCGCGCACTGGAAGTTGGGCCCGCTCGACGAATACTGCCGCGGTCGGGCGATGGCCTGGATCGACGACAACCTCGACGAGAGCTGTTACGAGTGGGCCCGGGGGCGCCAGGAGCCGACCCTGCTGGTTCCGACCGAGCCTGACCGGGGCCTCGAGGAGGCCCAAACCGAAGCGCTGATCGGCTGGGCCCGGGGCCTCGAACGCGAGCGCGACGAACCACGCTGAGGACTCTCTACACTGGCCACGGTGACTGGGTTCTGGCCGATCTTCTTCCTGCTGGTCGTCCTCAAGGTTCCCGTGCTCGGCGCGATCTGGCTTGTCTGGTGGGCAAGCAAGGCGCCGGCCGAGCCGGAGGGCGCCGAGGACGACGGCGGTAGCTTCAAGCGGCGGCAGCCGCCGAAGCTTCCCCGCGGCCCGCGCCGCGGCCCGCATGGCGGCGGTGCCGCGCAGCCGCTGCCGACCTGCCCGCCCGGCGGCCGCACCCGCGTGGTCAGGCCCGCTGCGCAGCCAGCTTTCGCTCGCGCCGGATCTCGCGCAGATACGGGTGAAAATCGACCTGGATCGTGTGACGTTTAGAAGCGACGTAGCGCTTCCGCATCTTCCCTTCCGCCGCCGCGATCTCCTCCCGCATCTCGCCCACCGAGGGCAGTGAACCCCTCCCTGAGAGCAGGTCGGCAATCCACTCCGACTGCGCCTCGGCGAGCGGCATGATCGCCCCCAGCGGCTGGATGAAGCCGACGAAGAAGAGGCCCGGGCGCTCGACCGAGGCGACGCGCCGGTAGAGGGGCAGCCGGTTGCCGTCGGCCTTGACCAGCTCGGGGTCGAAGAACGGGAAGGTGATCTTGTAGCCGGTGCAGTAGATCACTAGGTCGACCTCCTCCTCGCTGCCGTCGGCGAAGCGGACCCGGCGACCGCCGCTGAAGCGGTCGATGTTGGGCTTGACGACGATGTCGCCGTGGCCGAGCCGTGACAGCAGCTCGGCGGAGACGGTCGGGTGCGCCTCGAGCAGCTTGTGGTCGGGCTGGGGCAGGCCGTAGGCGGTCATGTCGCCGGCGGTGAGACCGACCATCCGTTCGAGCACGAAGCGCTGGAACCAGAGCGGCATCCGGGTCAGGATCGGCGAGGCCGCTTCGTCGGTCGGTTTGCCGTTCATGTACTTCGGCATCACGTAGGCGCCGCGGCGCATCGCCAGAAAGGTCCGGTCGGCGATCCTCGATGCCTCGACGGCGATGTCGGTGGCGGAGTTGCCGATTCCCAGGACGAGCACCCGCTTGTCGCGCAGGACCTCCGGCTCGCGGTAGTGGTGGACGTGGAGCTGCTCGCCCGCGAAATCCTCGGACCCCGGGAAGGCCGGCTCCGGCCAGCGCGGGTCCCAGTGGTGCCCGTTGGCGACCAGAACCGCCCGGTAGCGGTGCGACTCGCGGTTGCCGTCGGCGTCGGCGACCGTGACCTCCCACTCGCCCTCGACTGGCTTCACGTCGACGACCTCGGTGCGGAAGCGAATCCTGGAGCGCAAGCCGAAATGGTCGACGTAGTCGTCGAAGTAGTCGGCGATCTGGAAATGGCTGGGGTAGTCCGGATAGCTCTCCGGCATCGGGAAGGTCTTGTAGGCCATCATCCGCCGCGAGGTGTTGATGTGGAGGGAGCGATACGCGGACGACATCCCGTTGTCGTTTTGGTAGCGCCAGTTCCCCCCCACCTCGGAGCCCTTCTCGAAGCACTCGAAGGGGATCCGGCGGGCGTTCAGGACCTGGCAGGCGGCGATGCCGGACGAACCGGCGCCGATTACGCAGACCTTCTCCGCACCCATGCGGAGAATCTATAGGACTGGCTGTCTGGCCAGTTTTAGAGCGCCGCGCAGGCGGCGGTCGCGTCGGTCTTCGTCGCGCTGCCGGGGTAGAGCACGCGGCCGAGGCTGGCGACGCCGACCTGCCACTGGCTGCCGCTGCGGGTAAGGGCGACTTCGAAGCCGCCGCTGCCGCTGACGAAGGCGACGATCTTCCTGCCGCCGGCCTGGACGACGGCGTCGCCGACGGTCCAGCTCGCTCCCCTGGAGATGCCGGTGCCGGTCGAGCCACTGCTGCGGCTTTCGTACTTGCCGTTGGCGCAGAAGGTCTCTTCGACGGCCTCGCCGTCGCCGCGGGTGCCGGCGAAGGTGGAGTTCTTGATCTGCTCGAAGGCGAGCCTGTTGGCTTCGTTCTGCTTCTTGCAGGCGTTGAAGCGAGCCTTGTTCCCGGCCTGCTTGAACTTGCCGCACTTGGCGGTCTGCGGGCCGGCCGGCTTGGCCTCCGCGCTCGCGGCGCCAAGCGCCATCACCACGCCCATCGCCAGCACCAGTCGTGCCACCGTCCCGCTCATCGTCGCTCCTTCGTAGTTGGCCGAGGCGCCCACGATCTCACAAAGGGGTGAGGAGGTTCACCCCTGGGGTCCGTAGTTGAAAAGGGCAATCGCTTCGAAGCTGGGTCCATCGGGATTTGAAAACAAACGAAAGGAGATTCCGATGACCAGCAAGACCACCAAGATCCGCTCGTTCCGCCCCTCCCCCGCCCTCCTGATCGCCTGCATCGCCCTGTTCGCGGCGCTCTCGGGCAGCGCCATCGCGGCCGGCGTCGCCAAGAACAGCGTCCGCTCGGCCCAGATCGTCAATGGCACCGTCCGGACGATCGACCTCCGCGACGGGGCGGTCAACTCCGCCAAAGTCGCCGACCAGGCGCTGACCGCCGACGACCTCGGGCCGGACTCGGTCAACACCGAAGAGATCGCCGAGAACGCGGTCGGTTCCTCCGAGGTGGCCCCGGACTCGCTCGCGGCAGGCGACCTGGCTCCCAACTCGGTCGGCACCTCCGAGGTGGCGGACAACACGCTGACCCAGAACGACCTCGGCCCCGACTCGGTCGGCGCCAGCGAGATCACCGCCGACGCGGTGGGCAGCAGCGAGATCGCCACGGACTCGGTCCGCTCCGCGGAGCTCGGCCCGATCGTCCAGCGCACCAGCGCCCCCCAGGCGATCGCCGCCGGCGCCAACGGCAGCGTCAGCGTCGACTGCGCCCCCGGCGAGCAGGTGATCAGCGGCGGCGGCCAGCCGGCCACCTTCGGGGTCGAGATGACCTCGAGCCGCCCCCAGGGCAACGGCTGGCTCTACCAGGCCCGCAACAACACCGGCGCCGCCAGCAACATCACGGCGTTCGTGCTCTGCCTGGCCAACTAACAAACAGAAATAGGAAAAGAAACGGGCCCGGCCTCAGCGCCGGGCCCTTTCTCGTAGGAGAAGAGGCCGGCCTTCGCCGCCGAGCCTTCCCCCACTAGCGAAGCGGCCGGAGACCAAGTCCCGGCCGCTTTCGCGTTGAAAGAGGGAATGGAGACGGCGCTTGGGAGGGGGTGATTCCCCTACCCGGAGGCTTTGGGAGCGGCGAGATCCCGCCCCTGCAGCACTGCAAGACGGACGGTCTCCGGGGAGGGGAATCACCCCCTCCCCGGATCACCACCATCAATCCCTATTTCGGCTCGTCAGAAGTCGACTCGATCTCATTCGCGAGCTCCTCGAGCTCCTCCGCGAATGAGGGGCCGAAGCCCTCGACCGGGGCCTCGACGCCGTCGACGCCCAGCTCCGCCGCCAGCTCGTCTTCGTCGAGCAGCTCCTCGTCGCTGGGCGGCTCGATTGCCACCGCGGGCTCGACAGTGAGCGTGCGGTAGTGCTTGAGACCGGTCGCGGCGGGGATCAGCTTGCCGATGATGACGTTCTCCTTGAGGCCGACCAGGCGGTCCCGTTTGCCCTCGAGGGCAGCGTCGGTGAGCACCTTGGTCGTCTCCTGGAAGGAGGCGGCGGACAGGAAGGACTCGGTCGCCAAGGATGCCTTGGTGATACCGAGGATGACCTCCTCGGCTTTGGCCGGGGTCCCGCCTTCTTCTTTGGTCTTCTTGTTGAGCCGTTTGAGGTTGCCGCGGTCCTCGAGCTGGCCGGGCAGGAGGCTCGTCGAGCCCTTCGACTCGACACGGACCTTCTTCAGCATCTGACGCGCGATCAGCTCGATGTGCTTGTCGTTGATGTCGACGCCCTGGGCGCTGTAGACCTTCTGGACCTCGTCCACCAGGTACAGCTCGGTGTCGGTGCGGCCGCGGATCGCCAGCAGGTCCGCCGGGTACAGCGAGCCGTCGTTGAGCTGCTGCCCGACCTCGACCTTGTCGCCGTCGGCGACATGCAGGCGGGTCCGCAACGGGAAGCTGTAGGAGTGCTCCTCGCCGCTGGACTCGGTGACGATCACTTTCAGGGCTTTGTCGGTTTCTTCGATCGAGACCTTGCCGGCTGCCTCGGCCATCTGCGCCAGGCCCTTCGGTTTACGCGCCTCGAAGAGCTCGACGATGCGCGGCAGACCCTGGGTGATGTCCTGGCCGGCGACACCGCCGGTGTGGAAGGTCCGCATGGTCAGCTGGGTGCCGGGCTCGCCGATCGACTGGGCGGCGATGATGCCGACCGCGTCGCCGATGTTGACCATCGAACCGGTCGCCGGCGAAATGCCGTAGCAGGTGCGGCACACCCCGGACTCGGCCTCGCACTTGAGCGTCGAGCGGACCGGGATCTTGACCTCCTCGTCACCGAACGCCTCGGCGATCTCTTCGACGTCGGCCTGGGTGATCTCCTGATTGCGCTTGAGGAGTTCGCGACCGCGTTTGGTCTCGAACTTCTTCGCCGCCATCCGGCCGTAGAGGTTGTCGTTGAGCGAGCCGTCGGCCTTGCGGAGGACCATCTCGATGTGTTCTTTGGTCTTGCAGTCCTCCTGGCGGACGATCACGTCCTGGGCGACGTCGACCAGGCGGCGGGTCAGGTAACCCGAGTCGGCCGTGCGCAGCGCCGTGTCCGCGAGGCCCTTTCGGGCACCGTGGGTGGAGATGAAGTACTCCAGAACCGAGAGCCCCTCCATGAAGTTGGCCTTGATCGGCCGCTCGATGATCTCGCCTTTCGGATTGGCCATCAGACCGCGCATACCGGCCAGCTGGCGAATCTGTTTGAAGGAGCCACGAGCGCCTGAGTTGGCCATCATGAAGATGGGGTTCAGCTCGTCGAGGTTGTCCTCCATCGCCTGGGCGACCTCGTCGGTGGCGCGGTTCCAGTGGGCGGTGACCGCCTCGTGCCGCTCCTCCGCGGTGATGTAGCCGTCGTCGTACTGGGCCTGGATCTCACCGGTCTCACGCTCGTAACGCTCGAGGATCTCGGCCTTCTCGGGCGGCGAGACCACGTTGTTCTTGGAGACCGTGATGCCAGCCTGGCTCGCGTACTGGAAGCCGAGGTCCTTGAAGGCATCGAGCACCTGCGAAACCGCCGGCGCCCCGTAGGCCTCGACCAGGTCGGAGACCATCTGGTTGATGTCCTTCTTACGGAGCGAGAAGTTGACGAACTCGAAGAGGTCCGGATCGAAGTCCTCTTCGAGGGCGTCGGCCAGGGCGCGCTCGATCTTCTCGTTGAAGATGATCCGCCCGACCGTGGTCAGGAAGTGGCCGCGACCGGCACGCCGGTACTCCGCCTGATCGTGCAGCTTGCAGCCGCCGTTCTCGTAGACGAGCTCGGCCTCCTGCGAGGAGCGGAACGTCTTCACGTTCGAGCTGGAGCCGTTTTGGGCCTTGCCCGCCTTCAGCGCCTCGTCGGTCTTCGCCAGCTCCTCGGCGTCGGGGCCGTAGGTGAGGTAGTAGATCCCCAGCACCATGTCCTGGGTCGGGGTGGCCAGCGGCGCTCCGTGGGCCGGCGAGAGGATGTTGTTCGCCGACAGCATCAGGATCCGCGCCTCGGCCTGGGCCTCGGCGGAAAGCGGCACGTGCACGGCCATCTGGTCGCCGTCGAAGTCGGCGTTGAAGGCGTGACAGACCAGGGGGTGGACCTGGATCGCCTTGCCCTCGACCAGCACCGGCTCGAAGGCCTGGATGCCGAGGCGGTGCAGGGTCGGCGCCCGGTTGAGCAGCACCGGGTGCTCGTGGATGACTTCCTCGAGCACGTCCCAGACCTCCGGGATCATCGACTCGACCATCTTCTTCGCGGCCTTGATGTTCTGGACGGCCTTGCGCTCGACGAGCTGGGCCATGATGAACGGCTTGAAGAGCTCCAGCGCCATCAGCTTCGGCAGGCCGCACTGGTGCAGCCTCAGGCTCGGGCCGGAGACGATCACCGAGCGGCCGGAGTAGTCGACGCGCTTACCGAGCAGGTTCTGGCGGAAACGCCCCTGCTTGCCCTTGAGCATGTCGGAGAGGGACTTCAAGGGCCGGTTGCCGGGGCCCGTAACCGGGCGGCCGCGACGGCCGTTGTCGAACAGTGCGTCGACCGCCTCCTGCAGCATCCGCTTCTCGTTGTTGACGATGATCTCGGGCGCGCCGAGATCGAGCAGGCGTTTCAGCCGGTTGTTGCGGTTGATCACCCGGCGGTAGAGGTCGTTGAGGTCGGAGGTCGCGAAGCGGCCACCGTCCAGCTGCACCATCGGCCGCAGCTCCGGCGGGATCACCGGCACGCAGTCGAGGATCATCCAATCCGGCTTGTTCTCCGAGTTCAGGAAGGCGGAGGCGACTTTCAGCCGCTTCACGGCACGGGCCTGTTTCTGGCCTTTGGAGCTGTTGATGGTCTGCTCCAGCTCCTCGACTTCGGCCTCGAGGTCGACCTGCTCGAGCAAGTCGCGCACCGCTTCGGCGCCCATGCCGCCGCGGAAGTACTCGCCCCAGCCGAACGGCGATCCGAACCGGTCCTTGAGCTCCCGGAAGACCGTCTCGTCGTTGATGACGTCCTTCGGCTTCATCTCCGTGAAGATCTTCCAGACCTCGTGCATCCGCTCGATGGCCTCTTCGATGTAGGCCTCGGTGTCGGAGATCTCGGCGTCGAACTGCTTGCGCAGTTCTTTGATCATTTTCGCCCGCTCGTCGTCCTTGAGCTTGCGCAGCTGCGCCGCGGTCAGTTTCAGCGAGTCGGCCCAGATGTGGTCCTCGTCGTCGAACTTGGCCTGGTCCCCCTCCTCGAGGTACTTGACCCGCCGCTCGAGCGACTCGTTCAGCTCCTGAGTCCGTTTCTGCTGTTCGGACTCGTAGGAGTCGATGACCTTCTTGACCTCTTTCTCGAGGGTGCCGATGTCCTTGTCGCGAGCCTCCTCGTCGACCCAGGTCACCATCGAGGCGGCGAAGTAGAGAACCTTCTCCAGCTCCTTCGGCGCCATGTCGATCAGGTAGCCGATCCGGCTCGGGACTCCCTTGAAGAACCAGATGTGCGAGACCGGGGCGGCCAGGTCGACGTGCCCCATCCGCTCGCGGCGGACCTTGGAGCGAGTCACCTCGACGCCGCAGCGCTCGCAGACGATGCCCTTGTAGCGGACCCGCTTGTACTTGCCGCAGTAGCACTCCCAGTCCTTGGTCGGACCGAAGATGCGCTCGCAGAAGAGCCCGTCTTTCTCGGGCTTCAGCGTCCGGTAGTTGATCGTCTCGGGCTTGGTTACCTCGCCCCAACTCCAGGAGCGGATCTTCTTCGAGGACGCGAGTCCGATCTCGATCGCGTCAAAGTTGTTGATGTCGATCATCAGTCCTCCACCTCGGCCGTAGTGGCCTCCTCAGGCACCTCGGCGCCGTCTCCGTCAGTTCCGCCCTCGCCCTCGGCGACCACCTGCTCCTCCTGCTCGTCGGCGGCGCCGTTCTTGCCGTCGGCGCGGACCCCGGTCAGGTCCATGCCCAGCTCCTCGGCCGCTTTCAGCAGGTCGTCTTCCTCGTCGGAGATTTCGACGTCGGTCCCCTCGGAGACCACGTTCGCGTCGAGCGAGAGGCTCTGGATCTCCTTGAGCAGGACTTTGAACGACTCCGGAATCGAAGGCTCCGGGATGTTCTCGCCCTTGACGATCGCCTCGTAGGCCTTGACGCGCCCGACCGTGTCGTCGGACTTGACCGTGAGCATCTCCTGCAGCGTGTAGGCAGCGCCGTAGGCCTCCAGGGCCCAGACCTCCATCTCGCCGAAGCGCTGACCGCCGAACTGCGCCTTGCCGCCCAGCGGCTGCTGCGTGACGAGCGAGTACGGGCCGGTCGAACGGGCGTGGATCTTGTCGTCGACCAGGTGCAGCAGCTTGAGGATGTACATGTAGCCGACCGTGATCTTGCCCTCGTACGGCTCGCCGGTGCGGCCGTTGTAGAGCTGGGCGGTGCCGGCGACGCGGGCGCCCGGACGGGCGCTCTCGTCGACACCGAGGTCGATGCCACGGTCGCTGTTCTCTTTCGACCAGTGCAGCAGGGCGTCGTCGACGTCCTCGACGGTCGCCCCGTCGAAGACCTGGGTCGCCACGTAGACGCGACCGTTGCCCTCGTCGGAGTGGGCCTGCTTGTAGGCCTCGGAACCGTCGTCGTACCAGCCGTTCGCCGCGACCCAACCGAGGTGGGTCTCGAGGATCTGGCCGATGTTCATCCGGCTCGGCACGCCGAGCGGGTTGAGGATCACGTCCACCGGGGTGCCGTCGGCGAGGTGAGGCATGTCCTCCTCGGGCACGATCTTCGAGATCACACCCTTGTTCCCGTGACGGCCGGCGAGCTTGTCGCCCTCGGCGATCTTGCGCTTGGTCGCGACGTAGACGCGGACCAGGTCGTTGACGCCGGGCGGCAGGTCGTCGCCCTCGTCGCGGCTGAAGGTGAGGACGTCGATGACGACCCCGCCCTCGCCGTGCGGGACTTTCAGCGAAGTGTCGCGGACCTCGCGCGCCTTCTCCTTGAAGATCGCGCGGATCAGCTTCTCCTCGGCGGTCAGCTCGGTCTCGCCCTTCGGCGTCACCTTGCCGACCAGCAGGTCGCCGGAGACGACCTCGGCCCCGACCCGGACGATCCCGCGCTCATCCAGATTGCGCAGGCTCTCCTCGGAGCGGTTGGGGATGTCGCGGGTGATCTCCTCGTCGCCGAGCTTGGTCGTGCGAGCGTCGATCTCGTACTCCTCGATGTGGATCGAGGTGAGTTCGTCTTCCTTGACCAGGCGCTCGGAGAGAATGATCGCGTCCTCGAAGTTGTAGCCCTCCCAGGACATGAAGGCGACCAAACAGTTCTTGCCGAGCGCGATCTCACCGCCACCGGTCGAGGAGCCGTCGGCGAGCACGTCGCCCTCCTTGACCTTCTGGCCGGCCTTGACGATCGGCCGGTGGTGGATGATCGTGCCCTGGTTCGAGCGCATGAACTTGTGGAGGGGGTAGTCCTCCTTGCCGGTGCTGCTGGTCAGCTCGATCCGGTTGGCATCGACGTAGGTGATCTCGCCGTCGCTCGTGGCAAGGACGACGTCACCGCTGTCGCTGGCGGCACGGCGCTCCATCCCGGTCCCGATCAGCGGGGGGTCGGGTTTGAGGAGCGGCACGGCCTGGCGCTGCATGTTCGAGCCCATCAGGGCGCGGTTGGCGTCGTCGTGCTCCAGGAACGGGATCAGCGAGGTCGCCACCGACCAGATCTGGGACGGCGAGACGTCCATCAGGTCGACTTCCTTGGGGCTGGCGGTCGCGTACTCCTGCTCGCCGGCGCGGACGAGGACGGTCGGGCCCTTGAGTTTCCGGGTCTTCTCGTCGATCTCCGAGTTCGCCTGGGCGATGATTTTGTCCTCCTCCTGGGTGGCATCCAGGTGGAGGATCTCCTCGCTGACGACGCCGTCGACCACGGGCCGGTACGGGGTGGTGACGAAGCCGTGCTCGGAGACCTCCGCGTAGGAGGCGAGCGAGCCGATCAGGCCGATGTTCGGGCCCTCCGGGGTCTCGATCGGGCACATCCGGCCGTAGTGGGTCGGGTGCACGTCGCGGACCTCGATCGGGGCGCGCTCGCGGGTCAGGCCGCCGGCCCCGAGGGCCGAGAGCCGCCGCCGGTGCGTTAGCCCGGTGAGGCTGTTGGTCTGGTCCATGAACTGCGAGAGCTGCGAGGAGCCGAAGAACTCCTTCATCGCCGCCACGACCGGGCGGATGTTGATGATCGTCTGCGGCGTGATCGCGTCCGAGTCCTCGGTGGTGAGGCGCTCGCGGACGACGCGCTCCATCCGGTAGAGGCCGATCCGGAAGGCCTCCTGGATCAGCTCGCCGACCGTGCGCAGGCGCCGGTTGCCGAAGTGCTCGTACTCGTCGAGGTGCTCGTAGACCGGCTCGCGCGGGTAGGTGATCGCCTCCGCGGCGTAGTCTTTGATCGGGTTCTCCTCGTCGACCTCCTCGGGGATCCCGAGCAGCTTCGGCAGGGAGACGAGCTCCTTGACGAGAGCGATGATGTCGTCGTGGGTGAGGACCCGGGTCTCGAGATCGATGTCGAGGTCGAGACGGGCGTTGAGCTTGTAGCGGCCGACCCGGGTGAGGTCGTAGCGCTTGGGGTCGAAGAAGAGCTGCTCGAGCAGTCCGCGGGCCGCGTCGACTGACGGCGGCTCGCCGGGGCGCTGCTTTTTGAACAGCTCGATCAGGGCGCCCTCTTCGGTGCGGGTCGCTTCGGTGTCGGCCTCGATCGTGTGCCGGAGGTAGATCGAGTTGTCGAACATGTCCAGCAGCTGCTGGTCCTCGACGTAGCCCATCGCGCGCAGCAGCACCGTGACCGGCAGTTTCCGCTTGCGGTCGATGCGGACGAACACTTTGCCTTTTTTGTCGACTTCGAGCTCCAGCCAGGAGCCGCGGGCCGGCATCAGGTTGGCGATGAAGACCTGCTTTTCGGGGTCCTTCGGGGCCATCACGTATGCGCCCGGCGAACGGACGAGCTGCGTGACGACGACGCGCTCGGTGCCGTTGATGATGAAGGTGCCCCGCTCGGTCATCCATGGGAAGTCGCCCATGAACACCGCCTGCTCCCGGATCTCCCCCGTCTCTTTGTTCTGGAAGGCGACCGTCGCGGTCAGCGGACGCGAGTAGGTCATGTCCTTCTCGCGGCACTCCTCGATCGTGTTCGGCGGCTCCTCGAACTTGAACTCGCCGAAAACGATGGCGAGGTTCCCCGTGTAGTCCTCGATCGGGGATATGTCGTTGATGGTCTCCCGCAGGCCACCAGTCTCCGGGTCGGTCAGTTCTTCGAACGACCGACGCTGAATATCGATCAGGTGCGGGACTTCAAGTGGGTTCTCTAGGCGGGAAAAGCTCCTACGGGTTACTGGGGCAGCGTTCGAACGTGCCAAAGTCGGCGACTCCTCGGGCGGTCAGAGGGACGAAGAAAAAGCGCAAATATGGGCAGGGATACTCAAATGGCGCGCGACCGCAAAAAATAACACACGGGGACGCGCGCCCCTGAGCTTGGCTCCCTGACTGGGATTCAGACGCGAAGCAAGGCGGCTCTACTTGAGCTCGACGGTCGCGCCCGCCTCCTCGAGTTCGGCTTTGAGTTTGTCGGCCTCCTCGCGCTCGACGCCCTCTTTGATCGCTTTCGGGGCCTCGTCGACGATCGCCTTGGCCTCTTTGAGGCCGAGACCGGTCGCCGCGCGGACCACCTTGATCACGGGGACTTTCTGGCCGCCGACCTCGGTCAGGACCACGTCAACCGTCGAGGCTTCCTCGGCGCCATCGCCGCCGCCGTCGCCAGCCGCTCCCGCGGCCGCCGGGGCAGCCGCCGCAACGGCAGTCGCGGAGACGCCGAACTCCTCCTCGAGCGCTTTGATCCGCTCGGAGAGCTCGAGCACCGAGATGCTTTTCAGCTCCTCGATCCAATCCTCGGTAGAAATCTTGGTTGCCATCTACTCCTCTTCCTTGCTCGCGTCGTCAGTTTCTTTGGAAGTCTCGTCCGAGCCCTCGGGCCCCTCGGTCTCAGCCTCGGCGGCGGGTGCCTCCCCACTCTCGGCATCGGGGGAGTCGGCGGGCGCGTCATCCGCGGGTGGCGCGGAGGATGGCTCCTCGCCCGCAGCTTGCGAGGACGAGGAGTCGTCCTCCGCGACAGGACCCGCGGGCGACTCGCTCGGGGCCTCCCCCGTCACCAGGCCCTGCTCGGCGATCTGGCCGAGCTGGAGAGCCAGGCCCTGGATCATCGAGCCGAGGCCGCGGACCAGGCCGGTCAGCGGGCTGGCGACGATCCCGGCGAACTGGCCGTTGAGGACGTCGCGCGAAGGCAGGCGGGCGATCGACTTGAAGGCGCCCTCGTCAAGCGAGGTCGCGTCCATGAAGCCGCCCTTGTAGGTGAGCACCTCGTGCTCTTTGTTGAAAGTGGTGATCGCCTTCGCGGCGGCCGCGGTGTCGCCACGGACGAAGGTCAGCGCGGTCGGGCCGTTGAGCAGCTCCGCCAGGCGCTCCTCGCCGGCCTGCTCGGCGGCGATTTTGGTGAGGCGGTTTTTGACGATCCGGAAGCTGGCGTCGGCTTCGCGGAGTTTGCCGCGCAGTTCAGCCGCCTGGGGAACGCTGATGCCGCGGTAATCGACAGCGAAGATCGCCTCAGACTCCTCGATCTGGGCGGCGATCTCTTGTATGGCTGCTGACTTTTCCTCGCGGTTCATCGTCTCACCTGCACCGGGCTTGCGGGCTTGGGCCCCGCCGGCGGTCTCGGGTTAGCGGCGAAGCAGCATAGACGATCACGCGCCCGGCTGCGCCCCCCCGCCCTCTTTCGCGCCAGAGGGCTGCTTGCGGGAAGGCCGCTCAGATTCGACTGCGGAAAGTTACGGTCCCCACAGGGGCCATAAGTTACCTCAGAACGATCTGAGCAAACGGACACGGCGGTCCGCGGCGTACGGGCGGACCGGCTCTGACGGGCGGTGGGCAGCGGCGCTCGGGCAGCGGCGCCCAGGTGGCGGCGCTTCAGGCGGCGGCCGGCTCGGCCGATGCCTCAGCCGCGGTCTCGGTGCTCACCGCGAGCGCCGAATCGCGCTCGCCGGCTTTCGAAGCGTCGACCCGGATGCCGGGCCCCATCGTCGTCGTCAGGGTCGTCGAGACGATGTATTTGCCCTTAGCGGAGGAGGGCTTGGCGCGGACGATCTCCTCCATCACGGCCTGGTAGTTGCCGAGCAGCTTGTCCGCCTCGAAGCTGGCCTTGCCGATCGCCATGTGGATGATCGCCTGGCGGTCGGTGCGGTATTCGACTTTGCCGGCCTTGGCGTCGCTGACGGCCTTCTCGACGTCCGGGGTGACGGTGCCGACTTTGGGGTTCGGCATCTTGCCCTGAGGACCGAGGACGCGGCCGAGTTTGCCGACCGTCGGCATCATGTCCGGCGTCGCGATCGCGACGTCGAAGTCGGTCCAGCCCTCTTCGACTTTCTTGGCCAGATCGTCAGCCCCGACGTAGTCGGCCCCGGCGGCCTCGGCGTCGCGGGCCTGCTGGCCCTGGGCGAAGACCGCCACCGAGACGTCTTTGCCAAGCCCGTGCGGGAGCGCCAGGGTGCCGCGCAGCTGCTCGTCGGCGTGGCGGACGTTGACGCCGAGGAGCACGTGCAACTCGACGGTCTCGTCGAATTTGGCGCTGGCGGTCTCCTTAATCAGCGAGACCGCCTCGGCCGGCGGGTAGGCGTGGTCGCGCTGGACCTTCTGGTACTGCTGGCGGTATCGCTTGCCGTGGGCCACGAAGCTCTCCTATTTGACGTCGACGCCCATCGAGCGGGCGGTGCCGGCGATGATTTTCGAGGCGGCGTCGATGTCGTTGGCGTTGAGGTCGGGCATCTTCCGTTCGGCGATCTCGCGGATCTGATCCGGGGAGATCGTCCCGACTTTGTTGACGTGCGGCTCGCCCGAGCCCTTCGGGATCCTGATCGCCTCCTTGATCAGGACCGCCGCCGGCGGCGTCTTGGTGATGAAGGTGAACGTGCGGTCCTCGTAGACCGTGATTTCGACCGGGATGATCGTGCCGCCTTCGCCCTGGGTCTGGGCGTTGAAGGCTTTGCAGAAATCCATGATGTTGACGCCGTGCTGACCGAGCGCGGGGCCGACCGGCGGCGCCGGGTTGGCGTTGCCTGCCTGGATCTGCAGCTTGATGAGAGTTAGGACTTTTTTCGCCATGAGGGGTTGCGGAGGGTAGCGGTCTTCGCGACCTAGATCTTCTTGACCTGGTCGTAGCCGACCTCGACCGGCGTCTCACGGCCGAAGATCGAGACCAGGACCTTGAGTTTCGCGGCGTCCTCGTTGATCTCGGCGATCTCGCCGGAGAAGTCGGAGAGCGGGCCAGAGATGACTTTGACCGATTCGCCGATCGCGAACTGGGCCTGGGTGCGGGGACGCTCGGCGGTCTCGCGGTGCAGCAACCGGTCGACCTCCGGTTTGGAAAGCGGCACCGGCTTGTTGCGGGAGCCGACGAAGCCGGTGACGCCAGGGGTGTTCTTGACCAGGCCCCAGGCGTCGTCGGTCATCTCCATGTTGACCAGCACGTAGCCGGGCATGGTCCGTTTCTCGGCCGTGACTTTCTGGCCGTCCTTCATCTCGGAGACCTGCTCGGTGGGAACGACGACCTGCCGCACGTTGCGGTTTTGGCTCATCGTCTGCACCCGGTGCTCGAGGTTGTGCTTGACCTTGTTCTCGTGCCCGGAATAGGTGTTGATCACGTACCAGCGATACAAAATTGAAGCCTTTTGTTCGGGGACCCTGGCCTACAGGATCCGCTTGATCAGGAAGTTGAAGACGGTGTCGAGGACACCGAGGTAGGCGGCCGCGATGGCGACGAAGAGAATCGTGACCGCGGTGGCCTGGATCAGCGTCTCGCGGTCGGGCCACTGTACTTTCTTGAGCTCCTGCCAGCAGGAGACGAGGAAGGCGATGACGCCGCTGCGCTGACGTTCGGCGCTGGCCTTCTTCTGTTTTTTCGCCAGCTGCTCGCTCTCGCGGCGCTTCTGCTCGTCGCGCTTGCGCTTCTCGGAATCTTTCTGGGCCTTGGCCTCGGCGCGGCGCTGCGAACGGCTCGGCTTGGGAGCGTCCGGGGTCTCGAGCTGGGCCTCGGAGGCGCCGGCGGCGATGCCGGCCTCGACCGCCTCGATCTCGGCGACCTCGCCGGAGACCGGGACCTGAGTGTCGTGCTGCGCGCGCGACTCGGCGCTGCGCTCACCGTCGGAGCGTTTCTGCTCCTCGGCTTCGCGAGCCCGGCGCTCGGCCTTGCGCTGTGCGCGACTTTTGGCCATTGGGGACTACCGGGTCTCCTTGTGGGCCGTGTGGTGGCCGCACCAGTGGCAGAACTTGCGCAGCTCGATCCGGTCCGGGGAGTTCCGGCGGGACTTGTTGGTCTGGTAATTGCGTCGCTTGCAGTCTTCGCAAGCCAAGGTCACCGCGATGCGGACATCTCCGCGAGCCATTGTCTCCTCGTTCTACTCAGCCGTTACAAAGGAAAACCTCGGGCCCAGGGCGCGAGGCTGTGCTTAGGATAGCGAGCTTGAGCGGGTAGAGCGCTCAGGCGCGAGGGTTCTCAACCCGCGTTCTCAGCGCTCGGATCCGTAAGCGCCGCCACGTCGGCCAGGTCGACTGGCCGAGCTCGCGCCAGCTTCATCTGGATGAGGTCGTCGAGGTCTACCACTGGCACGTCGATGTCACCGAGCCGGACTCGCAGGGCCCGCTTCTGCAGCTCGGCGTAGGGGCGTCCGCCGGGAACCTCATGCATCACGTCGACACCACCGTCGCGAGTCGCGAACTGCCAGAGAGTCGCCCGCGGCAACATCTTCGCGTCGACCTCGAGGTCCTCCTCGCCGGGGTTCAGGACCTTGGCATCCAGCTCCTGCAGAGCAGCGGCGAGCCGAGCCAGGTTGGCGGGCTCCGGCGCCGGAACCAGGTCGGCGTCGTTAGTGCTGCGAACGTGGCCGTGGGTCTGCACGGCGAGACCCCCGATCAGCACGTACTCGACCTCATGATCGGCCAGGGTGCGGAGGATGCGCTCCGCATCGAGCGGAGCCTCAGGATCCGGCACGTGCTGCCCGACCAGCCTCAGCGAGCCTGCCGGCCATCCGATTCCAGGAGATTCCGAGCGCCAGTCGCTCCTCCGGGGAGCGAGCCGAGGTCGCCCGGCGGTGCAGGGGGTCATAGTCACGCGCGGGCTCTACGGCGGCGATCTCCAGCTTCTCCCCCATCGCCCGCAGCAGTTGGTCCAGCGTCTCGACGCTGGGGGAGACTTCGTCGGCCTCGAGCCGGCTGATCGCCGATTGCTTCGTGCCGACGCGGCGGGCAAGGCGCTGCTGACTCAGGCCGCTCTGCAACCGGGCCTCGCGGATCAACCGTCCCGGACTTGGCATACTCGGGTTATAACATATATGTGATTACAGGCCGAGCGTTTTGGCGATGATGCCGCGCTGGATCTCGCTGGTGCCGCCGTAGATGGTCGAGACCAGCGAGGTGCGGACTAGCCGCTCCATGTCGTACTCGGCGGAGTAGCCGTAGCCGCCCATCATCTGCATGCCTTCGAGGGTGGTGCGCTTGGCGACCTCGGTGACGAAGAGCTTCACCATCGAGGCCTCCTTGGGCAGCATCCGGTCCGGGTCCTCGTCGGTCATGGTCGCGACCCAGCGGGTCATCAGGCGGGCCGCCTCGAGGTCGGTGGCGAGGTCGGCGAAGCGGTGCTGGAGCGCCTGGAAGGAGCCGATCGGGCGGCCGAACTGCTTGCGCTCCTTGGCGTAAGCGAGGGCGTCGTCGAAGGCGCGCTGGGCGATGCCCAGCATCGTCGCGGCGAGGATCAGGCGCTCGACGTTGAGGCCCGCCATCAACTGGGTCCAGCCGAGATCGACCTGGCCGAGCACGGCGCTCTCGGGCGCGAAGCAGTCGCTGAAGTAGAGGGTGTTGGTCTCCTTCCCGCCCATCGTCTCGATCGGGACGATCTCCATCCCCTCGACCTCGCGCGGAACCCAGATCATCGTCAGGCCCTCGTGCTTGCTCTCACCCTTGGTCGTGCGGCAGACGACAAGCACGTGGTCGGCGATGTGGGCGTTGGAGATGAAGACCTTCTGGCCGTTGATGACGAAGCCGTCCGCGGTGCGCTCGGCCTTGGTCGTCAGCGAGCCGACGTCGGAGCCGGCCTCGGGCTCGGTCATCGCGATCGCCTCGACCGAGCCGGAGGCGATGCCGCCGAGGATCTCCCGCTTCTGCTCCTCGGTTCCGAAGCGCTGAGTGGCGCCGGCGACGATCAGGGTCGTCGCGTAGCCGCCGATCGGGGCGAGGCCGCGCGAGGTCCCTTCCATGAACAGGCAGGCGTCGAGCATCGAGCCGCCGGAGCCGCCGTACTCCTCGGGGATCGTCACCCCGAGCCAGCCCAGCTCCGCCATCTGCTTGTAGAGGTCGAAGTTGTGGTGGTCCTTGTAGCCGTCGGTGAGGCGCTCGCGCTGCTCCTGCGTACCGCACTCGCGAGCGCAGAAGTCGGCGATCGCGGCGCTGAAGTCCTGCTGCTCGTCGGTCAGGGCGAAGTCCACGGCGGCAGCCTATATGTGTGAACGGGGGCTTGGCCGCACAGCCAGGGCGAGGAGCGCGCCGTAACCGCGTCCGGCGCGCGGACCGGGACTTCTGAGACGCAGGCGCTCGCCGCAATCGCCTTCCGGGCCCTGGCTGGCGTCGCGACGGCCGGCTGACTTCAGCTCGCCGATGCGTTGTTAGCCTGGGTGGCCGAATGCGGTGTCAGCCAGGCAACTGCGCATGATTCCTACGGCCAAGCGCCTCGCCGGTGCGGCGGTCCTCGCCGCACTCGCGCTCGCGGCCTCGCCCGGAGCCGCCCCGGCCCGCGCCTCGGCGATCGTCTACTCGTGCGCACCCAACCTCTGCGCGGTCGATCCCGATTCAGCCGTGACGGCGACGATCACCGACGACGGGGCCTCGTCCCCGTACCGGCTGCCGAGCGTCTCGCGTGACGGCGGCGTTCTCGCCGCGGCGCGGGGCGACGACGTCGTCGTCGGGCCCTACGGCTCGAACCTGACCGCCCGGTGGACCGGGTCCCGCGACATCAACGACGTCGCGATCTCCCCCGACGGCTCCGCTGTCGGCGAGAGCCACTCCTACGTCGAAAACCGCTTCGGCTGCCCGTTCAGCGGCGGCTGCCTGGAACTGGTCGACATGAGCGAGAGCTCCTATGTTTCCGGCGCCGGAGCCGGGGCCTCCAGCTTCGTCGGCGGCGGCGGGGTCGGGTTCCTCGGCGGCGCCCTGCTCAGCTCCTACTACACGCTCAAGGACGATCAGCACCACATCTGCGTTGCCCCCACTCCGGGGACGCCGGGGAGCTCCTGCGAGCAGCGCGTCAACTCGCCGAGGACGTTGAGCCAACCCGACGGGTCGCCGGACGGGAAGCTGATCGCGGCGGGCGTCATCGATGCGGCACCCGCCAAGTCCTCCGCGGTGTATCTCTTCGACGCCGCGACCGGTGCCGAACTGCGACGGCTTGCCGACAACGCCGGCTCCCCCGCGTTCTCGCCCGACGGCAAGGAGATCGCCTACGCGGGCGCCGACGGTTGGATCTACCTCGTGGCCACGCAGGGAGGCGAGCCACGCCGCCTTGCTCAGGGTGCCTCGCCGAGCTGGGGAGGTGGCGACGGGCCCGGGCCTCAGCTCGCCTCCAGGTCGCTGCGCCTGCGCCAGGGCCGGGTCCCGGTCAAGCTCCGCTGCGGCGAGGGAGTCTCCTGCCGCGGCACGCTGCGCCTGCGGAAGGGCAAGGTCGCGCTCGGCGGGAGGGCATTCAAGCTCAACGCCGACAGGTCCGCCACGGTCCGCGTCAAGCTCGGTGCCAAGGGTGCCCGAGTCCTCGCCGCGAAGGCAAGGCACCGGGTGACGGTCGAGGTAAAGCCCCGACGCGGCGAGCGCGTTACGACGAGGTTGACGCTGCGCCGTTAGGTACCGAAGTCATAAACCGCGCCCATTCGGAGCGATCGCGATTCCCGTCCGCTGATCGAAGACGCGACCCCGTCGACGATCTCGGCGATGCCCCGTGAGAAGCCCGGAACGAGACTCGAACTCGTGACCCCTTCCTTACCATGGAAGTGCTCTACCAACTGAGCTATCCGGGCGCGGCGGCTTTCCTCAAGCCGTGCTGCGCGATCGCTTGATCTTAGAGGCTTCCGGCAGGCCCTGGTCAGGCGGCGAGGCGATCGTCGCGGACGCGGGCGGCGAGGTCGCTCGACTCTTCGCGGATCACGGTCCCGTCCTCGAGCTCGATCGCCGGCAGGGCGCTCTCGCCGCCGGTCAGCTCGATGTAGTCGGCGCGCTTGGAGCGCGGGAAGGCCGGGTGCTTGACGACCTCATACTCGACGCCGGCCTCATCGAGTGCCTTCTGGACCTTCCAACAGGGATGGGCGCCGACCTTGGCCCACATGATCGAGCAACGGTGCAGCTTGACTGCCATGACTCCCCCTCTCGGTCCGCTCCCCCACGGAGCGCTTGGCCTACGGTAGCTCGACCGGAGTGGACGGTGGCGAACCGGTCTTCAGCAGCGTCGCCAGGTAGATGACGACGGGGGTCGATCCGCGGTTGGCGGCTTCGTGGATGTCGGAGGGCTGCTCGACCAGCCACTCGCCGGCGCGGATCCGGGCGGTCTGGCCGGCCTTGATGGTGCGGACCAGCTCGGGGTTCTGGTCGGCCTCGCCGCGGCGGACCTCGGCCTTGCCCTTGCGGACCGTGTAGGTGAGGACGCCGGCAGTGACGCGGGAGATCTGGGTGCCGAGGTGGTGGTGGGTGGCCAGCTGCGTGCCCGGTTCGACCCTGACGCGGCTGAGGACCATCGTCCGGTTCGGGGCGCCCTGGACGGCGCCGGTCTGGGCGAGGGCGTTGCGGACGACGGTCGGCGCCGCCGACGTGTCTGCGAAGGCGCTGGGAAGAAGGCCGCCGGCCGCGAAGGCGACGGCGAGGGCGCAAACGGTCAGCAAGTGGGATCGGCGCAGGCTCATTGCGACGGGCAGGCTAGGGAGCGAGGCGGATGGCGCCGGGTGGTGCGATCCGGGCACCCGCGTAACCTGAGCCGATGGGCAAGATCGGCGGATCGGCGAGCACGGAAATCGAGGCGCCGATCGAGGTCGTCTTCGAGGCGGCCGCGGACGTCGAGGCCTCGCCCCGCTGGCAGACCGAGATCAAGGTCGCCGAGTGCGTCGAGCGCGACCGCGACGGCAACCAGGTCCTGGTCCACATCGAGACCGATGCGAAAGTCCGCACCGTGAAGTCCGACGTGCGGTTCGGCTACCAGCGCCCGACCTGGGTCGAGTGGTCCCAGGAGAACGGCGACCTGAAGTCGATCGAAGGCCACTGGGAGCTGGAAGACATCGGCGAGGGCCGCACCAAGGCGACCTACTGGATGGAGGTCGACCTCGGCCGGGTCCTCGGGATGCTGATCCGCGGCCCGGTGGTCGGCGTGTTGCGCGGCCAGATGGTCGAGACGATGCCGGAGAAGCTGAAGCGGTTCGTAGAGGCGGGGCTGTGACGGCTGGCCGACTAGCTCGGCCGTGGTTCAGCGGCGCCGCACCAGCCGGAACCTGAACGTCGCCGGGGTGCGGTCGGCGTTGCCGGCGGCGTCGACCGCGGCGATCCGGACGACGTGCCGGCCGAGGCCGACCGCGTAGGCGCGCGGCGAGGCGCAGGGGCGGAGCGGCCGGCGGTCTAGGCGGCAGCGGAAGCTGGAGCCGGGCTCGCTGGAGGCGAAGCGGAAGCTGACCCGGCGCTGGCGCTTGGCGGTGTTCAGCAGCTTCGGCGGGTGGTGGCGGAGCAGCGTCCGGGGCGGCACCCGGTCGCGCTGCGGTTCCCGCGGCGGCGACGCCAGCTTGGGGGGTTCGGGTGGTGCGGGCGATTCGGTCGATTCCTGCGGTGGCACCAGCGGCGCCGGCGGGAGTTCGGTGACGGTGCGGAATTCTTCGACCGCGCCCTGCCGCACCCGCTCGCACTCGACCGGGTCGGCGTCGGCGTACTGCGGGGTCGGGATGTCGATCACGGCGAGGTCGCTGTCGCTGCCGCAGGAGATCAGCGGGTCGGAGTCGCCGGAGTTGGCGAGGATCGTGTCGGCACCGGCACCGGCGAGGTACTCGTCGGGACCGCCGTGGCCGAGCAGCTGGTTGGGGCCGGCGTCGCCGACGAACAGCTCCGGCTGCTCGGAGCCCTCGAGGTCCTCGATGCCGATCATCGTGTCGAGCGGTTCGCCGCCGCAACCGGGGTCGCCGGCGGCGCCGAAGCGGCCGACCCGGGCCGGGGTCGTGTCGAGCCGGGCCTCCACCCCGTCGACCAGCAGCCGCGCCCAGGAGGAGTTGTCGCGGCCCTCGCCGCCGTCGATCGTCTCGCCGTCGCAGATCGAGGTCGAGAGGAAGAGGTCGTTGCCGTCGCCGCCGAGCAGGGTGTCGGCGCCGCCCTCGTGGAGAAGCACGTCGTCGCGACCGAGCGCCGAGAGCACGTCGGCGCTGGGGCCGCGGCCGTCGACCAGGGCGTCCTCGTTGCCTTCGCCGCCGGTCAGCCCGTCCTCGTCTTCGCCGCCGAGCAGGATCGTCGCGGTCGCCTGCGGGAAGCCGGTGGCGGTCAATCTGTCATCGCCGCGAAGTCCGGCGAGGACGATCGAGTCGAGGTATTCGAACGGGCAGGTGGCCGCGGTCGGCGTCACCGTGCAGCCGGAGGCGGCGCCGGCGCCGGTGTCGAAGCTGGTTCCGGCGAGGGTGAGACTGACCGCGCCGCCGCCGTAGCTGGCGGAGATCGTGTCGTCGCCGCTGCTCCCGGCCACGTAGATCTGGGCAATCCCGGAAGCGCCTCCGGTCATCAGGCCGACGCTGACTTTGCTGCCGTCGCGCGGGGAGACCGCCTGGGCGGTGCCCTCGCAGGCGGACGCGCTGGCGCCGCTGAGGCAATTGTCTCCGCCGGCACCGCCGTCGAGCCCGTCGTCGCCTTCGCCGCCGTCGAGCAGGTCGCCGTCGGCTCCGCCGAGAAGCTGGTCGTTCCCGCCGTTGCCGCGGATCACGTCGTCGCCGCCGCCGCCGAAGATCGTCTCGGGTGCCTCGCCTCCCTCGATGAAGTCGGGGAAGCCGGTGCCGACGATCATCTCGAAGACGCCCGCTTCGACTTCGTCGAAGCCCCCGCCCTCGGCGGCGATGCCGTTGTTGCCGTTGAGCCCGTTGCCGGCGAGGTCGAGGTGGACGCCGCGTTCGCCGGCTTCGGCCCCGGGCCCGGGGAAGCCGCCGGCGCCGGTGTCGATGCCGGCGCCGAATCCGGGCGCGATCCCGGTCGCGTAGCTGAGTGCGTCGGTGCCGCCACCGCTGTCGTGGATGTGGTCGATGGTGCCGTCCCCGCGGACGTAGTCGTTTCCCTCCTGCCCGTCGATCGTGTCGGCGCCGAACCCGCCGCCGAGCAGGTCGTCGCCGGGGCCGCCTTCGAGTTTGTCGTCGCCGATCCCGCCGTAGAGCCGGTCGTTCCCTTCGCCGCCGCGGAGAACGTCGTTGCCGCGCTCGCCGAAGACGACGTCGTCGCCGGGGCCGCCTTCGAAGGTCTGGCTGCCGACCGAGAGGCAGATCGCTTCGCAGGGGATCGCGGCGGTGACAGGCGCGACGATCGTGTCGTCGCCTCCCCCGCCGTCGACCGCGGCGACGCCGGGCGGCACCACGATCGTCTCCCCGCAGGGGGTGCCCTCGAGCGTGGCGCCGACGCGCTGTGGCCCATCGGCGCAGCTGGGCGCAGGGGCCGGATCCGAGGCTGCTCCCACGGCCGGCGCGGCGAACGCCACCCCGACCGCGATCGCGAGGACGGCGAAGACGGTCCTGGGTGGAAGACTCACTCCCCACGAATACCCGGAGCGGGCCGGTCGATTCGGCTGGGCGGCGCTGCCGCTTGGCTAGGCTCGACGAGATGAGCGAGCGCCTCCGGTTCCGAGCGCCGACGGTCGACGATCTCCGCACCTACGAGAGCCACTTCTTCCGCCCCGAGATCGGCCGCTGGCTGCGCCCGCCGCCGCTGTTGCCATTCGACGGGCCGCAGGTCCTGGAGCTGCTCGACCGCGACTGCCGGCACTGGGAGGATCACGGCTTCGGCCCCTGGGTACTCGAGGACAGGCAGACCGGTGCGTTCGTCGGCCGTGGCGGCCTCGCCTGGACCGAGGTGGACGACGTGCTGGCGGTCGAGCTGCCCTGGAGCATCGAACCGTCCCGCCACGGCGAGGGCCTGGCGACCGAGGCCGCGGCGGAGGCGATCGCACACGCGCGCACGCTCGGCTTCGCGGAGGTGATTGCCCTGATCCTTCCCTACAACGCCGCCTCCCGACGGGTGGCCGAGAAGGTGGGCATGAAGGCGGCCCAGCGCGAGGTGGAACACGCGGGACTGCCGCACGTGCTCTACCGGGTGCAACCAGCCGAGTTGCCGCCCTAGGAGCGACGCCGGCGCTTGCCGCGCCTCGAGCGCGGCTCCGGTCGAGCAGCCGCCCCCTGCAGGGTCCGTTCGCTCGCCTTTTCGGTCGCCTCGTCCATGGTGATCTGGAACATCGCCAGCAGCGCGTCGGAGGCGAGCGGCCGCATCCGCTCCAGGGCTTCGCGCACCTTCGGCCAGTCCTCTTCGGGCCGGCCGGCCCGATCGAACGGCTCCCAGATCTCCCTGACGAAGAGCTCGACGAAGGTGCGGGCGACGCGCTCGGCGTGCTCGTGGAGACGGTCGGCGGTGGCGAGCACCGCCTCGGGGGAGACGCCCAGCGCGACCAGCTCGCCGCCGGCCCGCTGCAGGCGCGGGCTGATCGCCTCGACCTTGCCGTCGGGCAGCTCACGCAGGATCCCCAGCTTCTCGCCGCGGCGAACAAGCTTCGGGTCGAGCTTGTCCGCGCCCCAGATCGCCGCCAGCTCCTCGATGTCGAATATTTCCGGCGCCTCGTCCTCGAACGGCACTCGCACCGCGCGAGCGAAGTCGACCATCTCTTTGGACGAGCCGCCGGTGCTCTCCAGAACCCGCCGGATCGCCTCCAGGTTCAGTCCCTCCGCCTGCATTTCCCGGGTCAGCTCGATCCGGGCGACGTGCTCCTCGCTGTAGTAGCCGGTGCGACCCTGGACCTCCGGCGGTGGCAGCAGCCCCCGCGTTTGGTGGGCACGGATGTTGCGTACCGTCATGCCGGTCCGTTGAGCCAACTCGCCGATCGTCAGCTTGCCGGCCGGCGCCTTCTTCTTCGCACGCGGGCTCATCGCCGCGTCAGCGGCAGCCGCTGCCCGTTCATCTCCGCCGCCGCGTCGGAGCAGAGGAAAGCGATCCCGTCGGCGACGTGCTCGGCCGGGGTGAAGGAGGTGAAGTCCCCCTCGGGGTTCTCCTCGCGCATCCGCGGCGTCAGCAGCGCGTCGATCACAACGATGTTGGCGGTGGCGCCGCCCGGCGCGAAGCCGTCGGCGAGCGCCAGCGTCCAGGCCTCGGCCGCCGCCTTCGCCGCCGCGTAGGCGGCGTTGGTGTTCGACGGCGCCTGCGCCTGCTTGGCGGAGACGAGCACGAAGCGACCGTGCTCGCTGGCGGCGAGCTGGTCGTGGAATGCGCGGGTCGTGTGCTGGACGGTGCGGATCAGCAGGTCGTGCAGCAGCTCCCAGTCCCGGAGCGGCTCCTCGTGCAGCGGTTGCCCTCCGCGCCAGCCGCCGACCAGGTGAACCAGCCCGTTGACCCGCCCGAACCGCTCGGCCAGGCTCGCGCACCACTCCCGCGTCGCGCTCTCGTCGAGCAGGTCGACCGCCTGCCCGTCCCAGCGCTCCGGCGGGATCCCGAGTTCCTCCGGCAGGGCCGCCAGCGTCTCGGCACTGCGATCGGTCCCGGCGACCACCGCGCCCTCGGCCGCGAGCCGCCCGGCCACGAGGGGGCCCAGCCCGCCGCCGACCCCGGCGACGGCGACGACCCGATCGGCAAGCGAACCGGCACTCATGCCGGCCATCTTTCCGCATGCCGCTCTTTCCACCAAATCTGCCGCATCTTTCTGTCTGAAGTAAGTGGGAACATGTGTTCGTGTCTGAGAACGAGCCCAGAAGGAGCCCGCACAAACGAGCGCGAGCCGTCAACCGACGGGTACAGGGAGACGTCGGCGAGGCTTCGGCGATCGAGTGGCTGACGACCGTGGGCGCCCTCGTGTGGACGCCGGTGGGACACAGCCCTGACGTGGACCTGATGGCTGGCCTCGGCGACACCCTGATGCGTGTCCAAGTGAAGACCTCGACCCTTCAAGGCGCAACGTCGACAGGCAATCGTCGCTGGGCGATCTCTATCGCGACGAACGGTGGCAATAGAAGCTGGGGCGGCGTTGCGAAGCGTTTCGACCCCTCGCGCGTGGACTACCTCTTCGTGCTGGTGGGCGATGGCCGACGGTGGTTCATCCCGGCCCGCTTTGTCGAGGGAAGTCGCAGCATTGCTCTCGGCGGCAGCAAGTACTCGGAGTTCGAGATCGAGAGAGGGACCCCTCTCGAAGGTCTCATCTATCCAGATGACGACACCAATATCATTCGCTCTCGTCCGTTCCTGGGGGAGTGCCAGAGCGGTCAAATGGACTCGACTGTAAATCGAGCGGCTATGCCTACAGAGGTTCGAATCCTCTCTCCCCCATCCAAGAAAGCGGCGGCCAGCAGCCAGGTGCTCTTCCGCCCCAAACGGCAGGCGACGATCCCGAGGCGGCCATGCGATGAGGCAGGGCTCCGCGCCGGCGACAGGTTGCGCGTCAGTGCTGACGGACCCGGGCGGATCGTGCTCGAAAAGATCGTCGCGCCGGGCGAGGACTAGCTCGGGGCGACGCCGAGCCGCTGGGCCATCTGCTCGTTGAAGCGCGTCAGGGCGGACATCGGGCGCATGAAGACGGTCAGGTCGGCGATCTTGCCGTCGTCGTCGAGCGTGAGGTAGTCGATGCCCTCGAGCTCGTAGTCGCCGACGTTGGCCTTGAAACGGAGGCAGACGGTGTTCCCGCCGGCCAGCTCGTCGACGTAGGTGAGGTCTTCGAGGGTGGCGGCGACATGGGTGAGAACCTGGGTAACGATCTCCTTGCCCTCGAAGCCGCGGAAGAGGATCGGGCTGTGGAGCACGACGTCGTCGGCGAGCGCCTCGCTGAGCAGATCGAGGTCCTTCGCTTCGGCGGCGCGGCGGAAGGGGTGCGGTTCGGCCATCGCCGGTCACTCTAAAGCGCCCTGGCGAGTTTGTCGCGGTATGCGATACAAGAACGCCGTGCCCAGCGACCATTTCTACTCGCGGCTCTCCTCTTCGCTCGGGGCGCGCGGGCTGAAGATGACCGGCAAGCTCAACGTCCCCGTCTACCGCCTCAGCGGCGGCCGCATCGGTGGCAAGGTCGGCCGGGCGCCGGTCCTGCTGCTCACCACGACCGGGCGCAAATCGGGCCAGCTCCGCACCGCCCCGGTCGTTTATCTCGCCGACGGCGACAACGTCGTCCTCATCGACACCAACGCCGGCAACGCCAAGATCCCGGCCTGGTCCTTCAACCTCAAGGCCAACCCCGATGCCGAGGTCGAGCTCGGCCGCAAGCGGCGCCAGGTGCGGGCCCGGGTCGCCGAGGGCGAGGAGCGCGAGGACCTCTGGCGCAAGCACATCGAGCAGTACGCCGGCTTCGACGACTACAAGGAGAAGCTCGACCCCGACCGCGAGATCTCGGTCTTCGTGCTGGAGCCGCGCTAGCGCCGGGGTCTAGCTGGCTTCTCTCAGCATCTGCGCCTCCGGCAGGCGCTGCAGCTTCTTCAGCGTGTTGTTCTCGATCTGGCGGATCCGCTCGCGGGTGACGCCGAAGGTCTTGCCGACTTCCTCGAGAGTCAGGGGCTCCGTCCCGGAGAGGCCGTAACGAAGTTCGATCACCTGGCGCTCGCGGTCCGGCAGCGCGTCGAGCGCCCGCCGCACGCCCTCCTTCTGGAGGTGCTCGCTGGCTTCCTCGAAGGGCTCGAGCACGGCGTCGTCGGCGACGAAGTCGCCGAGCTCCGATTCGTCCTCGTCGCCGATCGGTTTCTCCAGCGAGACCGGCAGCTGGGCGACGCGGAGGATGTCCCGCACGTCGGAGACCGGCCAGCGCAGCTCCTCGGCGATCTCGGCCGGCTCCGGCTCGCGCCCCAATTTCTGGACCAGCTGGCGCTCGACATGAGCGACCCGGTTCAGCTTCTCGACCATGTGGACGGGGATGCGGATCGTCCGCGCCTTGTCAGCGATCGCCCGCGTCACCGCCTGGCGGATCCACCAGGTCGCGTAGGTGGAGAACTTGTAGCCACGCCGGTAGTCGAACTTCTCGACCGCCCGGATCAGCCCCAGCGAGCCCTCCTGGATCAGGTCGAGAAAGCTCAACCCGCGGCCCAAATAGCCTTTCGCGATCGAGACGACCAGCCGCAGGTTGGCCTCGACCATCTGCCGCTTGGCGAGCATGTCGCCGCGCTCGATCCGTTTCGCCAGTTCGACCTCCTGGGAGGCGGTCAACAGTTCGACCTGGCCGATCGAGCGCAGGTAGAGCCGCAGCGAGTCGAGGCTCGGCTCGACCGTCAGATCCAGCTCGGCCTTCTTCTGTCCCTCGGACTCGGTTTCGCGCTGCTCTTTGTAAGCACTGACACCGTCCTCGGCGATCACGTCGATCCCATGCTCGACCAGGTGCGCGTGCAGGGCGGAGACCTGCTCCTTGGTGATCTCCACCTCCTCCAGGGTCACCGCGATCTGCTCGAAGGTCAGGTAGCCGCGTTCGCGCCCGAGCGCGACCAGACCGCGCAGCTCCTCAAGCTCCATGACCGACGTCTCCTCCTCGGCGTCCCGGTCCAGGACGTCGGCGGACGTCTCCAACGGCTCGATACTCATCGGCTCCACTGCACCCTCTCCCCCATTCCCATTGGGTATGCCGACCCCGTAGCTCGGCTGCGCCAAGTATAGGCAGAACTTCTCCATCGCTTACGCTTGTCGAGCGATGGCCAGCCGCCCCTCCGCCATTCCCGCTGCACCCGACGTACAAGCCGGACTGCCGGCAACTCAGGTCAGCCTCTCGCGCGTCGGCGTCACCGGCGTCGAGAAGGTGATCCGGGTCCAGGCGGACGGGACCGAGAACCTCTTCTACGCGGAGCTGGAGTGCTTCGTCGACCTCAACCCGCGGCAGGCCGGCGTCCACATGTCCCGCTTCGAGGAGATCGTCAACCAGGCGATCGACGAGGTGGTCCTCGGCGAGGCCTTCAAGGCCGAGGTGCTGGCGGCACACGTCGCCGAGAAGGTCCGCGAGCGCCAGGGCGGGCTGCGCGCCGAGGTCTCGCTGACCGCTCGCTACCCGGAGACGGTCTCGACCCCGAAGAGCGGCCAGCGCACCCAGGAGATCTACGTCCTCTACGGCACCGCCGTCGCCTCCGAGCGCGGCACCCGGACCCTGACCGGCGTCCAGGCCCAGGGCATGACCGCCTGCCCGTGCGCCCAGGAGATGGTCGCCGGCCTCTCGCGCGAACGGCTCGCCGAGCAGGGCTTCGACGCCGAGGAGATCGAGCGGATCATCGACGTCGTCCCGATCGCCACCCACAACCAGCGCGGCATCGGCACCCTCCACGTCGGCTGCCCCGAGGGCGGCCCCTCCTGGATCGATGCCCCCGAGCTGCTGCGGATCGTCGAGACCTCGATGAGCTCGGAGATCTACGAGCTGATGAAGCGCCCCGACGAGATGTCGGTGGTCGTCAAAGCCCACGAAAACCCGCGCTTCGTCGAGGACTGCGTCCGCGAGATGGTCCGCCAGGTCGTCGAGGACTACCCCGACCTCCCCGACGAGGCCTTCGTGATGGCCCGCCAGGAGAACCTGGAGACGATCCACCGGCACAACGTGGTGGCGGAGCGGTACGGGACGCTCGGGGAGCTGCGGGCCGAGCTGGCCAGCGGCGAGCACCAGGCGGGACACCCGACGATGCGCGAGTGGCTCGAGGGGGCTCGTTCGTAGGGACGAGGGGCTCCCGTGAGGGAGGGTGGTGCCCCTCTCCGGGAATTCAGTCGCGGGCGCCCTATGGGCGCCCGCGACTGCAGTCCCCCCGGGGGCGACCCGTCCCCGCAAGGCCGGACGCGCTGCCCC
>CAMPIP010000002.1 GCA_946886425.1 uncultured Actinomycetes bacterium
CGCCGACGTGCGCACGATCATGGCCGACGCCGGCCGCGCCCTGCTCGGCATCGGCATGGCCCACGGCGACAAACGCGCCATCGAGGCCGCCGAAAAAGCGATCTCCTCACCGCTCCTGGAGACCTCGATGGAGGGCGCCCGCTCGATCCTGCTCTCGATCACCGGCGGCTCGGACCTCTCGCTGGTCGAGGTCAGCGAGGCGGCCAAGGTCGTCGGCGAGGCCGCCCACCCCGACGCCAACATCATCTTCGGCGCCAACGTCGACGACGAGCTGTCCGACCAGATCTGGGTCACCGTCGTCGCCACCCGCTTCGACGGCCGCCCGCAGCCGCCGCGCCGCGCCGAAGAGCCGACCATCCGCCGCACCAAAGACAGCGGCCGCGGTCGCCCGCCGCAGCGCCAGGGCGGCGAGCTCGGCATCGACGTCCCAGAGTTCCTTCCCGGCTAGCGAGCGCCCCGTGCGCGGGGTAGTCGCCGCCGGCCATCCGCTCACCGCCGAGGCGGGGGCTGCCGTCCTGCGCGAGGGCGGCAACGCCGTCGACGCCGCGGTCTGCGCGGTGCTCGCCTCATTCGCGGTCGAGAGCCCGCTGACCGGGTTCGGCGCCGGTGGCTACATGATGGTCCACGCCGACGGCGAGACGACCCTGGTCGACTTCTTCGTCGCCGCGCCCGGCCACGACGGCATCGAGCGTCGCGCCGAGCTGGTCCCGGTCCCGGTCCATTTCGACGCCGAGACCGTGCAGACGTTCTACGTCGGGCCCGCCTCCTGCGGCGTTCCCGGGACGGCGGCCGGGCTCGTCCACGTCCTCGAGCGGTTCGGCTCGGCGCCGCTCGCCGAGCTGGTCGGCCCGGCGGTGCGGCTCGCGCGCGAGGGGGCGCCGGTCAACCGCCAGCAGGCCTACATCCTCGAGATCCTCGCCCCCATCCACGAGGCCCTGCCGGGCACCCGTGAGCTCTACGCGCCGGGCGGCTCGCGGCTGCGCGAGGGGGAGACGTTCCGCTTCCCGGAGCTGGCCGAGGCGCTGGAACGGTTCGGCGCCGAAGGAGCGGAGCCGTTTTACCGCGGCGAGGTGGCGGCTGCCCTGAGCGAGTCCGTCCTCGCCGGCGGCGGCACCCTCGGCCCCGGCGACCTGGCGGCTTACGAGCCGGTCGAGCGGCGGCCGATCCGGGCGCCCTTCCGCGGTGCCGAGGTGCTCACCAACCCGCCGCCCTCCTCGGGCGGGATCCTGATCGCCTACGCGCTCGGGCTGCTGGAGCGGCTCGGCGAGCGCAGTGGCCCCGAGCAGCTGGTCGCGGCGATGGACGCCACCAACAGGTTGCGGGGGATGGAGTTCGCCGAAGCGCTCTACGAAGAGGGGATGGAGGGGAGCTTCCTCGATCCGGCCGGCCTCGACCTCGCGGCCGGCGACCTGCTCGGCTCCACCACCCACATCTCCGTCCTCGACGCCGCGGGGATGTGCGCCAGCGTCACCTGCTCGAACGGCTCGGGATCGGGCGTGCTGGTGCCGGGGACGGGGGTGATCCTCAACAACATGCTCGGCGAGGAGGATCTCAACCCGCTCGGCTTCCACCGGATCGCCCCGGGGCGGCGGGTGCCCTCGATGATGGCCCCGACCGTGGTCCTACGCGGCGGCGACGTACTGCTCGGGATCGGCAGCGCCGGCTCCAACCGGATCCGCTCGGCGATTCTGCAGACGGTGGTTCGCGCCGTCGAGCAGGCGATGCCGGTGGCAGCCGCGGTGGAGGCGCCGCGGCTGCATTTCGAGCAGGGAATGCTGCAGGCGGAGCCCGGCGTCGACGAGTCGGCCCTGGCCCGGCTCGAAGCGCGCGGCATACCGGTCGGCCGACGCCCGGAGATCAACCTATTCTTCGGCGGCGTGCAGGCGGTGGCGCGCGATCCTGGGACGGGGGCCCTCAGCGGCGGCGGCGACCCGCGCCGCGGCGGCGCGGTGGCGATCGCATGACCGACTTCGAGGCCGAGGGCCTGCTCGACGACGTCCACGGCGAGGCCCGCGAGGCGCGGCTGACGCTGCTGCGGGAGCTCGATGCCGACGGCGTGCCGCTGGGAGAGCTGCGCGAAGCGGTCGCCGCGGGGCGCCTGGCGCTGCTGCCTGTCGAGCGGGCGCTGGCGGGGGATGGACAGCGCTACAGCGCCCGCGAGGTCGCCGAGATCGTCGGCATCGACGTCGAGCAGCTGCGCCGCTTCAGCGCCGCGCTCGGCGTCCCGTACGCCGATCCCGACGAACGGCGCGGCACCGAGGCCGATCTGGGGGCGGCGCGGCGGATGAAGGCCTTTCTCGACGCCGGCCTGCCGGAGGAGGGGATGCTGCAGGTGGCGCGGACGATCGGGATGGGGACCGCGCGGATCGCCGAGGCGAACCGCGAGCTGGTTATCCGCACCCTCACGCAGCCGGGCGACAGCGAGCGCGACATCGCCCGCCGCTTCGCCGCCGCCGCCGAGCACATGATGCCGTTGATCGGGCCGACCGTGGTCCACGCCCTGCAGGCGAACATGCTGGAGCAGATCCGCCGCGACGTGATCGGCACCGCCGACCTTGCCGCCGGGGAGATCGGCGGCACCGCCCAGCTGACCGTCTGCTTCGCCGACCTGGTCGAGTTCACCCGCCTGGGGGAGGAGATCCCGGCCGAGGAGCTGGGTCTGGTCGCCGGCCGCCTCGAAGAGATGGCGAGTGCGGTCGCCGAGCCGCCGGTGCGGCTGGTGAAGACGATCGGCGACGCGGTGATGTTCGTCTCCGCCGAGGCCGAGCCGATGGTCGCGGCGGCGCTGAACCTGATCGACGCCGCCGAGGCCGAAGGGGAGGAGTTTCCCTGGTTGCGGGCGGGCCTCTCGACCGGACCGACGCTGCCGCAGTCAGGCGACTATTACGGGCGCTCGGTCAACCTCGCCAGCCGCGTCACCGGCATCGCCCGTCCCGGCAGCGCCCTCCTCGACGCGGCGACCCGCGAGGCGGCGGGGGAAGACCGCTTCGTCTACTCGTTCATCGGCGAGCGCCGGCTCAAGGGCATCGACTCGAAGATCAAGCTTTTCCGCGGTCGCTTCGCGGTCTAGGACCGGCGCGGGTCGCTTTCGGCTCAGGCAGCGGGCTTGCGTCCGGAGACGAGCAGGTTGTAGAAGAGCTCGGCCGGCAACCGCGGCTCCAGCAGGCCGGTGTCGACCTTCTGCAGGGCGATGTAGCTCTGGAAGGCGAAGCGGCGCCAGCGGAACGGGATCGATTCCGGCTCGGCGCTCGACTCGACCGTCCGCAGGCCCCAGCCCCAAGCGTTTGAGAGCAGCTCCTCGCCGCCGACCCGGCGGTTCTCGAATCCCCCGTCGCGAAGCAGTCGGCGCAGGTCGGCGGGGGCGAAGGCGTGGACGTCGACCTCGCTCTCGAGCGAGTGGCCGTCGGAGATCTCGGCCTCGGCGACGGCCCGCTCGCGGGCGCCGACCAGGCGCCGCCAGACCGGCGCCGCCAGCATCCCGGCCCGCTTCGGCAGGGCCGCGAGGCGGTCGCCGTAGCGGGAGGGCTCGCCGGCGAAGGCGATCGCGCCGCCGGGACGCAGCACCCGCTTGAATTCGGCGAAGGCGCGGTCGAGGTCGGGGATGTGGTGGAGGACGGCGTGGCCGAAGACGAGGTCGAAGCTCTCGTCCTCGAAGGGCAGCCGCTCGGCCTCGGTGGCGACCGTGCTCACGTTCTCGACCCCCAGCGCCTCGGCGGTCCTCGCCAGCCGGTCGAGCATCCCCGGCGAGATGTCGGTCGCGGTGAGCCGTTGGATCACGCCGAGCTGGACGAGGTTGAGCGAGAAGTAACCGGTGCCAGAGCCGATCTCGAGGGCGTCGCCGAACGAGCCGCCGTCGAGCTTGCCGAGCGCCTTGACCAGCTTCAACCGCACCTGCTCCTGGCCGACGTCGCCGAAGTCGATGCCCCACTTGGCGTCGTATTCGTCGGCGGCGGCGTCGTGGTAGCGGGTGTTTACGTCCTTGATGTGCTCGTGCGTGGCGGTGGGGGAGGCTGGCATGGGGCGCGGAACTCTACGCGGAATCGCGCAATCGAAGCCAGCTCCAATACGGTGCCGACATGGAACCCCAGTACCTGCAGGAAAACCAGCCGGCCGGGGTGCCGCCGCTGCCGCTGACCGGCGAGCGGACCCTGCCCGACGTTCCTGAGGAGAACTACTGGTACCGGCGCCATCTGGTCGTCTACGAGTGGATCGCCGCCCGGGTCGGCGGCATGCGGGTCGTCGACATGGCCTGCGGCGAGGGCTATGGCTCCAGCGTGCTCGCCGGGACCGCGGCCAGCGCCGTCGGCGTCGACGCCAACCCCGAGGCCCACGAGCACGCGCGGCTCCGCTACGTGCGCCCGAACCTCCGCTTCGAGCGCGACCTGGTCGAGACCTTCAGCGAGCCCTGCGACGCAGTCGTCTTCCTGCAGACGATCGAGCACGTCCAGGACGCCGGCGCGATCCTCGACCACTTCAAGTCGATGCTGGAGCCTGGCGGGGTCGCCTACGTCTCGACCCCGAACCTGCTGACCCTGGCGCCGCCCGGGGCGGAGAAGTCCGACAACCCCTGGCACGTCCACGAGTACCGAGCCGAGGAGTTCCGCGAGCTCTGCCAGGCGCACTTCCCGCGGGTCGAGCTGCTCGGCCTCTTCCACGCCCGCAAGCTGCGCGCCCACGAGCTGGCGATCAAGCTCGGCTGGGACAGCGTCCACAAGCGCCTCGGCCTCACCAAGCCCTTCTACGATCGCTTCACCCCGGCAATCGCCGCCTCCGATTTCAAGCTGGCGAAGGAGAACCTCGACAGCGCCCTCGACTTCCTCGCCGTCTGCCACGCATGAGCAGGCCGGCATGAGCCGGTCCGAGAGCGCCGGCGACCTCGCGATCGTCCTCCACAGCCACATGCCCTACGTCGAGGGCTTCGGGACCTACCCCTTCGGCGAGGAGTGGCTGTTCGACGCGGTGGTCCGCTCCTACCTGCCGGTCCTCGAGGTGGCGCGCGACCTGACGATGACCGTGACCCCGGTGCTGGCCGACCAGCTCGAGGACGCCGGCGCCGCCGCCCGGCTGCGCGAGTTCCTGCTCGAGTGGCGGATCGGCGCGGCGGTCGCCGACCGGGACGAAGTCCCAGAGGAATGCCGCGACGCCTGCGAAGGGGAGGAGGCGCGCTACCGCCGCGCCCTGGAGATGCTCGATGCCGCCGGCGGCAACCCGCTGGTGCCCTTCCAGCGCGCCGCCGCCGAGGGCCGGATCGCCCTCGCCGCCTCCGCCGCCACCCACGCGGTGCTGCCGCTGCTGGCGACCCGGGCGGGGATGCGCCTGCAGCTCGACGCCGGGGTCCGCTCGCACCGGCGCCGCTTCGGCTGGGACGGCGGCTTCTGGCTGCCCGAGTGCGCCTACCGGCCCGGCCTCGAGTGGCGCCTCGCCGAGCAGGGGGTGCGCTGGTTCTGCACCGACCAGAGCGCCCACGAGCGGCCGTTCCAGGCGCTGGCCCCGGTCGCGACCGCGGCGGGCCCGGTGGCGCTGCCGATCGACTGGGAGGCGATCGGCTGGCTCTGGGCGCTGGACGGCTACCCCTCGGATCCGGCCCACGCCGAGTTCGAGGGCAAATCGCTGCGCGGGGTGAGGATCTGGAAGATCGGCGGCGGCGGCTACGACCCCGAGGCCGCGGCGGCTGTGGCGCGGCGGCAGGCGAACGAGTTTCTCACCGACGTGGCGGCCCGCCTGCGCGCCTACGCGGCCACCGAGGGCCGCCGCGGGCTGCTCGTCTTCGCGATCGATACCGAGCTGCTCGGCCACTGGTGGTCGGAGGGCCCGATCTGGCTCCGCGAGGTCCTCGACGGCGCCGCGGCGGCGGGGGTGCGGTTGCTGACGGTGCCGCAGGCGCTGGCCGAGCACGAACCGGTCGAGCGGCCCCTGCGCACCTCCAGTTGGGGCGAGGGGAAGAGCCTGCGCACCTGGGACTCGCCGCCGGTCGCCGACCTCGCCTGGGGGGCGCGGCGGCTGGAGCTGCGGCTGCTGCGAGCGCTCGGCGGCGGCCTGCCCGGTGACGCCGCCCGGCGCGCCGCCCGCGAGCTGCTGGCGGCCCAGTCGAGCGACTGGGCCTTCCTCGACGAGCGTGGCCAGGCTGGCGACTACGCCTACCTGCGGGCCACCGACCACGCCCGGCAGATGCTCGAGGCCATAGACTCCCCCGCGGCCGTCGACCCGCGTATGCGCTCACTCGCCCCCGACCTGAGCCTCGCTCCCCTGCTGGAGCCCTGAAGTTCGCGATGACCCGCGTCCTGATCCTCTCCTGGGAGTACCCGCCTCTGATCGAGGGAGGCCTCGCCCGCCACGTCCGCAAGCTCTCCGAGGCCCTGGTCGACCTCGACGTCGAGGTCCACGTGCTGACCCGCGGCGGCGAAGAGTCGCCGGCCGAGCAGGTTGCCAACGGCGTCATCGTCCACCGCATCCGCGAGCCGCAGCGGCCCACCGACCTGGGCGAGTTCGTCGCCTGGGTCGAGCGGATGAACTCCGACATGCTGGCCGCCGGCGTCGAGCTCGGCGACCGCTACGAGTTCGACCTCGTCCACGGCCACGACTGGCTGGTCGCCAACGCCTGTGACCACCTCGCCAAGCGCTTCGAGGCGCCGCTGGTGACGACGATCCACGCCACCGAGTACGGCCGCCACCAGGGCTGGGTCGACAAGCACCCGCAGACCTACATCCACGGCGTCGAGCGCTGGATCACCAACCGCTCCGAGCGGGTGATCGCCTGCTCCCACTACATGCGCGAGCAGATCGCCGACATCTTCGGCGTCGAGGAGGAGCGGGTCAACGTCATCCCCAACGGGATCGACCCCGACGACCTGCCCGCCCAGGAGCCCGCCGAGCTGGCCCGGCTGCGCTCCGAGTTCGCCGCTCCCGACCAGAAGCTGGTCCTGCTGATCGGCCGGCTCGTCTACGAGAAGGGCTTCCAGCTGGCGCTGGAGGCGATGCCCCGAGTCCTCGAAGCGGCGCCGAACACGCGCTTCCTGGTCGCCGGCTCCGGTACTCACGAGCAGGAGCTGCACCGTCAGGCAGAGGAGCTGGGCCTGATGGACCACGGCACATTCCTGGGCTGGATCGGCGACGACGTCCTCCATTCGCTCTACCGGATCGCCGACCTGACCGTGGTCCCCTCGATCTACGAGCCCTTCGGCCTGGTCGCCCTGGAGGCGATGGCCTCCGGCTGCCCCTGCATCGTCGCCGACACCGGCGGCCTCCGCGAGGTGGTCCCGCACGAGGAGGCCGGATTGCGCTTCCGCCCTCACGACCCCGAGGCGCTCGCCGAGGTGGCGATCCGGGTGCTCTCCGACGACGAGCTCGGCCGGCGCCTGATCGCCGAAGCCTACGAGCACGTGCGCCGCTTCGACTGGGCCGACGTGGCCGAGCAGACCGCGGCCGTCTACGCCGACCTGGTCGGCGAGGCCAGCCCCGCCTGAGGCGGCGCCTAGCTGTGGCCGCGGCGGCGCGGCGGCGGGGGAGGGCGCGAGATCGAGAACTGCCCGGCGGCGGGGTCGCTGCCGGCGTTCCAGTGGATGCCTTCGAGCAGCTCCTCGGGAGCGATCGACATCGCCCCGGCCAGCTGGATCAGCGTGTCGATCCGGGCGACTCGCCGCCCGTTCTCGAGCAGGCCGATCTCGGTCCGGTGCAGCGAGGCGCGGGAGCCCAGCTCTTCCTGCGACATATCGGCCCGGCGCCGGCAGCGAACGAGGTTTTCGCCGAACTTCAGGGCCAACCCCTCGGCGCGCGTCTTGCGGTCGGCGTGGCGCACGGGGGCACTGTTCCGCAGGCAATGTTCTGTCTGGCTGACAATACATTTCATCTCTGGTAGGATCATTGCAAGGAAGGCGGATGGGTGGAATCGATCTAGAATTCCACCATGGCCCTAAACATCAAGGATCCCGAGACGGAGAGGCTGGCGACGGAAGTGGCGGCGATGGCGCAGGAGACCAAGACGGGAGCGGTGCGGCAGGCGCTGCGCGAACGACGCGACCGACTGCGGCTCCAGTCGAGCGGCCAGGAGAAGCCTTATCGCGAAATGCGGCACTGGCTCGAAACCGAGATCTGGCCCCAGATCCCCGCCGAGCTGAAAGGGCGCAAGCCGATGAGCAAAGACGAAATCGAGGAGATCCTCGGCATCGGACCGGAGGGATATTGATTCTCGACAGCTCGGCAATTCTCGCCGTTCTCTTCGAAGAGGACGGCCATGAGCAGATCGTCGACGCGATGAGCGACGCTGACGTTCTGGCGATCGGGGCACCGACCCTGGTCGAGACCGGGATGGTCGCGATTCGGTCCTTCGACCTCCACGGGAAAGCTCTGCTCGCCGAGTTCCTCTCGCGCTGGAGCGTCGTGGTTACCCCCTTCGACAATAGGCACTGGCAAGTCGCCGGCGACGCCTTCATCCGATTTGGCAAGGGTCGTCACCCCGCTCGCCTCAACTTCGGCGACTGCCTGACCTACGCGACCGCCCGCGTATCCGACCTGCCGCTGCTATTCGTCGGCGAAGATTTCGCCAAGACGGACGTGATCCCGGCGCTCGGTTGAGCCGGCGCTCCGCTCAGCGGGGATCCGGCGGCGAGAGGGTCGTCCAGGCCTCGGGGTCCGGCTCGACCGGACGCTCCCAGCGCAGCTCTTTGGGCGCCTCGCGCATCCGGATCACCCGGGCCGGGGCGCCGGCGACGACGGCGTTGGCGGGGACGTCCTTGGTGACCACCGCGTTGGTGCCGACGATCGAGTTGTCGCCGACCCTGACCCCGCGGAGGATGCAGGCGCCGTAGCCGATCCAGACGTTGGAGCCGACCTCGACATCGCGCTTGTAGATGCCCTGCAGGCGGATCGGCCGCTCGACCTCGACGACGCCGTGGTCGAAGTCGATGAACATCGCCCGGTCGGCGATCACGCATTGGTCGCCGATCCGCACGTGCTGGTAGGCGGAGATCGTGCATTCCTGGCCCATCACCGTCTTGGCGCCGATCTCGACGAGGCCCTCGTGGCAGCGGATCTTGGTCCCGTCGCCGATCCAGACGAAGCGGCCGAAGCGGATCTCGCCCTGGCGGCCGACCTCCAGTTCCAGCCGCCGGCCGAGGAAGACGAGGCCGTCAGTCTGCCAGCGGCGGCCGGCCCGCGTCGAAAAGCGCCGCCAGGCGTAGCGCCAGGCGAGCAGGCCGTAGCGGTGGTTGAGCATCCCGTGGGCGGCGGCGAAGCGGAACAGGCGCATGCGGCGCCGGACTCTAGACTGAGCGCCCGTGACCGCGGACGCCGCCAAGACCGCCCCCCTCGCCGAGCGCCTCCTCGCCGGCGACAAGCGGGCGCTGGCGCGGGCGATCACCTTGATCGAGTCCGATGACCCGGCCGGCTGGGAGCTGGTCCGCGAGGTCTACCCACACACCGGCAAGGCCCGCATCGTCGGCTTCACCGGTCCGCCCGGGGTGGGCAAGAGCACCTTGATCGGGGCCCTGACCGCGGAGCTGCGCAAGGCCGACCGCCAGGTCTCGGTGCTCTCGATCGATCCCTCCAGCCCGTTCACCCGCGGCGCCCTGCTGGGCGACCGGATCCGGCTCTCCGAGCACTTCCTCGACCCCGGCGTCTTCATCCGCTCGATGGCCTCGCGCGGCGCCCTCGGCGGTCTCTCCGAGGCGGCCCTGCAGGTGGCGCTGGTGATGGACGCGGCCGGCAAGGACGACGTTCTGATCGAGACCGTCGGCGTCGGCCAGGCGGAGATAGACATCGTCGACCACGCCGACACCATCGTGCTTGCGCTGATGCCTGGCTCCGGCGACTCGATCCAGGCGCTGAAGGCGGGCGTGATGGAGATCCCCGACGTCATCGTCGTCAACAAGGCCGACCACCCAATGACCGACACGATGGTCCGCGAGGTCCGCGGCGTGCTCGCCCTCTCCCACGACCCCGGAGGCTGGAAGGTGCCGATCCTGCGCACCGAGGCGGCCCGGGGGGAGGGGGTCGACGAGCTGGCGACGGCGATCGCCGACCACCGGGCCTTCATCGAGGAGGCCGGGACGCTGGCCGAGCGGCGCGCCCGCAACCTGCGCAGCGAGGTGCTCGGGATCGCCACCTCGCGGATGCGGCGGCGCCTCGAGGCGACCGTCGCCGACGACCCCGGCACCGCCGAGCTGCTGGACCGGGTGGTGCGGCGCGAGCTCGACCCGGCGACCGCGGCCAGCGAGCTGCTCGAGAAGCACACCGATGCCTGAGGCCGCGGCGCTGCCCTCAAGCGAGGAGGCGTCGCGCTGGATCGGGGCCGGGCTCGCCGACGTCGACGGCGCCGAGCTCGGCAAGGTCGAGGCCATCTTCGTAGACGCCCGCAGCGGCGAGCCGGCCTGGCTGGTCGCCCGCCTCGGCCGCCGCCGCTCCACCCGCCTGGTCGCGGTGCCGCTGCGCGAGTGCGCCGGCGCCGCCTTCGGGGTCTGGGCGGCGCAGCCGGCGGCGGCGCTGAAGACCGCCCCGGTGGTCGACGCGACCCGGCCGCTGCGGCGCGAGCACGAGCTGACGATCTGCTCGCATTACGGGATCGGCGGTGCGGTCGGCCGCGCCGCCGAGGTGGCGTCCCGTCCCGAGGGCGAGGTCACCGCGGTGCCGCTCGGCTCCCCGGCGAACGCGGTCGCTTAACGCCCCTGGAGGGGCCTTAATGTTCCGCGCCCGCGTTCAGCAGCCGAGCTGGCGGGCGATCACCATCTGCTGCACCTCGTCGGTGCCCTCGCCGATGGTGAGGATCTTGGCGTCGCGGTAGAAGCGGCAGACGGGGTACTCCTCGATGAAGCCGTAGCCGCCGTGGATCTGCACGGCCTCCTCGGTCGCCCTGACGGCGAGGCGGCCGGTGATCAGCTTCGCCTGGGCGGCGGTGAGGGTGAAGGACTGGCCGGCGTCCTTCTCCAGGGCGGCGCGCCAGGTGAGCAGGCGGGCGGCCTCGATCTGGGCCGAGAGGTCGGCGATCTTGGCCTGGATCGACTGGAACTTCGCGATCGGCTGGCCGAAGGCGCGGCGCTCCTTGGCGTAGGCGATCGCCTCGTCGAGGGCGCCCTGGGCGAGGCCGACGCCCATCGCGGCGACGCCGATCCGGCCGCCGTCGAGGATGTGGAGGAAGTTCTTGAAGCCGTCGCCGCGGCGGCCGAGCAGGGCCGACTCGGGCAAACGGCAGTCCTCGAAGGAGAGCGGCCGGGTGTCCGATGCGTTCCAGCCCATCTTCCGGTAGGCCTCGCCGACCTCGTAGCCCGGCGTCCCGGTCGGGACGATCAGGTTCGAGATCTCCTTGCGTCCGTTCGCCTCGCCGGTCACGGCGGTGATCGAGACGCAGCCGGAGATCTCGGTGCCGGAGTTGGTGATGAACTGCTTGGCCCCGTTGACGACCCACTCGCCGTCCTCGAGCCTGGCGGAGGTCCGCACGTTGCCGGCGTCGGAGCCGGCCTCGGGCTCGGTCAGCCCGAACGAGGCGAGCCGCTCCCCGCCGCAGAGCCGCGGCAGCCATTCGTCCTTCTGCTCGTCGCTGCCCCAGAGGTAGATCGGCATCGTCCCCAGCGAGGTGTGGGCGGCCATCGTGATGCAGACCGAGGAGTCGATCCGGGCCAGCTCTTCGACCGCCAGCACGTAGGAGAGCGTGTCGGCGCCGCCGCCCCCGTACTCCTGCGGGAAAGGGATCCCCATCAGTCCGAGCTTGCCGAGCTTGGCGACGATCTCGTAAGGGAACGACTTGGTGCGGTCGAGCTCCTCGGCGACCGGCGCGACCTCCTGCCGCGCGAAGTCGCGCACGGTGTCGCGCAGCAGGCGCTGCTCGTCGGAGAGATCGAAGTTCACGGGCGAGGAGCCTAAGGGGAACTAGAGCTGCAGCGACTTGACCTGCAGCAGCTCCTCGATCCCATACCGCCCGTTCTCACGGCCGTGGCCGCTCTGGCCGTAGCCGCCGAACGGGGCCAGCGGATTGAAGGCGCCGCCGTTGATCTCGATCTGGCCGGTGCGGATCCGTTTCGCGACCGCGATCGCCCGCTCCTGATCGTCGGACCAGACGCCGCCGGCCAGCCCGTACTCGGTGTCGTTGGCGATCCGAACCGCCTCGTCCTCGCCCTCGTAGGGCTGGATCGCCAGCACCGGGCCGAAGATCTCCTCCCGGGCGATCGTCATCTCCGGGGTGACGTCCGAGAAGACGGTGGGGCGGACGAAGTAGCCGCGATCGAGCCCCTCGGGCGCCTCGGCGCCGCCGGTGAGGAGCTTCGCTCCCCCGGCCTGGCCCTTCTCGATGTAGCCGCGGACGCGCTGGCGCTGGGTGTCGGAGACCAGTGGCCCGAGCCGGGTCGACTCCTCGAAGGGGTCTCCCGGGGTAAACGACTCGGCGGTCGCTTTGGCGATCTCCTCGGCCTCGGCCACCCGCTGGCGGGGGACCAGCATCCGGGTCAGGGCGCTGCAGGTCTGGCCCGAGTTGAGGAAGCACTTGGCGACCCCGTCGGGGACGGCGCGGGCGAGGTCGGCGTCGTCGAGGATCACGTTCGGGGACTTGCCGCCGAGCTCCATCGCCACCGGCTTGACGGTCGCCGAGGCGAGCTCGCTGACCCGTTTGCCGGCCCGGGTCGAGCCGGTGAAGGAAACGAAGTCGATGCCGGGGTGAGCGGCGATCGCCTCACCGACGACTGGCCCGATCCCGGTGACGAGGTTGAGGACGCCCGGCGGCAGCCCGGCCGCGTCGACCACCTCGGCCAGCTGGAAGGCGTTCAGCGGCACGATCTCGCTCGGCTTCAGGACCACCGTGCAGCCGGCCGCCAGGGCCGGCGCCACCTTGGCGACGATCTGGTTCAGCGGGTAGTTCCAGGGCGTGATCGCGCCGACCACGCCGACCCCCTCGCGCAGCACCCGGGAGTTGCCGATCTCCTCCTCCCAGGCGATTTCCTCCATCAGCTTCGGCATCGAGGCCATCTGCGCGATCGGCAGCCCGACCTGGACGATCTGACTCAGCTTCAGCGGCATCCCCAGCTCCTGGGAGATCGTCGCCGCGATCTCCTCGCCGCGCTCGCCGAGCCCGGCGGCGATCGCCGCGATGTAGCCGGCCCGCTCCTCGCGCGGGGTCTGCGACCAGGACTCGAAGGCCTCACGGGCCGCCGCCACGGCGCTGTCGACGTCGACCGCCGTGCAGCCCGGGATCGTCCCCATCACCTCCTCGGTGGTCGAGTTGATCACCTCAAGCCGCTCCGCGCCCTGCGGCTCGACCCACTCGCCGCCGATGAAGATCTTGTCCTTCGCCTGCACCTCAGCCGCCGTCGCCATTCGCCTCTCCTCTTCTAGTCCTCGTCCGCCGTCGCGTTCAACGCTAACGCCTCGTCGTGGGCCAGCCGTCCCGGGCCCGGGACCTGGATCGCGTCGCGGGCGTTCAGCACCTTGCCGCAGCTCTCGCAGATGCCGCGCTCGCTGACCTGGCCGCCGCAGACCTTGTGGAGGATCACTTTCGGCGGGCCGCCCGGGCTGGGGGAGTAGCGGTCGCCCCAACTGAGCAGGGCGATCAGGGTCGGCCAGAGGTCGAGCCCCTTCTCGGTCAGGAAGTACTCGTGGCGCGGCGGGCTCGCCTGGTACGGGCGGCGCTCGAGGATGTCCTCGTCGACGAGGCGTTGCAGGCGAGCGGCGAGGACGTTGCGGGCGACCCCCAGGGAGGACTGGATCTCGCCGAAGCGGCGGTGGCCGTTGAAGACGTCGCGGACGATCAGCAACGACCAGCGCTCGCCGATCACTTCCAGCGACTTGGCGATCGAGCAGAGCTGGTCCGGATAGTCGCGCCGCAGCATCGGTGTGATCTTCGCACACTTGGTTGCATCAAACAACTGACTGGGGTAGGGTCCCGCATGCAGTTAGTTGCTTGAAGAAACCCAGCCTGACGAGCCGAATGGAGGCGACAGATGAGGCTGACCGGCAAACACAGGAACCAGCGGCGCCGGGCGCCGCGGATCGCGATCAGCCAGGAGGAGATCACCGCCGATCTCCACTACCCGGCGACGAGTCGCGCGGTGCGCCAGCAGGTTGACGGCACCCGGAGGGCCGGGGGCCGGTGAGCGCCGAGGAGCTCGTTCTCGCCGATCCCGACTCGACGGCCGCGGATGTCGCCGAGGCGTTCGCGGCCGCCGACCCGGAGGCATCCCGCAGCCGCACCCTGGTCTGGCAGGACCCGGTGCCGACGGCGGCCGCCGGGGCGACGATGACCGGCATCGAGTACATGAGCGCGGTCGTCACCGGCAAGGTGCCGCCACCGCCGATCGCGGTGACGATGCGACTGCGCCCGGTCGAGCTCGAGGAGGGCCGGGTCGTCTTCGAGGGCGAGCCCGGAGAGGAGCACTACAACCCGATCGGCGTCGTCCACGGCGGCTACGCCGCGACCCTGCTCGACTCGGCGCTCGGCTGCGCGGTCCACACCACGCTGCCGGCCGGCGTCGGCTACACCTCGCTCGGCCTCGAGGCCAAGTACGTGCGGCCGATCAGCCGCGACACCGGCCGGGTGCTCTGCGAGGCGAAGGTCCTCTACCGCGGCCGCAAACAGGCGACCGCGGAGGCGACCCTGGTGGCGGCGGAGAGCGGCAAGCTGCTCGCCCACGGCACCGCTACCTGCATGATCCTCGGCGGCTAGCCGTGGGCGAAGCGCCGCGCCAGCTCGACCAGCAGCCGGACCCCGTAGCCGCTGGCGTCCTTGCCGGTGTAGGCGCGGCCGACGTCCCAGGCGGTGCCGGCGATGTCGATGTGCGCCCAGGGGGTCTCGCCGACGAACTCCTCGAGGAAGGAGGCGGCGGTGGCCGTCCCGGCCTCGCGCTTGGCGGCGAGGTTGGAGAGGTCGGCGAAGGTGCCCTTCATCAGCTTCTTGTACTCGGGGTGGAGGGGCAGCCGCCAGATCAGCTCGCCGGTGACCGTGCCGGCGCGCTCGACCTCGCCGGCGAGGGCGTCGTCGTTGCCGAGCACCGCCGCGTACGTCGAGCCGAGCGCGATCACCACGGCGCCGGTCAGCGTCGCCAGGTCGACCACCCGCTCGGCGCCGAGCTCGATCGCGTAGGCGAGCGCGTCGGCGAGGATCAGCCGGCCCTCGGCGTCGGTGTTGTTGACCTCGACCGTCTTGCCGTTGTACTGGGTGATCACGTCGCCCGGCTTGATCGCCGAGCCGGATGGCATGTTCTCGGTCGCCGGGACGACCGCGACCAAATCGATCGCCAGGCCCAGCTCGGCGATCGCGGCGACCGCCTCGAGCACGGCGGCGGCGCCGGACATGTCGTACTTCATCTCCTGCATGCCGGCGCCGGGCTTGAGCGAGATGCCGCCGGTGTCGAAGGTGACCCCCTTGCCGACCAGGCCGAGGGTGGCGGCGCTGCCGCCGCCGGCGTAGCGCAGCGCGATCAGGCGCGGCTCCTCGACGCTGCCCTGGCTGACGGCGACGAGGCCGCCCATCTTCTTGGCGACGATCTCCTCGCGTCCCAGCACCTCGACCGTGACGGCCTCGTTGCCGGCGGCGATCTCCTCGGCGCGGGCGGCGAGGAAGGCGGGGGTGGCGACGTTGGCCGGGGTGCTCTGCAGGTCGCGCGCCCGGTTCGCGGCCTCGGCGGCGACTCGCGCCGCCTCCGCCGCGCCGGCCAGCTCAGCCGTGGCGAGCAGGGTCAGCGAGTTCAGGGTCGGTGCGGAGTCGTCGGGGTCGCCGCTCTTGAAGCGCTCGAACCGGTAGGCGCCGAGGATCGTCCCGGTGACCAGGCCCTCGGCGGCCGCCGCGTCGTCGTCGGACTCCGGCAGCAGCCAGGCCAGCGAGGTCGTCTTGCGCCGTCCCGCCTCCTTGGCGACCAGCGCCGCCGCGACGCGCAGCCGCTCGGCGTCGAGCTCCTCGCGCTTGCCGAGGCCGGCGACGAGCACCCGCGCCGGCGCCTCGGGGAAAAGGAAGGACAGCTTCTCGGCCGCTCCGACGGCGTTGGCGGCGCCCGGTGCCCCGGCCAGCGCGGCTGGCAGCGAGTCGCCCTCGCAGAGGCCGACCGCGACCAGGTCGGCCTCGACCTCGGCCAGCTCCGCTTGCAGGACTTCGACTCTCATGGGTGGGCGAGTCTAAACTGGCCCACCGAACTCAGACCCAGCTACTCGGAGAAAGAAAGGCAGTAGATGCCCAGCTCAGTGATCCTCGGAACCGCGCGCACGCCCTTCGGCAAGATGGGCGGCGGCCTCGCCTCCCTTGACGCGACCGACCTCGGCGGCACCGCGATCGCGGCCGCCCTGGAGCGCTCAAACGTCGACCCCGAGCAGGTCCAGCAGGTCGTCTTCGGCCAGGTCCTGCAGGCCGGCCAGGGCCAGATTCCCTCGCGCCAGGCCCAGATCAAGGGCGGCGTCCCCAAGGAGGTTCCCTCGGAGACGATCAACAAGGTCTGCGCCTCCGGGATGCGCACGCTCGGCATCGCCGACATGGCGATCCGCGCCGGCGACTCCGAGGTGGCCGTTACCGGCGGCATGGAGTCGATGAGCGGCGCTCCGTACCTGCTGCCCGGCGCCCGCTTCGGGTTCCGGATGGGCGACGTCAGCGCGATCGACGCGATGACCCACGACGGGCTCACCAACCCCTTCACCGAGAAGCAGATGATCAACGAGGCCAGCGAGGTCTCCAACGAGCTGGAGATCACCCGCGCCGACATGGACCGCTTCGCCGAGCGCTCGCACCGGCTCGCCGCCGAGGCGACCGACGCCGGCCGTCTTGCCGAGGAGATCGTCGGCGTCACCGTCAAGTCGCGCAAGGGCGAGTCCACGGTCGAGACCGACGAGGCGATCCGCGCCGGCACCACGGTCGAGACGCTGGCCGGCCTGAAGGCGATCGGCGGCCCCGACGCCACCCACACCGCCGGCAACGCCCCGGGCGTCAACGACGGCGCCGCCTCGATCGTCGTTGCCTCCGAGGAGTGGGCGCAGCGGGAGGGCAAGACCCCGCTCGCGAAGATCCTCTCCTACGGCACCGTCGCCGACGACTTCCCCTACCTGGCGAAAACGCCGGCCAACGCCGCCAAGCAGGCGCTCGAGAAGATCGGCAAGAGCCCCGAGGAGGTGGACCTCTGGGAGATCAACGAGGCCTTCGCCTCGGTCGCCCTCAACTCGGTGCGGATGCTCGGCGTCGACGAGGAGAAGGTCAACGTCAACGGTGGCGCGATCGCCCTCGGCCACCCGATCGGCGCCTCCGGCTCCCGGATCATCGGCGCCCTCGTTCACGAGCTGCAGCGCCGCGGCGGTGGCCTCGGCGTCGCCGCGATCTGCTCTGGCGGTGGCCAGGGCGACGCGATCGTGATCGAGGTCAACGGGTCCTAGCCTTGAGCGGCGGCGCCGCGTTCTTCGACCTCGACAAGACCCTGATGGCGGGGTCGTCGGGGATGCAGTTCGCGCGCGTCGCCACCAGGCAGGGCATCGTCGGCCGCCGCCAGCTCGCCAGCTGGGCCGTCGAGCATCTCCGCTACCGCCTCCGCGGGACCACCGACGAGCGCACCGCGGACGTCTTGCGAGCCGCTCGCGAGCTGATCCGCGGTGTCCCCGCGAAGACGGTCGATCGGATGGGCCCCGAGGTGATGGCGGCGATCCTGCCGCGGGTCTACCCGCAGATGCTGGCCGAGGTCCACGCTCACCAGGACGCCGGCCGGCCGGCCTTCATCGTCAGCGCCGCCGGCAACGACGTGGTCGAGACGCTGGCGGCGGTGCTGGGGATGGAGGGCGGCATCGGTACCCGCTACGAGGTCGACGCCGCGGGCACCTACACCGGCCGCCTCGAGGGTCCCTTCGTCTACGGCCCCGGCAAGGTCGAGGCGATGGAGGCCTTCGCCGAGCGCCACGCGATCGACCTGGCCGAGTCCTACGCCTACTCCGACTCGCTCTCCGACCTGCCGATGCTGCGCGCGGTCGGCAACCCGGTCGCGGTCAACCCCGACCCGCCGCTGGCGGCGCTCGCCCGCGATGAGGGCTGGCAGGTGCTGCGCTTCGAGCAGCTCGGCCGCCGGCTGACGGCGCTCGCCTTCACGGTGGTCGCGACCCTGGCCGGCGTCGGCGCCTCCCGTCTGGCCGCCAACCACCGCAAGCCGCCGCCCCGGCGCTTCGCCGCGCGCCGCTAGGCTCTTCGCATGGCTATCGAGCCGAGGGAGCAGCGGGAGTTTCAGCAGCGCGAGGCCGATTTCTCGACTATCTCGGGGAAGGAGATCGAGCCGCTCTACACCGAGGCGGACGTCGATCCCGGCCTCGAGGATCGCGTCGGGCGCCCCGGCGAGTACCCGTTCACGCGCGGGCCCTACCCGTCGATGTACCGCGGCCGGCTCTGGACGATGCGCCAGTTCGCCGGCTTCGGGACCGTCGAGGAGACCAACGAGCGCTTCCACTACCTGCTCGACCACGGCCAGACCGGGCTCTCGACCGCCTTCGACATGCCGACCCTGATGGGCTACGACTCCGATCACGCCCGCAGCCTCGGCGAGGTCGGCCGCGAGGGCGTCGCCGTCGACACGCTCGACGACATGGAGCAGCTCTTCGACGGCATCCCGCTGGGCGGGGTCACCACGTCGATGACCATCAACGCCCCGGCGGCGATCCTGCTCGCCTACTACGTGCTGGTCGGCGAGAGCCAGGGCGTGCCCCCGGAGCGGCTGGGCGGGACGATCCAGACCGACATCCTCAAGGAGTACATCGCCCAGAAGGAGTGGTGCTTCCCGATCGAGCCGGCGATGCGGCTGGTCACCGACATGATCGAGTGGTGCAGCGAGCACATGCCGCGCTGGCACCCGGTCTCGATCTCCGGGTACCACATCCGCGAGGCCGGCTCGACCGCCCAGCAGGAGCTCGCCTTCACGCTCAAGGACGGCTTCACCTACGTCGAGCGGGCGCTCGAGCGCGGCCTCGACGTCGACGCCTTCGCGCCGCGGCTCTCCTTCTTCTTCAACGCCCACGTCGACTTCTTCGAGGAGATCGCCAAGTACCGGGCGGCGCGCCGGATCTGGGCCCGGGAGATGCGCGACACCTACGGCGCCAAGCGCGAGGAGTCGATGCGGCTGCGCTTCCACACCCAGACCGCGGGGGTCTCGCTGACCGCCCAGCAGCCGCTCAACAACGTCGTCCGCACCTCCCTGGAGGCCCTCGCCGCGGTGCTCGGCGGCACCCAGTCGCTGCACACCAACTCCTACGACGAGGCCCTGGCCCTGCCGACCGAGGAGGCCGTGCGGGTGGCGCTGCGCACCCAGCAGATCATCGCCACCGAGTCCGGGGTGACCAACACCGCCGACCCGCTGGGCGGCTCCTGGTTCGTCGAGAAGCTGACCGACGAGATGGAGGCGGCGGCCTACGGCTACTTCGCCCGCATCGACGAGCTCGGCGGCATGGTCGAGGCGATCCGCCAGAACTTCCCGCAGCGCGAGATCGCCGACGCCTCTTTCACCTTTCAGCAGGAGCTCAACGAACGCAAGCGGATCGTCGTCGGCGTCAACGACTTCACCCAGGAGGACGACGAAGAGACGCCGATCCTCCGCATCGACCCGGCCCTGGAGCGCAAGCAGGTCGACCGCCTGCAGGCGACCCGCGCTCGCCGCGACGCCGCCGAGGCCGAGCGGGCCCTCGCCGAGCTGAAGCAGGCGGCCGCCGGAGAGGCCAACCTGATGCCCCCGATCATCGCCGCCGCCCGGGCTCGCGCCACCGAGGGCGAGATGATCGCGGCGATGCAAGAGGTCTTCGGGACCTACACCGAGTCGCCGGTCTTCTAGGCCGGACCGCTACGCTTCGCGCCGCTGATGGAGGCTGCAACCGCCCGCAAGATCCGCGTCGTCGTCGCCAAGCCCGGCTTGGACGGGCACGACCGCGGCGCCAAGATCATCGCCCGCGCCCTGCGCGACGCGGGCATGGAGGTGATCTACACCGGCCTGCACCAGACCCCGGAGCAAATCGCCGAGACGGTGATCCAGGAGGACGCCGACGCGGTCGGCCTCTCGATCCTCTCCGGCGCCCACATGACCCTGGTGCCGAAAGTGGTGGAGCTGCTGAAGGCGCAGGGCGTCGACGACGTCCTCGTCACGGTGGGGGGGACGATCCCCGCCGAGGACATCCCGGAGCTGAAGGAGCTCGGCGTCGCCGCCGTCTTCACGCCCGGCGCGGGGACCGACGAGATCGTCGACTTCATCCGCGAGGCCGCCACCGAGCGGCACGAGCGCGGCGAATAGCCGCGCCACCAAGCGCTTCGCGGTCTTCTACACCGATCGGTGCATAGATGCCGCCGCACGGGGTATCATCCTGATTGACTGGTCAGTCAACCGGTCCCCCGCAACCGATAACATGCCCGCCCGCAACGGGCCCGTGAGGCGCGCTATCGCCCTCGCGAAGAGCTGAGAATCATCCCCAAGGAGGCTTCAACTTGAAGATCTGCGTCCTGGTCAAGGAGGTCCCGGACGCCGCGGTACAGAAGCGCATCGATCCGAACACGATGCGTCTGGACCGCGGCGGCGAGAAAAACCTCAACCCCTTCGACACGCACGCCCTCGAGGCGGCCATGCAGATCAAGGAGGGTGGGGCGATCCCGGTCGAGGAAGTCGTCGCTGTGACGATGGGCCCCGACTCGGCGGTCCGCGCCCTGCACAAGGCGGTGGCGCTCGGCGCCGATCGCTCGGTGCACCTCTCCGACGACGCGCTGGCCGGCTCCGACGTCTGCGCCACCGGCTACTCGCTGGCGAAGGTTCTCGAGTCCGAGAGCCCGGACCTGGTCCTGCTCGGCCAGCAGTCCGATGACGGCGAGTGCTACACGATCGGCGCCGTCGTCGCCGACCACCTGCAGATGCCCTCGCTGACCCAGGTGATCAAGATCGACGTCAACGACGGCAAGCTCCGCTGCGAGCGCCAGGCCGAGTACGGCTACGACACCGTCGAGATCGAGCTGCCGGCCGTGATCAGCGTCGGCGACGCGATCAACGAGCCGCGCTACCCGAGCCTGAAAGCGATCATGGGCGCGAAAAAGAAGCCGCTCGACGCGAAGGCCACGGGCGACGTCGGCATCGAGGCCGGCAAGGTCGGCGAGGCCGGCTCCCAGACCCAGGTCCTGGCCCTCAACCCGCCCCCGGCCAAGGAGGCGGGCGAGATCATCGAGGACGAGGACACCAACGAGACGGTCGAAAAGATCGTCGCCTGGCTCGACGAGAGGAAGCTGATCTAGATGGCAGGCATCCTGGTTTACGCCCTCCACGACGACGAGGGCAACTTCAACAAAAACTCGCTCGGGGCCATCTCCGAGGCCGCCAAGCTGGCCAGCCAGGTCGGCGGCGAGGCCGCGGCGCTGGTGGTCGGGGACGTCGCCGACGACGCCGCCGCTTCGCTCGGCAAGTACGGCGCCGCCAAGGTCTACCGGGCCAAGAGCGTCCCGGAGGGCCTGGCCCAGCCGATCATCGACGCGATGGCCAAGGTGATTCAGGACAACGGGATCTCCTACGCGCTGTTCGGCGGCGGTCTGCTCGGCTTCGAGATCGGGGCCGGCCTGACCGCCCGTCTCGGCGCCGGCGTGACCATGGAGGTCACCGCGGTCAAAGTCCAGGACGGCAAGCTCGTCGCCGAGCGTCCGATCCTGCAGGACTCCCAGGTCGCCGACGTCGGTTACGTCAGCGAGCCGGGGATCATCATCGGCCGCCTCAACGCGTTCGACGTCAACGAGACCGGCGGTAGCGCCGAGGTCGTCGACGTCGACGTCGAGCTCTCGCCCTGGTCGACCAAGGCGACGATGGTTCAGCGCGGCGAGCAGCGCGGCGCCGACGTCAACATCGAGGACGCCGACGTCCTCGTCGGCGGCGGTCGCGGCCTCGGCGCAGCCGAGGGCTTCAAGCAGTGCGAGGAACTGGCCGAGGCGATGGGCGGCGCCGTCGCGGCGACCCGCGCGGTCGTCGACGCCGGCTGGTACCCGTACGCGGCCCAGATCGGTCAGACCGGCAAGACGGTCGCGCCGAAGCTGTACCTGGCGGCCGGGGTCTCCGGCGCCATCCAGCACAAGGTCGGTATGCAGAACTCGGAGAACATCCTTGCGATCAACAAGGACCCGAACGCGCCGATCTTCGAGTTCTCGGACCTCGGCGTGGTCGGCGATCTGCACAAGATCGTGCCCAAGCTGACCGAGGCGATCAAGGCCAAGAAGGGCTGAGTCACTCCGGGGGGCTTCGGCCCCCCGGACGCTGTTCCCCCGACGAGAGACCGCGAAGGAGTCGAGATGTCAGTTGCACCGAGTGAGTTCCCGCCCCCGTTCGATTCGGCCGATGTGATCACCGCGCCGACGGACCCGGTCGACGAGCGAATCGAGGTCGGCATCGCGATCGTCGGCGGCGGCCCCGCCGGGCTGGCCTGTGCCAACAAACTGATGCAGCTGCTCGAGGACGAGCCGGAGCTGACCGAGAAGCTCGGCGAAGTCCCGGTCGCGGTGATCGAGAAGGGCAAAGTCGCCGGCGCCCACCTGCTCTCCGGCGCCAACGTCGACCCCTCGGCGATGGAACGACTCTTCCCCGACCTGCCGCCCGCCGAGTGGCCGCCGGTCTACCAGGAGGTGACGAAGGACGCGACCTACTTCCTCACCAAGAGCAAAGCCTTCCCGCTGAAGCCACCGCCGCCCAACTTCCGCAAAGAGGGCACCTACACGATGTCGGTCTCGAAACTGGGCCGCTTCCTCTCTGAGAAAGCCGAAGAGGCCGGCGTCTACATCCTCACCGAGACCGCCGCTACCCAGCTGCTGGTCGAGGACCGGATCGTCCGCGGCGTTCGCTCCGGCGACCGCGGCCGCGGCAAGGACGGCGAAGAGCTCGGCAACTTCGAGCCCGGCTCCGACGTGGTCGCCAAGGCGACGGTCCTGGCCGAGGGCACGATCGGCCACCTCACCTACGCCGCGATGGACTACTTCGACCTCCGCGACGGCTCCGACCCACAGGTCTGGGAGCTCGGGGTGAAGGAGGTCTGGGAGGTCCCGAAGCCGCTCGACCGGGTCATCCACACGCTCGGCTGGCCGCTGCGCTGGGGCCCCAAATACAAGGAGGCCGGCGGCAGCTTCATCTACCCGATGGGCGAGGACAAGGTCTGCTTCGGCCTGGTCGTCGGGCTCGACACCACCGACGCCACCTTCTCCGTCCACGACGCCCTGCAGGAGTTCAAGACCCACCCCTTCATCAAGAAGATCATCGAGGGCGGCAAGCGGGTCGGCTGGGGCGCCAAGACGATCCCGTCCGGCGGCTATTGGGCACTGCCGAAGCGCTTCTCGGTGCCGGGCATGCTGATGGCCGGCGACGCCGCCGGGATGGTCAACATCGCCGAACTCGCCGGCGTCCACTACGCGATGCACGCCGGGATGTACGCGGCGGAAGCGATCGTCGAGTCGCTCAAGAAGGACATCGACTCGGTCAACTTCGAAAGCTACGACAAGGCAATCCGCGAATCGGAGATCGAGAAGGACCTCTATCGATCGCGCAACATGAAGCAGCCGCTGACCAAGGGGCTGATCTTCGGCGGCGCGATGGGCTCGATGATGGTCGGCACCAAAGGCGCCTTCCCGGGCGGCCACTGGAAGATCGAGGACAACGCCGAGATCCCTGTCTTCGAGGGTAAGGCGGCCGACAGCTACCCGAAGCCCGACAACGAGCTCACCTTCAACAAGCTCGATTCGGTGTTCCTCTCCGGCAACGCCACCCGGGACGACGCTCCCAACCACGTCCGCATCCAGACCCACGTCCCCCGCGAGATCGCCCAGACCTGGGTCTCGATGTGCCCCGCCCAGGTCTACGAAATCCCCGAGGATCAGCTGGAGAGCGGCGCCAAAGAAGTCGACGTCCACGTCACCGCCTCCAACTGCGTCCAGTGCGGTGCGATCACCGCCAAGGGCGGCCGCCTCACCCTCCCCGAGGGCGGCGACGGCCCGCTGTACCAGGAGACCTGAGTCTTCCGTAGCTCTTTCGGCGCAGTCGGCGCAGTCGGCGCAGTCGGCGCAGTCGGCGCAGTCGGCGCACGAGGCGTGCCGGCTGCGCTTCGCCGTGCCCTAGGTTCGAGCGGTGCTCCTCACCGCTTCGATCGCCACTGAATTCGGCACAGCCGTCGGGGTTCTCGCCGGCACGATTGCTGTCGGTGGGTTCCTAGGCCACGCGGGACCGGCGTTGGGCGGAGCACCCGAGTTGGAGGTGCGGAGGGGAACCGCGAAAGGTGGGTTGGCAGGGCTGGTCGCCGCTGCGCTTGTAGTTGTTTTGTCTGCAATCCAAGATAGGCTTGGCGGATGACCGAGAACAAGGCTTTCGTCTTGATCCTGATCGGCATGGTCGTGTTCGCAACCACTGCCTTCTTTGGCCTCATGGCGCTCGGCGTCCGCGGGATAGGTCTCAGTTTCGCCTTCCTCGTCCCGCTCGCCATTGCCGCAGACCTCAGCTCCCGGGTGGTCATGCACTACGGCGCCGAGAAGCGACGCCACGACCGCTAGAGCGACCGCAGTGGCGGGATAACCTCGCGCCGTGCTGGCGCTCGGGATAGCCGCGGCGGTGGGGGCGTCGCTCCTCTACAACGCCTCGATCGCGTTGCAGGCGCTGGAGGTGCGGGACGAACCGCACGAGCATTCGCTGCGGGTCTCGCTGCTGGGCCGGTTGCTGCGCAACCGCAAATGGCTGGGGGCGACGGCGCTGGGGTTACTGGGCTGGCCGCTGGAGATCGTGGCGCTGCTGCTGGCGCCTCTGACCGTGGTCCAGCCGTGCCTCGCCAGCGGCCTTATCCTGCTGCTCTGGCTGGGGGCCACGAAGCTGGGGGAGAGACCGGGCCCGCGCGAGTGGGTCGCGGTCGGGGCGATCGCGGTCGGGGTCGTCGGGGTGGCGCTGGTGGCGCCGGAGCGCAGCACCGACCACGCCGGCACGGCGACGATGGCGATCGCGCTGGCGCTCGTCGCGATCCCGATGCTGGCGCCCTACGCGCTGCGCTCGCGGGCCTCCTCGCTCTCGATCCTGGCCGTGGTGAGCGCCGGCTGCGGCTACGCCTGGACGGCCGTCGCCAGCAAGCTCTTCACCGACGAGCTGGTGGCGGGGACGCTGCTGGTCGCGGTTGCCTGGCTCGCCACCGCGGCCCTCTCCGAGGTGCTGGCGCTGCTCAGCGAGATGAGCGCCCTGCAGCGCCGCGGCGCCACCCACGTGGCGCCGATCATGTTCGCGGTGCAGGTGCTGGTTCCGGTCGCCCTGGCGCCGATGATCTTCGGCGAGTCCTGGGGCGATACCCCGCTCGGCGGCGGCGCCCTCCTCGCCCTGATGGCGCTGGCCGTCTCCGGCGTCGTCCTGCTCGCCGGGTCGCGCTCGGTCGGCCGCGTCCTCGACGAGGCGCGCGCGGAGGAGCAGCCCCAGAGACGCGGTGGCGTTTGATCCGATCTCGCTGCTAGCCTTGCCGGCGCTTCTGGCGGGATAAACAGTCAACTTCCCGCCGAGCACACCCCCCAGCCACACCTCGTCCAAGGGAGCCACCGTAGGGTCCGCAGAGAAAACCGCGGCCGACGCGACCAAGTTCGCGATCGGGTTCGATCACCGTGACCGCACGCGCCTGTTCGAGCTTTGGACCGAGGTGCTCGACTCCGAGCAGTGGTCGGAGGGCTCGAAGCTGGAGGCCTTCGAGCAGCGCTGGGCGGAGTGGAACGGGCTGCCCAGCCTCGGCCTCTCCAGCTGGGCCGGCGGCGCCCTCGCCGCGCTCGAGTTCGCCGGCGTCAAGGGGGAGACGGTGCTCTGCCCCTCCAACACCTTCATGGCCAGCCCGCTGGCGGCGATCGGCGCCGGCGCCGAGGTCGAGTTCGTCGACTGCAACCGTGAGGACCTCTGCATGTCGTTCGCCGACTTCGAGGCGAAGGCCGAGCGGCACAAGCCGCGCGCGGCGATCCTCGTCCACATCGGCGGCCACATCTCCTTCGACGCCGAGAAGATCGCCGCCTACTGCCGCGACAACGGCATCTTCCTGCTCGAGGACTGCGCCCACGCCCACGGCGCCGACTGGAACGGCAATCGCCCGGGCGGCTTCGGCGACGCGGGGGTCTACTCGCTCTACGCGACCAAGACCGTCTCCACCGGGGAGGGCGGCGTGCTCGTCTCCGGCGATCCCGAGCTGATCGAGTTCGCCCGCAAGTTCCGCAATTACGGCAAGTTCGAGCACGAGGTCGACGGCCTCAACTTCCGGATGAGCGAGTTCACCGCCGCCCTGGCCCTGGTCCAGGCGGAACGGATGGAGGAGATCGTCGCCTGGAAGAACGAGCACGCGCGCCAGCACCTCGACCCCGTCCACCCGGCGCGGCTGCAGCTGCCGGAGGGGATGACCTCCGGCTACTACAAGTACATCGTCTTCGAAGAGCTCGAGAAGAGCACCGGCAAGGTCTACGACCAGCCCTGCCACCGGATCATGGGCCGCTCCGACGAGCTGCCGAACACCGACTGGGTGGCCGAGAACCACTGGTGCGTGCCGCTCTACTACCGACCCGAGAGCCGCGCCGCGGCCCTCAATGAAGAGGAGGCGTGATGAGGGTCCTGGTCACCGGAGGCGGGGGCTTCATCGGCTCCCACGTCGTCGACAAGCTGATCGCCAAAGGGGTCACTCCGCGCATCTTCGACCTCAGCGCCTCGCCGTACCACTCGCCGCTGGAAGTCGAGACCTTCACCGGCAGCATCACCGACCCGGCCAACCTCGACCTGGCGATGCGCGACTGCGACGCGGTCATCCACCTCGCCGCCGTCGCCGACGTCGGCCACGTCCACGCCGACCCGGTGCTGGCCGAGGAGGTCAACACCCGCGGCACCCTGCACGTCCTCGAGGCCGCCTGCCGGGCCAAGGTCGGCCGCGTCGTCTACGGCTCGACCACCTGGGTCTACAGCGACTGCCCCGAGCAGGAGGTCGACGAGGAAACGGCGATCCCGGCCCCGCGCCATCTCTACACCGCCACCAAGCTCGCCGGCGAGACCTACTGCTCCGGCTATGCCGAGCTCTACGACCTCGAGTCGACGGTCCTGCGCTTCGGGATCCCCTACGGCCCGCGCGCCCGCGCCGCCGGCGTCGTCGCCAAGTTCACCGACCTCTCCTTCGAAGGCAAGGCGCTGACGATCGCCGGCGACGGCAGCACCACCCGCAGCTTCATCTACGTCGAGGACCTCGCCGACGGGATCGTCGCGGCGCTCAAGCCCGAGGCCGCCGGCCGCACTTACAACCTCTCCGGCGACGAGGTCGTGACGATCCTCGAAATCGCCGAGCGGGTCCAGGAAAACGTCGACACCTGCGAGATCACCCACACGCCGCCGCGCCCGGGCGACTTTCCCGGCAAGACGATCTCCAACCAGCGGGCCCTCGAGGAGCTCGGCTGGGAAGCGAAGACGAACTTCAAGGAAGGCGTCCGCAAGTACGTCGAGTGGGTGCGCGGCACGACCCGACCGCCGGACCCGATCCCGGGCACGAAGCCGTCGCTGAACGGCAACGAACACGCCGCCGGCGCCCTGCTCGCCGACGTCGCCCGCCGCGAGGAGCGCCCGCCCCGGATCCTCGTCCTCACCGCCGACATCGGCGAGGGCCACGATTTGCCGGCGCGGATGATCAAGGCGGACATAGAAGCCGCCTCGCCCGATGCCGAGGTCGAGATCGACAACGGCCTGGAGGCGATGGGGCGGATCTACTCCTCGGTCGTCCGCGGCGGCTCGCGGTTCAGCTTCCGCTGGATGCCCTGGCTGTTCGACGTCCAGTACTGGCTGATCACCAAGTTCGCCCCGACCCGCTGGCTCGCCCACCAGCTCTCCTACCTGCTCGGCGCCCGCGGCCTGCTGCGGCTGATCGCCCAGGCCGAACCGGACGTCGTCGTCTCCACCTACCCCGGCGTCACCGCCGTGCTGGGGATGCTGCGCGAGAACCGCCGGCTGCCGATCCCGGTCCACTCCGCGATCACCGACCTCGCCGGCCTGCGCTACTGGGTCCATCCGGGCATCGACCTTCACTACGTCACCCACCCGGAGTCGATCGCCGAAGTCGAGGAGCTGGCCGGTCCGGGCAGCGTCGAATGGATGCGGCCGCCGATCGCCCCTGACTTCCTGATGCCGCGGACCCGCAGCGATGCCCGCGAGGCCCTCGGTCTGCCGGCCCACGCCCGGGTCGTGCTGGTCTCCGGCGGCGGCTGGGGTGTCGGCGACCTCGAGGGCGCGGTCCGCACCGCCCTCGACGGCGACACCCTCGTCGTCTGCATCACCGGTCGCAACGAGAGCGCCCGCGAACGCCTCGAGGAGCGCTTCGGCGACAACGAGCAGGTGCGGATCCTCGGCTTCACCGAGCAGATGAGCGACTGGATGGCCGCCGCCGACGCGATGGTCCACTCGACCGCCGGCCTGACCGTTCTCGAGGCCCACATCCGCGGCTGCCCGGTCGTCTCCTACGGCTTCTCGGCCGGCCATCTGCGGGCCAACAACGCCGCCTTCGAGCGCTTCGGCCTCGCCGAAGTCGCCCGCTCCGAGCACGAGCTGGAGTCGATGCTGCGCCACGCCACCCGCGAGCGCCGCTCGCCGGACTCCTCGTTCGCCTCGCTGCCGGCGATCTCCTCGCGGGTCCTGGCCGCCCGGCCACGGGTCCGCCAGCAGCCGGTCTGGAAGGTTCGGGCCGAGCGGACCGCGACCGCCGTCGCCGCCACCGCGGTGGCGATCTTCGCTCTCGTCGCCATCACCTTCTGGCTCAACTGGGAAACGCCCTACAAGGTGATCGCGAAGCCGATCGAGAGCCGCATCCACCTCGGCAAGGAGAAGGAAGCGCCGCCGGTGGTCCACGGGGCGAAGCCGGCCCAGGGCTCCGAAGCCGAGGCGGAAACCGCCGCCGCACCTTGATCCGGGGCCTGGCCGGCGCCGCGATCTCCGCCGGCGCCGTCCTCCACGCCGGCCCGGCCCTGGCACCGGTGGTGCCGCGGATCGGCGACGGGCTCGGTGTCACCCTGCGCCAGGACGGGGCGGAGGGCGTGGCGATCACGTTCGACGACGGACCGCACCCGCAGGGCACGCCCGCGATCCTCGAGATCCTCCGCGAGGCCGGTGCCGTAGCCACCTTCTTCCTCGCCGGCGAGCAGGTCGAGCGGCGCCCCGCGCTGGTCGCCGAGATCGTCGCCGCCGGCCACCGGGTCGAGCTGCACTGCTACCGCCACCGCAACCAGCTGCGCCTCACCCCGCGCGACCTGCTCGACGACGCCGAGCGGGCGAAGGCGGCGATCGAGGAGGCCGGTGGGCAGGAGGTGCGCGACTACCGGCCGCCCTACGGGATCTTCAGCGGCATCGGCCTGCGGGCGATCCGGCAACGCGGCTGGCGCCCGGTGCTCTGGTCGCGCTGGGGCAAGGACTGGCGGCGCAAGGCGACGCCGAGCTCGATCGCGGCTCGCGCGACCGCCGGCATCGGAGCCGGGGACATCCTGCTGCTACACGACGCCGACTACTACAGCGCGCCGGGCTCCTGGATCCGCACCGCTGGTGCCCTGCCGAGCATCCTCGCGACACTCGAGGAGCGGGGGCTGAGGTCGAGGCTGCTGCGTCGCTGACTGGGCGGCGCCAGCGTCCACTCCTCGCAGCCGGCGAATGCTTCGTCGAGCCGCTGGGCCATGGTGCTCCTGGGTCGGTCCTGGTCGAAGATCTGCTTGGGCATGCGCTCTCCGTCCTGTCGGGGTCCCGAATCGGGGGGTCGGTGAAGATTCCCCGCTCGGTCGGACGAAAAAGCTGCACTTTGCGAGTTTTGGGAACGCGTGTTCGATCAGGCGGTGCTACGCGGCGAACGTGGCGATCTCCTCGGCGACGCGGCCGGGCTGGTCGAGCGGCACGAAGGTCGCCGCGTCGGGGATCTGCACCAGCCGGGCGTTGCCGGCTTCGGCGGCGAGCCGCTCCCCGTATTTGAGCGGGAAGACTCGGTCCTTCGGGGCCCAGGTGAGCAGGATCGGGAGCCGCGAGTCGCGCAGCTTCGCGGCGGCCTCGAGGGTGTAGCGCTTGCTCATGCCGGCGACCAGCTTCGAGGCGTCCCGGCGCACCGCCGCGTCGCTGAGGCTGGGCCGCATCCAGGACTCGATCAGCTCGGGCGGAAAGGGAGTGCGGGCGAAGGGCTTGAAGGCGAGCCGGGCGAGCGGGCCGATCCGGAACGGCGCCGCCAGGGCCGCCATCCCGCCCGGGATCTTGGCCAGTGGCACCATCGCCTTGAAGGGTCCCGGGGGGAAGTTCTCGTGGGTGTCGCAGTTGGTGAGGACCAGTCGGCCGATTCGCTCCGGGTGGCGGGTGACGAGGATTTGGGACATCGCGCCGCCGGAGTCGTTGCCGACGATCGTCACGTCCTCGAGGTCGAGCGCCTCGAGGAAGGAGGCGATCAGCGCCGCGATCCCGTAGGGAGAGAGGTCGGCGTCGGGCTTCATCGCGACCTGCTGCGCGCCCATCGGCCAGTCGGGGGCGAGGCAGCGGAAGCGATCGGACAGTTCGTCGACGACGCCGTCCCAGAGGCGGCCGTCGACCAGGAAGCCGTGCACGAAGACGACCGGCTTGCCCTCGCCGGCCTCGCGGTAGCGGATCCGCCCCGCGGGCAGGTCGATCTCTTTACGCTGCGTGCCGTGAGTCGTCGCCATCGCCCAAGCCTCCTGTGGTTTCCGCGCCCATGAAGGGGACGCTGGATCTGTTTGTCTGTTTGATATTCCGGTCCTAACATACATACAGCATGAATGTAAGTCCAGAGCCCGACCCCGCCGACGCGCCCGAGGCGACCGCGCGCCGTACCCAGGCCGAGCGGACCGAGGCCACCCGTGCCGCCCTGATCGCCGCCGCCCGGCGGCTGTTCACCGAGCGCGGCTACGACGGCGTCGCCGCCGAGGAGATCGTCCGAGCCGCCGGGGTCACCCGCGGCGCCCTGTATCACCACTTCGGCGGCAAGGCCCAACTGCTCGAGGCGGCCTACGAACAGCTCGAGGCGGAATCGACCGAGCGGGTCGCCCGGATCGTTCTCGGCAGCGAGCTGGAGAGTCCCCTGGGGGCGATGCGGGCGGGGATCGAGGCCTTCCTCGACGAGTGCGCCGAGCCGGAACTGCGGCGGATCGCCCTGCACGACGCGCCGGCGGTGCTGGGCTGGGAGCGCTGGCGCGAGATCGGCGCCGCCAACGGCCTCGGCCTGATCGAAGCCAGCCTCAACGCCGCGATCGAAGCGGGGGAGATTCGTTCGGTGCCGGTCAAGCCGACCGCCCACCTGCTGCTCGGCGCCCTCGACGAGGCGGCGATGCTGGTCGCCCGCTCAGACGACCCCGCCAGCCGGGCCGAGGTGACCTCGGTGCTGCTGATCCTGCTCGACAACCTCGCCGTCCCCGCCTGACCCGAGAGGCCGCGTGGGCAGCACTTGCCAAGTTCTCTAGACTGGAGAAGATGAAGGCAGGAATTCACCCCGAGTACACGCTTGCCAACGTGCACTGCTCGTGCGGCAACCAGTTCTACACGCGGTCGACGAAAGCCGACCTGCATGTGGAGCTTTGCTCCGAGTGTCATCCGTTCTACACGGGCAAGCAAAAGCTGGTCGACACCGGTGGCCGCGTCGAGCGCTTCCAGCGCCGCGCCGCCAAGCACCGGGCCGGGAAGTAGCCGGTGAGCCCGCCGGCGGGCTCGGCACAGGCATCCTCGATCCCCTCCCGCAACGGAGGGGATCCGCTGCGCATGCCCGACGGCGCCCTGGTCGCCAAGCGCGACGCCCCGGTTGGCGGCCAAGCGGTCCTCGAGGGGGTGATGATGCGCGGCGTCGCCAACTGGGCCGTCGCCGTCCGCAACCCCGAGGGCGCGATCGAGATCGAGGCGGAGTCGCTGAAGCCGTGGGCCCAGCGGCACCGGCTCTGGCGGGTGCCGGTGATCCGCGGCGTCGTCGCCCTCGGCGAGTCGCTGAAGATCGGCTTCAGGGCGCTGGCGATCTCGGCCAACGCGCAGATGGAGGAAGACGAGGAGAAGGGCGAGAAGGAAGAGATCGGCGGCTGGCTCTGGGGTCTGACGATCGCCTTTTCGCTGGCGCTCTCGATCGGCCTCTTCTTCGTCATCCCGGTCGGTGTCACCAGCCTCTTCAAGGACCAGCTCGGCTCGGCCTTCCTGTTCTGGCTGGTCGAGGGGATCCTTCGCACCGGCATCTTCATCGGCTACATCTGGGCGATCAGCCTGATGCCCGACATGCGCCGGGTCTTCGAGTACCACGGCGCCGAGCACAAGACGATCTCCTGTTACGAGGCCGAAGACGAGTTGAGCCCGGCGCGGGCGAAGCTCTACTCGCGGCTGCACCCCCGTTGCGGAACCAGCTTCCTGCTGATCGTGATGGTGCTGGCGATCTTCGTCTTCGCCCCGATCGGGCTGCCGGAGTGGTACTGGCTGCTGGCCTCGCGGATCCTCGGCATTCCGCTGATCGCCGGCCTCTCCTACGAGGTGATCAAGTGGGCCGGCAAAAACCGCCGCAAGGCCTGGGTGCGGGCAATCATGTGGCCCGGCCTGATGTTGCAGAACCTGACCACCCGCGAGCCCGACGAAGAGCAGCTCGCGGTCGCGATCGCCTCGCTGGAGGCCGTCCTCGCCCGGGAGAATCCCGAGGAGGCGGCGGCTCAACAGCACATCGAGATCGTCGCCTAGCGGCGGCCTCGCTCCCCTCTAGGGTTGTCGTTGTGATCGAGCAACTGGTCGAGCAGATCGAGGCGCGCTTCGGCGAGCTGGAGGCGCAGATGTCGGACCCCGGGGTGATCGGCGACCGCGAGCGCTACGCCGAGGTAGGCCGCGAATACCGCGAGCTGGGGCCGGCCCGCGAGCTGGCGACCGAGTGGCGCACCGTCAAGGACGACCTCGAGGGCGCCCGTGAGCTGCTCGCCGAGGACGAGGACGAGGAGCTGCGCAAGGTCGTCGAGGAGGCACCGGCGCGGCTGGAGGCGCTCGAAGAGGAGATCCGCCTGGCGATGGTCGAGCGCGATCCAAACGACGCCAAGAACGTGATCGTCGAGGTGCGGGCGGGCACCGGCGGCGACGAGGCGGCCCTGTTCGCCGGCGACCTCTACAAGATGCTGGTCCGTTACGCCGAAGAGCGCGGCTTCTCGACCGAGGTGCTCTCGCAGTCCTCCTCGGAGGCCGGCGGCTTCAAGGAGGTGACCTTCGCGGTGAAGGGCGAGGGCGCCTACTCGGTCTTCAAGTTCGAGGGCGGGACCCACCGGGTCCAGCGCGTCCCCGAGACCGAGTCGCAGGGCCGGATCCACACCTCTACGGCGACGATCGCGGTCCTCCCCGAGGTCGAGGAGGTCGAGGTCGAGGTCGACCAGAACGACCTCCAGATCGACGTCTACCGCTCCTCCGGTCCCGGCGGCCAGTCCGTCAACACGACCGACTCGGCGGTGCGGATCACCCACAAACCGACCGGGATCGTCGTCTCGATGCAGGACGAGAAGTCGCAGCTGCAGAACAAGGACCGGGCGATGCGGGTGCTGCGGGCGCGGCTCTACGAGCGCGAGCTGGCCGAGCAGCAGGCGAAGATCGCCTCCGAGCGCAAGGCCCAGGTCGGCAGCGGCGAGCGCTCCGAGAAGGTCCGCACCTACAACTTCCCCCAGGGCCGGGTCACCGACCACCGGATCAAGCTGACCTCCCACAACCTCGACGGGGTGCTGGCCGGAGACCTTTCCGAGTTCACGGATGCTCTCGCGGCCGAGGAGAAGCGCCAGCGCCTGGAGACCGCCACCGTCGGGTGACCGTCGCCGGCGCCAGCGGCAGCCGCGAAGCGCTCGACGGCGCTGTCGACGCCCTGCGCGCCGCCGGCGTCGAAGACCCGCGCCTCGACGCCGAAGTCCTGCTCGCCGCGGCGACCGGCCGCGAGCGAGCGGCCCTCGTCGCTGGCGCGGAGATCGAGCCCGCCGCCTCGCGGCGGTTCGGGGAGATGGTGCGGCGGCGGCTGCGGCGGGAGCCGGTCGCCTACATCGTTGGCAGCAAAGGATTCCGCGGCATCGAGCTGACGGTCGGCCCGCAGGTGCTGATCCCGCGGCCGGAGAGCGAGCTGCTGGTCGAGCTGGCCCTGGAGCGACGGCCGGCGACGCTGCTCGACGTCGGCACCGGCTCCGGGGCGATCGCGCTCGCGGTCGCCGACGAGCTGCCGGACTGCGAGGTGACCGCAACCGACACCTCGCCCTCGGCGCTCGGCGTCGCCCGCGCCAATGCCGAGCGGCTCGGACTCGGCGATCGCGTCCGCTTCCTCTCCGGCTCGCTTCCCGACGAGGAGGACTTCGAGCTGGTCGTCGCCAACCTCCCCTACGTGGCCGAGACGGAATGGGCCGCGCTGCAGCCCGAGGTGACCCGCTGGGAGCCGCGCCAGGCTCTGCTCTCCGGGCTGGACGGGCTCGACGCGATCCGGGCCCTGATTGCCGAGTGCGGTTGTCATGGGTCCCGCTATGCAGGAGTAGTGACAACCGCGCTCGCGCTCGAGGTCGGCGCCGGTCAGGCCGGGGCGGTCGCGGAGCTGATGGCCGAGGCCGGGTTCCTGGCGATCGAGACGCGGCGCGACCTGGCCGGGATCGATCGGGTCGTGGTCGGAGAGCTGTGAGCGCGGGGGGGACCGAGGTCGTCGAGGCGGCGGCCGCGGGCGGGGCCGAGGCGCGGGCCGCGCTGGAGCGGACGATCGCGGCGGGCGGCGTGGCGGTGTTCCCCGCCGACGGTCTCTACGGGCTCGCCTGCGACCCGCTCGACGCCGCTGCGGTCGCGCGCATCCACCGGCTCAAGGGGCGCGACGAGGGCAAGTCCTCGGCGGTCATGTACTTCTCGACCCTGGCGATGCGGGAGCTGGTCTCCGGGCTCGGCCCGCGCAGCGCCGCCGCCGCCGCGAAATTGCTGCCTGGGCCGGTGACGCTGATCCTCGCCAACCCCCGGCACCGCTACCCGCTGGCCTGCCGCGAGGACCGGGAGCGGCTCGGGGTGCGGCTGATCGACGGACCGCTGGCTGGCGCGATGTGCCCGATCTTCCAGACCTCCGCCAATCGCAGTGGCGAACCGCCGCCCTCGCGCTTCGCCGAGCTGCCGGAGTCGATCCTCGCCGGCGCCGACCTGGCGATCGACGGCGGCCAGCTCGGCGGCCTGCCCTCGACCGTGGTCGACATCGCCGAGATCGACGCCGGCGGCGGCTGGACGATCCTCCGCGAAGGCGCGCTCTCGCCCGGCGACCTCGCCGCCGCGCTCGACCACCTCGCCTGAGCTAGCAGTCGCGGCCCTTGTAGGGGAGGCGGACGCGGCGGCTGGAGGTGTTGTCGTCCTCGTTCGACTCGTAGAGGAGGCTCTTCGGGTCGACGGTCATCGCGAAGGCGAAGCAGCCGCGCAGGCCGGCGACGTCGATCCACTGCTTCTCGTACGGAGCGGGGTAGATGTCCGACCACCCGACCGAGGTGCCGAGGGTGACCCGGTCGCGGTAGGGGTTCTGGTTGCAGGCCGGGTAATGGCGCGTCGCCGGCGACCGCTTGCCCGGCCGGGTGCGCTCCAGGTCGCGCAGGCAGTAGTTGAGCTTGGGGCTGGTGCGGACGACCGGGCCGAGGCTGCCGTCGCCGCGGACCCGGCGCAGCTCGAAGCGGGCCAGCTGGTGGACCTTCCAGTAGGAGCCGCCGAAATAGGCGCCGACGTCGGTGAAGCGGAGGGTGGCGCGGCTCGCCACGTCGAGGTGGCCGCCGCCGACGCGGTAGATCCGCTGCCGGGCCCGCATCTTCCGCCAGCCGTTGCGGATCCCCCGCAGCTCGATCGGGCCGAGGCCGCGACTGCGCACGTCGCTGGTCGCCCGCAGCCAGACCTGACCGCCGCCGGCGTGCTCGACGTAGAGGTCGGTGGGCGGGCCGATCCGGAGGTTGGGGCAGAGCAGCTCGTCTCGCCGCGGCCCCGTGCAGGGGTTGTCGGCGAGGGCGGGCGCCGCGGCGAGGAGGACGGCGCCGGCGGCAAGCGCCGCGACGAGGGCCGAGATGCGGGTTCTCACCGGCCCCAGACTATCCCGAGCCGTTGCTATGGTCGCTCGGGTCGTGAGCGACCTGCCTGACAACTTCCAGACCGCGCCGCTGGCCGAGGTCGATCCCGAGATCGCCGCGGTGCTCGACGCCGAGCTGCGCCGCCAGCAGCGCACCCTGGAGATGATCGCCTCGGAGAATTTCGTCCCCCAGGCGGTCCTCGACGCGGTCGGCTCGGTGCTGACCAACAAGTACGCCGAGGGCTACCCCGGCCGCCGCTACTACGGCGGCTGCGAGGAGGTCGACGTCGCCGAGGAACTGGCGATCGCCCGCGCCAAGTCGCTGTTCGGCGCCGAGCACGCCAACGTCCAGGCCCACGCCGGCGCCCAGGCCAACAATGCTGTCTACATGGCGCTGCTGGAGCCCGGCGACACCTTCCTCGGCCTCGCCCTCGATCACGGCGGCCACCTCAGCCACGGGATGAAGATCAACGTCTCCGGGACGCTCTACAACCCGGTTCCGTACCACGTGGGGCGCGAGGACCTGCTGGTCGACATGGACGAGGTCGCGCGCCTCGCCGAGGAGCACCAGCCGAAGCTGATCGTGGCCGGCTGGTCCGCCTACCCGCGCCAGCTCGACTTCGCCGCCTTCCGCGAGATCGCCGACTCCGTCGGTGCCAAGCTGATGGTCGACATGGCCCACTTCGCGGGTCTGGTCGCGGCCGGCGAGCACCCGAACCCGGTCGAGCACGCCGACGTCGTCACGACGACCATCCATAAGACCCTCTGTGGCCCGCGCAGCGGCATGATTCTGTGCCGCGAGGAGCACGCCAAAGCGATCGACAAGGCGATCTTCCCGGGCCAGCAGGGCGGCCCGCTGATGCACACCGTCGCCGCCAAGGCGGTGGCGCTGGGGATCGCCGCCAGCGAGCAGTTCGCGGCCCGCCAGCGGCAGACGATCGCCAACGCCCAAGCCTTCGCCGCCGGTCTCGAAGAGAACGGGATCCCCGTCCTCACCGGCGGTACCGACGTCCACCTGGTGCTGGTCGACCTGACCCCGACCGAGCTCGACGGCCAGACCGCCGAGGACCGGCTCGACGCGGTCGGGATCACCGTCAACCGCAACGCGATCCCCTTCGACCCGCGGCCGCCGATGAATCCTTCCGGCCTGCGGATCGGCACCCCGGCACTGACCACCCGCGGCATGGTCGAGGACGACATGACCGAGATCGCCAGCGTCATCGCCGCCGCCCTCGGGCCCGACTTCGAGGCCGCCAAGGCCGGGCTCTCCGAGCGCACCGGGGCGCTGATGGACCGCTACCCGCTCTACCCGCAGCTGTCTCCAGCCTCAGTCTGAGCGCTTGCTGATCTGGGTGGACTGCACCGCGGCGGCGCACCCCCTGGTGCTGCGGCCACTGATCGAGCGCTTCGAGGCGGAGGGGCACGAGGTCTTCGTCACCGCCCGCGAGTACGGGCAGACGGTCGGCATCCTCGACCGGCTCGGGCTTCCCTACACCGCCGTCGGCGAGCACGGCGGCGCCTCGAAGCTCGGCAAGCTGCGGGCGCTGGGCGGCCGCTCGGCGCGGTTGGCGCGGCTCGTCTGGGACCGCCGCCCGGACCTGGCGCTGGCGCACGGCTCGGTTGACCTGGCCGTCGTCTCCCGCCTCTTCCTGATCCCCTCGGTGCAGATGCAGGACTACGAGTTCGCCCGCCTGCAGCGCAACGTCTCCTTCCGCGCGGCCCGCCGGGTCCTGGCGCCGGACTCGATCCCGGTCGAGCGGCTGAAGCGGATCGGCGCCGGGCCGAAGAAGCTGGTCCGCTACCCGGGGCTGAAGGAGGAGTACTACCTGGCCGACTTCGAGCCTGACCCGGCCGTGCTCGGCGAGCTCGGCCTCGACCGCGAGAAGGTCCTGGTCGTGGTGCGGCCGCCGCCGGAGACCTCCGAGTACCACGCCCCCAATGACATCTACGGGGAGGCGGTGCGGCGTCTGGCCGGGGCGCCCGAGGCGCAGGTGGTGGTGATCCCGCGCACCGAGGAGCAGGGCGCGGCCGTGCGCGCGCTCGGCGCCGCCAACCTGATCGTCCCCGAGCGGGCGATCGACGCCCAGAGCCTGATCGCCTTCGCCGACCTGGTGGTCAGCGCGGGGGGGACGATGAACCGCGAGGCGGTCGCCCTCGGCACGCCCGTCTTCACGACCTTCACGGGGACGATGGGCGGGGTCGACGAGGCCCTGATCGCGGAGGGTCGCCTGCGGGTTCTCGAGGATCCCGCGGCCCTGCGGCTCCGCAAGCGCGAGGCGCCGGTCGGCGTCCTGCACGGGCGCGATCCCGGCTTCCTCGCGGCAGCCGCGCTCGGCGCTGTCGAGCAGCTCGGGTAGCCTGAGCCGGCCCGTTCCCCGTCCGGGCGCAAGCGCATGGGCCCGACGACCACCGACGCCGTCTTCGCCTTCATCGCCGCCGCGGCGGTCGCCTGGCTGCTCGTTCCCTACGTGGAGCGGCTGGCTTTCCGCGTCGGCGCCATCGACATGCCGAAGGAGCGCGGGCTCCACGACAAACCGATGCCGCGCCTCTCCGGGCTGGCGATCCTCGCCGGGGTCGAGCTCGCCGGCTGGATCTGGCTGCCGAACGACGCCGAAAGCCACGCGATCCTGCTCGGCGCCGTGGCGATCGCCGCCGTCGGCGTCGCCGACGACACCCGTGGCCTGCCCGCCCTGGCGAAGCTGCTCGGCCAGATCGGCGCCTCGCTGATCCCGGTCCTCGCCGGGGTCCGGGTCGAGAACCTCACCCTGCCCTTCGTCGGCGGCTTCGAGCTGGGCTGGCTCGCCTACCCGCTGACCGTGCTCGGCATCGTCGCCGTCGTCAACGTCATCAACTTCATCGACGGGGTCGACGGCCTCGCCGCCGGCGTCTGCGTGATCGCCGGCGTCACCCTGGCGACGATCGCGCTCTCGCTCGACCGCAACGCCGCCGGCGCCCTGGCGGCGTTGACCGCCGGCGCCGCGCTGGGCTTCCTCCGCCACGGCTTCCCGCCCGCCTCCAGCTTCATGGGGGACACCGGTTCCAACCTGCTCGGCTACCTGCTGGCGACCGCCTCGGTGCAGGGAGCGCTGAAGACCAACGCCGTGATCGCCCTCGCCTTCCCGCTGGTGGTCCTGGCGGTGCCGATCCTCGATTCCGGCTTCGTGGTCGCCAAGCGGCTCAAATACCGGCAGCCGATCTACCAGGCCGACAGCTGGCACTTCCACCACCGGATGGCCAACATCGGCTTCTCGCAGCGGCGCACGATCGCCTACCTCTACGCCTGGACGCTGGTGATGGCGGCGCTGGCCCTGGCTTTGCGCTTCGTCCCCTACAGCGACGACCGCGGCAACTTCGACGCCGCCTGGACCGTGGTGATGGCGGTGCTGCTGCTGTTGGCGCTTGCCTACAGCGTCTATCTGATCTACGTGTTGGAGATCCTGAAGCTGCGACGGGGCCGGATCAACCCCGAAACGGGCGAGTTCGAAGCGATCAAGATCGAGGAAACGGGTAGTGGCAAGGCTCACTAAGTGGCTTTGCAATGCCGTTTCGCCGGCCTTTCGGATATAGTCGCCAGCCCGGTCGCATTCCCTTCGCAGCCGGACCTTTTCTCGACTTTTCCTGATTATGTCTCCTCCCAAGTACCTCGATCCAATCGTGCTGGCCGCCGCGCTTGCCGTCTTTCTGGTCGGTGGCTTCCCGATGCTCGGCTTCGCCGTCGCCGCCGGTGTCTGGATCGTCCAGCGGGGGATTCAGCTGGTCGCCGCCAAGCGTGCCAAGGCCGAGCTGCGCGCCGGCAATCGCCAGAAGGCGATGGGCCTGATCGCGGCGACGACGCTGGGACGCGTCTGGCTGATGGCCACCGTCGTCCTGCTCACCGGCCTCGCCGAGCGCGAAGCGGGTCTCGCCGCGGGCGTAACGCTGGTCGTCCTCTTCACGATCTCCTTCGCGGCGCAGGGGCTGCAGCACCTGCTCGCTGACGAGCCCGAGAGCCAGGGGGCGGCATGAGCGCCGAGCAGGCAACCCCAGAGGCGCCCGCGAGCGCCGCGAAGTCGAGCGGCCTCAGCACCAAGGCCAAGGTCTTGATCGGACTCGGCGCCTACCTCGCCATCGCCATCCTGCTGATGCTGATCTTCGGCAGCTCCGGCAAAAACGAACACTTCCAGCCCCAGAACGAGTTCAAACTCGAACCGTGGATCTCGATCCACATCGCCGGCGTCGACATGAGCATCAACAAGGCGGTCTTCTACCTGCTCCTGGCCAGCGTCCTTACGGTCGCGACGATGCTCTGGATCTCGCGACGCATGCAGCAGAAGCCGAACCGGGTCCAGACCGCGATCGAGGTCGCCTACGACATGACCAAGAACACGATCGCGGGCGGCAACATGGACACCAAGATGGCCTCTCGCTGGTTCCCGTTCCTGGCCGCGCTCTTCTTCTGGATCTGGTTCTCGAACATCATCGGGTTCCTGCCGCTGCCGACCAACACCGAGCACGCGGTCGACGTCTTCGGCCTCGAGATCCCCTCCTTCGCGCTCTACGCGGCAACCGCCAACCTCTCGATCCCGCTGGTCCTGACCCTGGTCGTCTGGATCTCCTACCACGTCGAAGGCGTGCGGGCAAAGGGGCCGATCAAGTACCTGGCCAGCTGGCTGCCGCCGGGCCTGGAGGACATGAACCCGGCCGCCAAGGCGTTCATCTTCGTGATCGAGGCTGTCTCCCACTTCGCCCGGCTGATCTCGCTCTCCGTCCGACTTTTCGCCAACATCCTCGCCGGCCACCTGCTGCTGCTCTTCATGGGCGGCGGACTTGCCGTGCTGCTGGGGATCGCCGCCCTCGGGGCGCTGACCTTCCCGCTCGCCTTCTTTTTCTTCATCCTCGAGGTCGGGCTGATCGCAACGCTGCAGGCTTTTATCTTCTCGACCCTCACTGCCATCTACCTCGGCGGAGCTACCTCCGCCAGTCACTAGAAAAGGAGCGCTTTTCTCATGGACCTGTCCCCTGTCGTCGCCGCTATCTCGGACGAAGGCATCGAATCCGCCGGCAAGGCGATCGCGCTCGGCATCGGCGCCGGCCTCGGCTCGATCGGCGCCGGCATCGGCATCGGCTTCATCTTCGGCAAGGAGATCGAGTCGGTCGCCCGTCAGCCGGAGATGAAAGACGAGCTCCAGAGCATCCGCTGGCTCGGCTTCGCGCTGACCGAGGCCGTGGCCTTCTACACGTTCATCTTCGGCCTCATCGCCTTCTTCCTCTAGGCAGATGGAGTTGCTCGGCTACATAGGCGCGATCGTCCCGTTGGCCGCCGAGGCCGGGGGCGAGGAAGGCGGTGGCAGCTTCCTCGTCTCCCCGGGCCTGGGGCTGATGATCTGGACCCTGGTGCTCTTCCTCTTCACCATGTGGGTGTTGAGCAAGCTCGCCTTCCCGAAAATCCAGGAGGCCCTGGACAAACGGGCGAAGACGATCGCCGAGTCGATCGACGCCGCCGAACGGCAGCGCCGCGAATCCGACGAGCTGCTGGCCGAGTATCGCGGCCGGCTCGCCGAGGCTCGGGAGCAGGCCGACGACATCATGGCCCGCGCCCGCAAGGCGGCCGAGGTCGCCGAAGCCGAGGCGACCACGGCCGGCAAGGAGAAGCGCGAGGAGCTGGTCTCCGCGGCAAAGCGCGACATCGAGGCGGAGACCCGCCGCTCGCTCGAGCAGATCCGCAAGGAGGTCGCCGACCTCACCGTGCTGGCGACCGAGAAAGTCACCCGCAAGAGCCTCGACGCCGAGGACCAGAAGCGTCTCGTCGAGGAGGCCCTCAGCGAGGTCGATTTCTCGGCTCTCTCCGGAGCGGAGAAGAACTAGGCGATGGCCGAGGCAGCTCGCGTATACGCCGAGGCCCTCTTCGAGGCCGGCAAGGACCGCGGCAAGCTCGACGCTCTGCAGTCGCAGCTGGCCCAGTTCACCGATGCGGTCGACGGCAACCGCGAGCTGCAGGTGTTCCTCTTTAGCCCTTACCTATCTACGGCTGACAAGGTGGATGGGCTGAAGCGGGCGATCTCCGGCGCCGAGCCGGAGCTGACGAATTTCCTCGAGCTGCTCGCCGAGAAGCACCGGATGCCGGAAATCTTCCGGATCCGGCGCGAGCTCGACGAGCTCTGGAAGAAGGAGAACCGGCGTCTCGACGTCACCGTCACCAGCGCCGTCGAACTCGACGAAGCGGTCGTGAAGAAAATCGGCCAGGAGGTCGAACGGCAGACCGGGGAGGAGGTCGACCTCGCCAGCCGGGTCGACGACGGCATCCTCGGTGGCATCGTCCTTCAGGTTGGAAACATGGTCCTCGACGCGAGCATCCGCACTCGCTTGGAGAAACTTCGAAAAAGCGTCGCCAGCGCGGCGTAAGGAGGCAGAGAGCACCCGATGGAGATCAAGCCGGACGAGATCGCAAGCATTCTTCGCGAGCGCATCGAGGGGTTGGAGACCGATTCCGCCGACCTCTCGGAGGTCGGCACCGTCCTCTCGGTGGCCGACGGCATCGCCCGCGTGCATGGCCTCGACAACTGCATGGCGCTGGAGATGCTCGACCTGCCCCATGGAGTGACGGGCCTGGCCCTCAACCTCGAGGCCGACAACGTCGGCGCCGTGCTGTTCGGCGAGTGGGACAAGATCGTCGAGGGCGACACTGTCAAGCGCACCGGCCACCTGCTCGAGATCCCCGTCGGCGAGCAGCTGCTCGGCCGCATGGTCGACCCGCTCGGCCGCCCGCTCGACGACCGCGGCGACGTCAACACGACCGAGACCCGCCCGGCCGAGTTCAAAGCCCCCGGCGTCGTCGAGCGCCAGCCGGTCACCGAGCCGGTCCAGACCGGCCTGATGGCGATCGACGGGATGATCC
>CAMPIP010000003.1 GCA_946886425.1 uncultured Actinomycetes bacterium
CGCGTAGCCCGCCGCGTGCAGGGCCCGCTGCCAGCTTCGCGAGAACTCGAACGCCTCGTCCTCGTCGGCCGGAGGCTGGCCGGGGTGGTTGTCCGCCAACCACGTTTCCAGCTCGTCTCGAAAGGCCCGCTCGTGCTCGTTGAGGGTCAGGTCCACGTCGACTCCTTCCTCCTGACTGCCGATCGGTGGGGCCGGGGGACACCCGGCGCTTCGCTGGCGGAACGTACTCAATCCCGGCCCTCAGTCAAGCGCGGCCGCGGCCGCCGCGACCAGCCGCGCCGCCTCGAGAAACGCACGATTGCAGGGATTTTGCCGCGGGGCCGACCCCCCAATCCCGTCGGAGACATCCTGGCGACTTCGACCCCCCGATCAGGTAGAAACGCACACGAACAAGGAGATATCCCGGGGCAGGTGCGTCATCGCTCGCCTATATCCTCCGCCGATGCCTGTCGCGGTCGATCTTTTCGCTGGCGCCGGAGGTTTTTCCCTGGGTGCCGAAGAAGCGGGATATGAAATCGCCCAAGCGATCGAGATCGACGACTGGGCCTGTGAAACCCTCGAGCTGAATCATCCTGACACGCGGATCCACCGAGCGGACCTGCGGGAGCTTTCCGACGATTGGGTCCGCCGGGAGCTGCAGTCGGAGCCAGATCTTCTGATCGGGGGTCCGCCGTGTCAGGGCTTTTCGCATGCGGGACCCGCCACCAAGGACCCGAAGGACCCGCGGAACAGTCTGTTCAGGGAGTTTGTGAGAGTGGCCCGCGTCCTGGAGCCACGACTCATCGTCATGGAGAATGTTCCCGGCATCCTGCGTGCAAAAACGGCGGATGGGCACCGGGTGGCAGAGATTGTTGAAGAGGAGCTTCGCGGCCTCGGTTACTTCGTCCAGCGTTACGTCCTAGAAGCGGAGCGCTTCGGCGTGCCTCAGATCAGACGCCGGGTGTTCTTCGTTGGTTCCAGCGATGACAGCTTGCCGGACGAGATCCCCGCTACGCACGGAGACTCACCGGAACTCCTTCGCCCGCTCCTGCCTGTCCTTACGGTTCGCGACGCCATCTCCGACCTCCCCGTGGTCGACGTCGGACACCGGGACCCTTCCGTCGACTACGAGGGCCCACCGATGAACGACTACCAACGGGAGATGCGGAGCGGGGCATCGGCTGATCTCTACAACCACGTGCCGATGCGGCACTCGCCCAGGGTGGTCAAGAGGTTTGAACAGATCATGCCCGGACAATCGCAGAGCCACGTCACCGACCCAGAGCTGGTGCCAACCGCGCGTCTGCGCCCCAGTAACGGCCCGTCTTCCACCTACGACCAGAACAATCGGCGCATGTTCTGGGACAGGCCGTGCCATACCCTGGCCGCAAGCTTTTACGCGAACTTCATTCACCCTGAGTTGAATCGCAACTTCACCCCGCGGGAGGGGGCACGGATCCAAACCTTTCCCGACCGCTACGTCTTCAGGGGCAAGCCCACCGTCGTCAGCAACAAACTGTTGACCCGGGAGGGACGGCACGCGGAGAAACACCTCGGCCAGTACAACCAGATCGGCAACGCCGTTCCGCCGACCCTCGGGCGTGAGTTGCTACGCGAGCTGACACGGCAAAACGTCGGCGCCGCGTCCGGCCTCAGTGAGTCCATTGCCTGACATCCTTGGAACCGAGGTAACGCTGGACCCCCGCCATCCGCACGGGTCGAACGTGCATAAGAAGTTGACCGATGGTGGAGTGCATCTCGCAGTTATCGAGGAGGTTGCGCGCAGCTACCTCGATTGGCGGAATGCCGCGGAACACATCCGATATGACGCTGCCGACCCCGAAGAGTATGTTCGTCAGCAAGCGGAACTTTACTCCGGGCACCGCGATCTGCTCGATGCGGACAGGGTCGATGTCTTCGATAGCAGGGGCGCGTTGCAACCCTCCGCGCTGGAGGAGTTTTGCGGCTATCTCTTTCGCCCTGTGCTGGAGCGGTATGAGGGGGATATCGCCGTGGGACACCACCCTGTCTATCAGCGGCTTTACTTCACCGCACCTAATTTCGCTTCCTTCAGCAAAATGCCGACGCCCCGGTACCCGACCGGGAACCTGGACTTCGTAATCGGCAAGGAAATCACCAGCCAGCTGTCGACCGAGCTGGACGCCGTGACGAAGACCATTTACGTCCCGGCGGTGGCGGTGGAGTGTAAGACCTACCTTGACCGGCCAAGATACATCGAGTCGGAAATCCTCGCCACCAACATAAAGCGGGGTTTCCCCCGCTGCCTGTATGTGGTGGTTTCGGAGTACCTGAAGCTGAATCTCGACCAAGTCGACGTGTTCGGATCGCCTATCGATCGCATCTATGTCTGGCGTCGATCTCAGAACGTCGACCGCAAGATCCGCCGGCGCGACGGGATCGGGCTGAAGCCGCTGCACCCTCCGGCCATCCTGGACTTCTTCGAAACGGTTCGCGCCCATCTCGAGGAGGATTGGGCTGCCCCTGAGGACTGGGACAGCAGCGGGATCCTCAAGTAGCTGACCTCGTCTAGTGGGTGGCGGCCATCTGCCCGGAAAGCCTCTGGTGCGAAGTACACCTCGTGCCGTCCGGGTCGGGGACGCGAATGACGCTTTATCGTCGCCAGGCAGCGGCGACGAGAGTGGCAGCCTGCTTGGCCTCCTGGTCCTGATAGTGCTCGTGGCCAGCGGTTCTGCCGTGCAGAAGGGCTGAGATATTGCTCTGGCAGAACGGGTCGGTGCGGCGGCAGAAACTGAGCACGTGATAGCCCTCGAAACTGTCTTGCCGGCGTGAGCCCAGCTTGGTGAGGAGGCCGCGCTTCCTGGTGCTGCCGTAGAAACGAGCGTCCCTCAGCCGCGCGTCGAACATCGGGTCTCCGAACAGGACCGTGGCCACGATGCGCGAACGGTACCAACCGATCTTGTGGTTCTCGAGCGCGTCGCCGATCACGTCCGCACCCTGTGAGTACCCGGCGAGCACGTAGCGCGTCTCGGCTCCGCAGGGGTCCAGACGCAGAGCGTCGACGAGGCTCCGAACCCCGTCCTCAACGCTGTGGTCGTACGGGGTGCCGAACATCCGCTTCGTCCAAGCCCTTTCGAGGTCGATGGGCCCGAAGTCGTTGCCGGTGTGCTTTGGAACGTCGACCGGCTTGGCGGGGTAGAAGAGCCTGTTGATGCCGAAGTTGCCGTCGTCGGGCTGCATGCCCAGCTCACCCGCCAGGGCCCGGGCGAAGGCGCCGACAGGTCTGCCGAGCCCCTGCGGCTCGCCGGAGCCGCGAACGCCGATCAGCTTCAGGGTCGGGCAGCCGCTCTCGGCCGGCGGCGAGCTCGGGCCATTCGGGGGCGGGGACGGCGCGGCCGGCTGCGGGCCGCCGTCGCCTCCGCCTGGATCGACGGGCCCACAGCCAGCGGCGTCAGCGCCGGGGCAGCCGCCGCTCGTCGTAAAGGTGCTGTCCGGCGTGACGCCGATGCCGTTCGCGTTGCGGGCGACGAGGCGGACGTGGTACGTGGTGCCTGGCGAAAGGTTCGTGATGCTGGCATCGACCCCGGCCGCCGCTTCGGTCGCTGGCGGCAGGGTTGCGCAACTCGCCTGCGAGCCGTAGGTGCCGGTCCGGCCGTACTCGAAGCGACATTCCGTGATGTCGCTGCCTTCGGGATAGATTTTCCCGTTCAGCCTGGCCGAGGTCTCGGTGATGGATTCCACCGGCCCGGTGGCGACGAACGGCGGCGCCTCCGCCGCCGCGGCGGCGCTGGCACCCGGCGCGAAGGCGCACACGGCAAGGCAAGCGGCAAGCCGAAGCCTGACCGCGAGTCGCGACGCCAAGCCTCGGATCACCCCCGCCACCGGCACAGCGTATATATCGAGCGCCGGCCGTCGGACGGCCGCGGCCGCCGCCTACGAGGTTCCGGGCAGGGGGCCGGGCCAGGTGACCCGGAGTTCCTCCCCAACCCAGCCGACCGCGCGGTCCACGTCGACGAGATCGCCCAGACGGTCGAGAATGGCGGCGCCGTTGCGCTCCCAGTCCGTGCGCAGCGCCGGTAGGTCGCGCCACCAGAGCTCGAGGACGGCGTCGTGGGGCGCGGGCCCTGCCTCGGGCAGCGCCACGGCGGCGGCGAGGCCGGCGGGGTCGTCGCAGAGGTCGCCGATGGAGGCCGCGGCCTCCCACCAGCGCTCCAGGTCGGTCGAGGGGTCGCGGCGGTCGCCGAACACCAGCGCCTTGACGCCGTCCTCGGGCGGCGGGACGACCACACGGTGCTCGGCGCAGATCTGCGGGATGCCGTCCGGGGCGAGGAAGTTGGGCTCATCCGGCTTCGCGTAGCGCTCGAGGTCGGGGTCTGAGCGGGACGCGGCCGCGAGGTCGTCGAGCCAGACCTCGGCGACGCCGTCCCAGGCCGCCGACCGCAGGCCGGCCAGTCTCTCTTCGATGCCGTGGGACTGGGCGTAGCGGCGGGTGCGCCGAATTTTCACGGCCAGCTCGCGATGCACGGTGCGCCAGTGCTCGCTGAACCGCTCGTGGGTGAGGTCGGCGCGGCGGGTGAGCATCGCGTAGAACTTGATCAAGCGCCGCCCCTAACCGCGGTCGGCAGCCGCGCGGAAGCGGTGCATCGACTCGCGCGCCACCTCCGGATCGGTCAGCGGCAGCTGGAACTGCAGCATCAGGTCGGAGACCCCGAGCTCCCGGTAGCGCGAGATCAGCTCCGCGCAGTGCTCTTCGTCGCCGACGATCACGGTGTCGTCGAGCCGGTCCCAGTCGCTGAGGAACTCCTCGACTTCGACTGGCCGCCCCCACGCCTTGTACTGCTCGAGCGTGTAGCGGAGGCCGGGCATCGCCAGTTCCCGGGCCTGCTCGGTGGTCTCGGCGACAACCGAGAAACGCTGCAGGAGCAGGCCCGAGTCCGCCAGGTCCTTGGCCGCGGCCAGCTCCCGGTAGCGGTCGTAGAGCTTCTCCACGTTGGCGATTTCCGTCGTGCCGCCGGGGAAGCAGGGGGATCCCCAGCGGGCGGCGCGGGTCAGGGCGACGTCGCCGAAGCCGCCCAGCCAGAGCGGCGGGTGCGGCCGCTGCACCGGCCGCGGCGCGACCGTCACCTCGGGGATCTCGAAGAACTCGCCGCGGTAGCTGAACGGCTCCCCCTTCCAGGCCTCGACCATGATCTCCAGCTGCTCTTTGAAGCGGCGGGCGCGTCCCTCGAACCGCTGGCCGAGCGCCTCGAACTCGACCTCCCGGTAGCCGGAGGCGATCCCCAGGGTGAGCCGGCCGCGGCTGATGACGTCGACCACCGCCGCCTGCTCGGCGATCACCAGAGGGTGGTGCAGGGTCAGGACCAGCATCCCGGTCGAGAGCCGGATGCTCTCGGTCGCCGCCGCGATCGCCGCCAGCAGGGTCAGCGGAGCCGGCAGGTAGCCGTCGGCGGTGACGTGGTGCTCGGCCGCGTTTACCCAGTGGTAGCCGAGCCGCTCGGCTTCCCGCGCCCCCTCGATCGTCGCCGCGTAGAGCGTCTCGTGGTCGAAGCGGGAGTCGGCCGGGTCCTGGATGCTGATCAGGAGGCCGAGGCGGAGGGGGTCCTCAGCCATCGCCGCCCCTCAGTCCCGGGTGCCGCGCCAGGCCAGCGAGCCGCCGTCGATCACGTAGTTGGCGCCGTTCACGAAGGCGGCGTCGTCGGATGCGAGGAAGCAGACCAACCGGGCGATCTCGATCGGCTCGCCGAGCCGCGGCACCAGGTGCGAGCGCGTCAGGGAGCGTTCGGCGGCGTCGCGGTCGGGCGCCATCTCCATGTATTTCTGGCTCATCGGCGTGTCGATGATGCCCGGCGAATAGCAGTTGCACCTGATCCCGAACTCGGCCAGGTCCAGCGCCGTCGCCTGGGTCAGGGTCAGCACACCGCCCTTCGAGGCCGAGTAGGCCGGGCCCATCGGGAAGGCGACGAGGCCGCTCAACGAGGAACAGTTGACGATCGCGCCGCCGTCGGACTCGCGCAGGTACGGGGTCGCGAATTTCGTCGCCAGCCACATCGCCTTGAGGTTGACGTCGACGATCGCGTCCCAGACCTCCTCGGAGAGGGTGTGGACCTCCGACTTGTCGGTCAGCGTCGTCTCCTGCAGGCCGGCGTTGTTGTGAAGGATGTCGATCCCGCCGAAGCGCTCGGCGACGGCCGGCATCAGCCGCTCGATCGCCGCCGAGTCGCGCAGGTCGCACTCGAAGAACTCGGCGTCGCCCCCCGCCTCGCGGACCAGGCGCACCGTCTCCTCGCCGCCCTCGCGGTCGACATCGGTGACGGCGACTCCCTTGGCGCCCCGCTTGGTCATCTCGACGGCGGTGACCTGGCCGATCCCGCGGCCGCTGCCGGTGATCAGGGCCACCTTGGACTCGAGCATCTCAACCCTCCTTCTCGGTGTCGAAGGCCCGCGCCGCGCGCTCGGAGAGCGAGGCGTCCCACTCGTAGGTCGCCGAGCGGAACGGGGGCCACATGTCCTCGGCGCTCGGCCGCTCGATCGCGACGATGTGCAGGCAGCCCTGGCACTTGGTCGCGATCCGGGCGCCGTGCACGCAGGAGACCGGGTAACGCTGGATCTCGGTGCCGCCGCACTTCTCGCAGGTGACGCCCTCGATCCGCTCGCGCGGGACCTCGGGCTCCGCCGGCGGCGCGCCCTGGATGTACCGCGCTGCCCAGCTCATCAGCGCGCCACCGGCGTTGCGGCGGCCGGCTGGGTCGTGGTGGAGAGCTTCGCGAGCTCCTCGAGCGTCCGCGGCCAGGGTTCGATCCCGGACGCCGGCACCGGCGGCCCGCCGCTGTCGGCCCGGGCCCCGCGCAACTCCTCGCGCCGTGCCGCGGTCGCCTCGGCGTCGACCGTCTCCGAGCCCTCCGCGACGACGACCCCGTAGACGTCGCGAGCCGCGGGAAGCGAGAGTTTCTCGTTCCAGACGTCGAGCCTCACTTCCTCCGGGTCGCGCTCGAGCGGGTCGCCGTAGCCGCCGCCGCCGGCCGGGACGACCAGCAGCACGTCGCCCTTGCTCAACGGCAGGTTGTTGACCTTGGTGGTGCGGAACTCGGTGCCGCGCGCCCACTCCCCTTCGGGGTCGGGCAGGCCCGCCTCGTCGAAGCGGCCGGCGAGCGGCTTCAGGAACTCCATCGGGATCACCCCGTGGGCCTGGGGGATGCGGCCGTCCGCGCCCATCTCGACCCGGAAGATGAACGAGGTCATGCCGTCCCCCCCGCCCTGCGCGGCGGCGCGGGTGAAGCGCCCCGAGTCGAGGTTCATGGTCACGAACAGCGATCCTTCGGTCGGCTCCAGCAGCAGGGTGTTGGCGTACCCGGCGCGGTACTTGCCGGCGCCGGCAGAGTCGATCTGGGCGTTCATCGAGCGGAAGATCACCGGGATGTCGCGCTCCATCAGCTCGATCGTCGGCGAGGTGATCCCCCAGATCGGCGACGGGCAGAAGCTGATCCCGTCCTGGCTCCAGGTGCCACCCCAGCCGAGGCCGAGGCAGATCACGCCGCCGAACGGCAGGCCCTCGCGGCCGGGCCGCTGGTCGATGCCGCCGAAGACGTAGCCGGAGGAGGTGCCGCCGTCGGCGCCGACGGCCTTCTCGGGGACCATACGGCCGAACAGCTGCTGGGAGAGCGGCGCGATCTTGGTCGCGAGCTCGGCGTGCTGGCTGTTGCTGGTCGGCGGCGTGCCCATCACCACCGTCCCCGCCGGGGCGAGCACGTGCAGCGGCCGCATCGCGCCGCTGTTCATCGGGTGGTTGGGGTCGAGCGTCATCTTCGCCCCGATCAGAACCCGCGCCGTCTCCTCCCAGCAGGTGGTCAGCGAGCCCAGCGGCTGCGGGTCGCTGCCGGTGAAGTCGAGCTCGATGTGGGAGCCGGCGACCCGGCCGCTGAGGGCGAGGCGCACCGGGTCCTCGTTGATCCCGTCGTCGTCGACCCACTCCTCGGCCTCGTAGACGCCGTCGTCGATCCGTTCGATCGCCCGCCTCATCCGCCGCTCGGCGAGGTCGAGCGTGTAGTGGGAGGCGGCGATCACGGTCTCGGGCCCGTAGGTCTGCAGCAGCCGGTGCAGTCGCGACTCCCCGACCTTCATCGTCCCGAACAGGGCCCGCAGGTCACCGAGGTTGTGCAGCGGGGTGCGCGAGTTCTCGAGGATCAGATTGATCGTCGAGCGGACCGGCTTGTCCCCGGAGGTGATCAGGGTCGGCGGGATCCGCAGGCCCTCGGAGAAGAAGTCCTCGGCTTTGTTGTTGAACCCGCCCGGCACCGGCCCGCCGATGTCGAGCAGGTGGGAGGCGTCGCTGAGCATGAAGATCGGCTCGCCCTCCCAGAAGACCGGGCGGAAGAGGTTGACGTCCGGGAGGTGGATCGAGCCGCGCCAGGGGTCGTTGCAGACGATCGTGTCGCCCGGCCCGAGGTTGTCCATCCCCCACTCGTCGACGATGAAGTTCGCCATGTGCGGTTGCGTGAAGGCGAAGTGCGTGCAGCCCTCCGTCACCGAGACCATTTCCGTCCCCTGCTCCTCGAGCAGGTGGACGCAGACGGCGAAGTCGAACAGCTCGCGGACGACGTTCGAGAAGCCGCCCCGCGAGAGGGTGCGGTGCATGTGGCGGGTCACCTCGACGAGTCCGGCGCGGATCGTCTCGGCGGTGATCAGGTCGATCCCGAACTCTTCCTCGACCTGCCTGGCGGTGGTCATCTCACTCATCGGTGCTCGTCTCCAGTCGGATCTTCACGTTGCCGTAGCGGTCGATCGACGCCTCGGTGCCGTCCGGCACCGCGATCGTCGTCATCTCGTCCTCGATCACCGCCGGCCCGGCGATCCGGTTGCCCGCCCGCAGGCCTTCGCGGGCGTAGAACCCGGCCTCCGAGGGAGTGCCGCCGAAGTGGACGACGTGGCGGCCGGTCAGCGCCTCGGCTGGTGGCGACTCCCCGCCCTCTTCGAGCTCCGGCATGGTCAGCGGGATCCGCGTGCCGACGCCGCCGACGGTCACGGTGCTGACCGTGATCCCCATCTCGGGAGCCGAGTAGCCGTAGAGGCGATCGTAGAGCTCGTCGAAGCGCCGCTTCCAGCGCTCGATCACCTCCGGGGTGAGGGGCCAGCCGTCGAGCTCGAGGTCGTTGGAGATTCCCTGTCCCGTGTACATCGCGGAGATCGAGCGGGTGATCTCGATCTCGTCGGGGCTGACGCCCTCGGCCTCGAGGTCGGCGAGGACCTCGCGCTCGAGCTCCTCGAAGCGCTCGCCGAGCTCGCCGATCACCGAGTCCTCGAGCGAGACCACGCGGGAGACCGCCCGCTCCACCTTGGGCGGCGCGGTGGCCAGCCCGAAGGCGCTGAAGCCGCCGGCCATCAGCGGCACGATCACCTCCGAGATCCCGGTCATGCGGGCGACCTCGACCGCGTGCAGCGAGCCGGCGCCGCCGTAGGAGAGCAGCGAGAGGGTGCGGACGTCGACGCCGCGCTCGAAGACGAGCTTGCTGATCTCGGTCTCGATGTTGGCGTTCATCAGCTGCACGGCGCCCGCCGCCAGCCGCATCGGGTCCATGTCGAGGCGCCCGGCCAGGTCCTCGATCGCCTTCCTGGCGCCCTCGGTGTCGAGCTCCATGCGGCCGCCGAGGAAGGACTCCGAGCGCACCGTGCCGAGCAGCGTGTGAGCATCGGTGATCGTCGGCTCGGTGCCGCCGCGGCCGTAACAGACCGGGCCGGGCTCGGCCCCGGCGCTCTCCGGGCCGACCCGCAGGGTGCCCATCTCGTCGGTCTGGACGATGCTGCCGCCGCCGGCTCCGATACTGCGCACGTCGACCGCCGGCACGCCGAGCGAGAGCCGCCACTCGGCCTCCCAGTCGTTGACCGTCTGCGCTTCGCCGTCGAGCACCAGGCCGAGGTCGGTGCTGGTCCCACCGATGTCGACGCAGACCAGGTTTTCGGCGTCGGCGAACTCGCGCCCGTAGTACTCGGCGCCGAGCACGCCGGCGACCGGGCCGGAGAGCATCGTGTAGGCGGGGAAGCTCTCGATCGTCCGGGTCAGGGTGCGGACGCCGCCGTTCATCTGCATGATCACCGCCGGCGACTCGTAGCCGGCGCCGCGGAGGCGGTCGTCGAGGCGCTGCAGGTACTTGGTGACGACCGGGCCCGTGTAGGCGTCGAGGGCGATCGCGGTCGTGCGCGTGTACTCGCCGACCACCGGGCGGACCCGCGAGGACTGCAGGTAGGCGTCGGGCATGATCTCGCGGGCCAGCTCGATCACCCGTTCCTCGTGGGAGAGGTCCGTGTAGGCGTGCAGGAGGCAGACCCCGACCGCCTCCACCCCCTCGTCGCGGAGGAACTCGAGCTCGGCGCGGACCTGGTCCTCGTCGAACGCGACGTGGGTGGAGCCGTCGAACAGGGTGCGGGCGGTGATCTCGCGGATGTGGCGGCGGTGGACGATCGGCCGCTCCTGGTGCGGCCGCGTCCAGAGCGGGTCGTAGAGCCCCTCCGGCGCGCGCGTGAACTGGCCCACGTCGAGCATGTCGCGCATCCCCTCGGTGCAGAGCAGGCCGACCTTGGCGCCGCGGCGCTGCAGCAGCGCGTTGATCCCGACCGTGGTGCCGTGGCAGAACTTCGCCAGCTCGCTCGGCTCGAGGTCGACGCCCGGGAGCGTCTGGAGCGTGCCGACGGACTGGTCCTCCGGCGTCGTCGGGACCTTGGCGCGGCGGACCTCGCCGCTGCGGGCACCGACCAGGATGCCGTCGGTGAAGGTGCCGCCGACGTCGACCCCGAGGATCCAGTCCTCGGCGGACGAGGGCGCGGTGCTTGGCTCGGAGCTCGCCATCGTTCCCTTCCTCGCTAGGCGGCCGCCGCCACGGGGGCGGGGATCTTGTAGACGGCTGCCGCGTTCTTGAACATCACGTCGTCGCGAATCTCCTCCGGCAGGACCTTGGCGACGCGGGTGACGTCGTCGCTGTCCCAGTGCGGGTAGTCGCTGCTGAACATCAGCGTCTCCTTGGCGTGGAGCATCTCGGCGATCTCGGCGATGTGGCGCTTCTGGTGCTCGGGCTCGTCCATCGGCTGGCTCGAGAAGCGGAAGCGCTGGCGCACGTAGTCGCTGGGCGCCTGTTTCACCCACGGCGTCTCCACCCGGGTCGCTTTCCAGGTCGCGTCCATCCGCCACAGCAGCGAGGCCAGCCAGGTCCAGCCGTACTCCGAGAAGACGAAGTTGAGGTTGGGGAACTTCTCGGGGATGCCCTCGAAGATCAGGCTGACGAGGTTGGACTGGGCGATCTGGGGGAGGTCGACGAAACGCTCGGCGTAGGTGGTCGGGATGCCGCCGGCGAAAGCCGGGGTCCCCTGGAACATCGCCTCCGCCCCCCAGGGGTGGAAGACGATCGGCAGGCCGAGCTCATTGGCGGCCTCGTAGACCGGGTGGTAGTAGCGGTTGCCGGCGAGCACGTTCAGCACCGGCAGCCAGACCCCGGCCACGTTCTCCGTGGCGCCCACCCGGCGCACCTCGGCGGCGCCGGCAACCGGGTCCTGCGGGGCGACGACCATCGCCAGCCGGAAGCGGTCGTCGGCCGCGAGCCAGTTGGCGATCATGTAGTCGTTGAAGGCAGAGGCCAGCGCGACCGCCTCGGCCGGATTGGCCCAGGAGCCGGTCTGCGCACCTTGCAGGGGGAACAGGATCGCCGCGGTCGCGTCGGTGCGGTCGAGCAGGTCGGTGCGGACGAACCCGGGGTCCGAGCCGGGCAGCGTCCCTCCCGGCGGCGTCGACTCGGCGCGCAGGATCGCTCCGCCCGGGTGGGGGAAGCGCGACGGGGGAAGCGGGTCGCCGAGGGCGAGCGTGCGCGTCGCCAGACGCTCGCGCATGTCGCCGGGCAGGTGCTCCATCAGGCTCTGGCCGCCGTCGGGGAGCAGCGGGTGTACGTCGCAGTCGATCAGGGGCATGGCGGTAGTCCTTTCGCCGAATCTCTCGCTCGCATAACTATGATTATCATATACCCTTAGTTGGTGCAAGGCGAGCGACAGCCCAGCGTAGAGAGGAGACAACGGTGAGCAAGCACGTGCTCGGGCCGATCGAGGAGTTCCCCCGCGGCGAGGTGCGGATCGTCGAGGTCGGCAGGCGCAGCGTCGGGGTCTTCCATTTCGAGGACGGCAGCCTGCGCGCCGTCCGCAACAGCTGCCCCCACCACGGAGCCCCGATCTGCACCGGTCGCTGGAGCGGCACGATGGTCCCCTCGGCGCCCGGCGAGTACCAGTACGGCCTCGAGGGCTCGGTGCTGCGCTGCCCCTGGCACGGCTGGGAGTTCGACCTCAACACCGGCAAGGCGCTCTTCGACACCGCCAAGTCCCGCCTCGTGACCTATCCGGTCAGCGTCGAGGACGGCGAGGTCGTGATCGAGGCCAAGGGGCTCTAGCCGGCTGGCGCGGCCCGGCCGGCGGCGGGCTCGTGCGCGTAGCAGAGCTCGACGATCGCCCGCTCGTTGACCTCCTCGCCCTCCAGCTCGCCGGCGAACCGGCCCTCGCGGAGGACGACGATGCGGTCGCAGACCGCGAGCATCTCGGAGAACTCCGAGGAGATGAAGACGATGCCCTTGCCTTCGCCGGCGAGGGCTTCGATCAGGTCGTAGATCTCGGCCTTCGCCTCGACGTCGATGCCGGCGGTCGGCTCGTCGAAGATGAAGACGTCGGCCCCGTGCTGCAGGCAGCGGGCCAGCACCGCCTTCTGCTGGTTGCCTCCGGAGAGCTCGCGGACCGGCTGCTCGGTGCCGCGGCTGCGGATCCCCAGCCGCTCGATCAGGCGCTGGGTCGCGGCCCGCTCGCGGCGGCGGCCCGGGAACGGCGTGTGCGGCACGCAGACCTCGCCGAGCGAGGAGAGCGTGACGTTCTCGCGGAGGCTGAAGTCGGGCTGGATCCCCTCGTGGCGCCGGTCCTCGGGGAGCAGGGCCAGCCCGGCCGCGAGCGCCGCGCTGGGCGAGCCGATCCGGGTCGGGCGGCCGCGCACGAGCACCTCGCCTTCGCGCTTGCCGTCGGCGCCGAAGATCATCCGCACCAGCTCGGTGCGGCCGGAGCCGACCAGGCCGCCGACGCCGACGATCTCCCCGGCCCGGACCTCGAGGTCGATCCCGTGCACCGTCTCGCCGTCGCCGATGCCGCGCACGGTCAGCAGCGGCTCGCCGATCTGCCGCTCCCGGCGGGCGCGCCGCGCCTCGCTCCCGCCGGCGCCCTTGCCGGTGATCGCGGCGATCAGCGCCTCGCGCGGCGTCCCCGCGGTCGGCATCGTCTCGACCACGGCGCCGTCGCGCATCACGATCACCCGGTCGGTCAGCGCCTCGATCTCGGCCAGCCGGTGGGAGACGTAGAGCACGGTGCCGCCGCGCTCGCGGATCCGGCGGCAGACCCGGTGCAGGTGCTCGATGTCGTCGTCGGTGAAGGCGATCGTCGGCTCGTCGAGGACGACCAGCCGCGCCCTGGCCCGGAGCGCCCGGGCAATCATCACCATCCGCTGCTGGGCCGGAGTCAGATCGTCGACCATCGCCCGCGGGTCGATGTCGGACTCGAGGATCGCCAGCACCCGGGCGGCCTCGGCGTAGAGGGCCCGCCAGTGGACCAGGCCGCCGAGCCGGGTCGGGTAGGTGCCGCCGAGCACGACGTTCTCGGCGACGCTGGAGAGCGGGATCAGCTCCAGCTCCTGGTGGACGAAGGCGAAGCCGGCTTCGGCGGCGTCGATAGGACCGGCGATCTCGACCGGCTCGCCGTCGACCTCGACGGTGCCAGCGTCCAGCTCGACGGCGCCGGCCAGGGCCTTGATCGCGGTGCTCTTGCCGGCCCCGTTCTTGCCCAGCAGGCCGACGATCTCGCCGGCCTCGAGGTCGAACGAGGCACCGTCCAGGGCAGTCACGCCCGGGTAGCGCTTGACCAACCCCTCGGCGCGCAGGAAGGGCCGCTCGGGGCTCATCGCACGTTGCGGCCGAGGCGGGAGAGCAGCACCGCGATCGCCAGGATCGCGCCCTGGATCAGCAGGATCGCGGCGCTGGAGAGGCTGAGCTGGATCAGCCCCGTGGCTATCACCTCCAGCAGCAGCGCTCCGACCAGGGTGCCGAGGATCGTGAACCGGCCGGGCTTCAGCACCGCGGCCCCGAGGAAGGCGGCGGCAAACGACGGCAGCAGGTAGGACTGGCCCATGTTCGGCGAGTAGGAGGACTGCTGGGCGCTGATCAGGATCGCGGCGACAACCGCGCAGACGGCGACGATCACGAAGCCGCTGAGTCGCAGCTCGCGGACCCGCACGCCGGCCAGGTGGGCGGCCTCGCGGTTGCCGCCGGTGGCGTACATCTGCCGCCCCACCTTCGACTGCTCGAGCAGCAGGTAGAGCACCAGCATCACGCCGAGCATGATGTAGAACTGGTTGGCGATCCCGAACGGCCCGGTCCCGTTGGCGATTTCGCTGTAGGCCTTGGGGATGCCTTCGATGATCGTCTTCTGGCCGCTGATCTGGAACTCGGCGCCCTGGAAGACCTGCGAGAAGGCGAGCGTGATCACGAACGACGAGGCGCCCGCGTAGGCGACGAGGACGCCGTTGATCAAGCCGCCGGCGACGCCGACGCCGAGGGCGATCAGGATCGCCAGCTCGTAGGGCAGCCCGTCGGTGGCGATCAGCGAGATCGTCACCGCCGAGCCGAGGCCGACCATGCCGGCGATCGAGAGGTCGAAGTCGCCCATCGCCAACACGATCGTCAGCCCGAAGGCGAGGACGCCGAGCGGCGCGACCTGGGCGAAGATCGCCCGCATGTTCGCCCAGGTGAAGAAGACGTCGGGCTTCAGCGCCGAGAAGATCACCACGCTCGCGAGGAGGGCGAACAGGACCCCGTACTTCGAGACCAGCTCGAGGAGGCGCCCGCTGCCGCCCTCGCGCCGGCCGGAGAGCTTCGGCAGGGCCGGCTTCAACGTCGGCTTCGGCTTCGCTTCTGCTTCTGGCATCTGATCGTCGTCCTCGTTGCGAAAGCTGGAGAGCCGGCGCGGCGGCGAGGGGGCACCGCCGCGCCGGTGGGGACGCCTACCCCTTCGGGACTCCGAATTCCCTCTCCCACTTGGAGTGGAAGAACGTGATGAAGTCCAGGTCCGGGGTGACGTACTGCCCTTCCGGGGGGAGGTCTTCCGCGTCGATGATTTCCGCGGCTTCGGCGCTGCGGATCGGCACGTGGTAGATCCGTCCCTCCAGTTCGTCCCAGGTCTTGGGGATCTGGGAAATCTGCTCGTGGCGGGCGAAGTACTGGGCCAGCTGGTCGACCGCCGCGTAGGAGTCGGCTTCCGGCGGGCTGCTGACCACGGCGGTGCCGCAGCCTTCGCGGATCGTCTTCAGGTTGAGGAGGTCGTCGTAGAACCCGAAGTTCATGACCTCGCCGCATTTGTTCTGGGAGCTGAGGACCTGCCCGACCGCCGGGAAGCTGCGGTCGTCGCTGCCGACGAAGCCGGCGATGTTCGGGTTCTTGGTGATCGCCGCGCGGGTGTTGCGGGCCGTCGACTCGGGGACCGCTTCCGGTTCGACCGGCGACTCCTCGACGCTGATCCCGGCCGCTTCGAGGCTTTCCTTCAGCTGTTTGTCGCGTTCGTCGGTCTCCACGTACAGCTGCTCGGTGTTGGAGCCGATCGTCGAGCCTTTGTCGAGAACCTCGATCATGTAGTCGGCCAGCGTCTGGGCCAGCTCGCGGGGGTCGTTCGCGTAGTGGGCGACGATCCCGGGGTTCGCTTCCTGGGTGCCGACGATGTTGATCACCGGGATCCCGGCCGCCTTCGCCTCTTCGAGCTGTTTGCCGATCACCGCGGTGGGGACGGCGGCATCGAGGATGCCGGCGACCTTCTGGTTGATCAGGCTGGTCATGCCCGAGGTCATTTTCTGCGGCGAGCCTTCGGCGTCGATCACGATCGTCTTCCAGCCGAGGGCCTCGGCGGCCTGTTCCGCGGCGTCGGCGCCGCGTTTCGTCGCCTCCGAGCCGCCGGCGACGTTGAGGACGCCGATCGTCTTGGTCGGCAGCTTGACTGGCTCACCCTCCCGTTCGGAAGCTTCTTCGCCGAGTTTCGCGGCTTCTTTGGCCGCGCTCCCGGTCTGCGCTTCGCGCGCCGCCACGTCGGCCGTGCCTTCGCTGCCGCTGGAATCGTCGTCGGAATCTCCGCAGCCGGCGACGAGCAGCACCATCATTGACAGGGCCACCAGCACGAGCAGGCCGCGCAGGCCTGGTTTCCGGGGTCCGTTCGACATTCGCTCTCTCTCCTCTTTCAGGTTCCGGCGACGGCCCCACTTGCCGTCGTTTCTAGAATAATAATGATCATAGTCATCCTTGTCAATAGAGTTACTCGACGCTGGCGAGCAGGCGGCCGAAGTTGCCGCCGAGGACCGCGGCGGTGTCGACCGCGTCGAGGCCGAGCGCTTCGACGGCGGCGATCTCCGCCGCCTGTTCGGCCATCGGCCAGTCGGAGCCGAAGATGACGCGGTCGGGGCCGTGCCGCTCGATCAGCGAACGCACGCGACCCGGGTCGAGTACCGCCAGCGACGGCGACCACGAGGTGTCGATGTTCACCGGCAGGCCGACGATCTGCTCTTCGACGGCGTCGAGCAGCTTGTAGCCGCCGAAGTGGCAGGCGATGATCTCCAGGCGCGGGAATTCCCTGCAGAGCCGCGCCAGCATCGCCGGCGTGCAGCGCCGGTTGTCCTCCGCCGTCCCTCCTTCGCCGACGTGGATGGTGGCGAGGAATTCCCCCTGCAGGGCGTCGAGGATGCGCCCCAGCGCAGGGTCCTCGAGGCTGTAGCTCTGGAACAGGGGGTGAACCTTGACGCCGCGCAGGCCGTGGCGGCGCAGGCTGTCGAGGTTCTCCTCGACCGAGGCGCCGGGGTGGACCGAGCCGAAGCCGATGAAGCGGTCGGGCAGCGAGGCGACGAAGCGGTTGGCGCCGTCGAGGCGCTCCGGCGCGTCGGCGACGGCCAGGCAGACGGCGCGGTCGACGCCGGCGCGGTCCATCTCGGCCAGCAGGCTGGAGACCTTGCCGTCGGCGAAGCGCCGCAGCTCGCCGACCGGGAGCTTCAGGGCCCGCTCGGCGATCGCGTCGGGCCAGACGTGGCAGTGGGCGTCGACGATCATCAGAGCTTGGCCTCCTCGCCGCCATCGATCACGAGCACGGATCCGGTCATGAAGTCGCTGAGCGGCGAGGCGAGCAGACAGATCACCGGCCCGATCTCCCCCGGCGCGGCAATCCGCTTGGCCGGGATCCGCCGCGTCCGCCGGTGCAGGAGGTCCGGCGAGGAGAGCACCGTCTCCTGCGCGGCGGTCTCGAAGGCGCCCGGCGCGACCGCGTTCACCTGCACGCCCTCGCTTGCCCACTCGGCGGCCAGCACCCGGGTCAGCTGCGCGAGGGCCGCCTTCGAGGCGGCGTAGGCGGCGAGCTGGGGCTTGCCGCGCAGGCCGGCGGTCGAGATCACGTTGACGACCTTGCCGCCCCCCTGACCGAGCAGGTGCTCGCCGGCGGCCCGGGTGAGGATCGCCGGAGCGGTGACGTTCACCTCGAACGTCCGGTCCCAGACCTCGAGGTCTTCCTCGAGGAAGCTCGCGGCTGGAGCAACCCCGGCGTTGTTGACGACGACGTCGAGCCGGCCGAAGGCTTCGAGCGAGCGCCGCGGCAGCTCGGCCACCGCCGCGCGGTCCAGCATGTCGCACTCGGCGACGGCGATCCGCTCGGGCGCGAGCTCGCGGAGGTCCCGCAACTCAGGGCCGGAGCGGGCGACGGCGAGCACTCGGCAGCCCTCGCCGGCGAGCGCCAGGGCAGTCGCGCGGCCGAGTCCCCGGCTCGCTCCGGTGACGATCGCCACCCGATCGGAGAGGCCAAAGTCCACAGATAAATAGTATCATAGTTATTATGGTAGGTAACGAAGTCTTCATCGTCGGTGCTGTCCGGACCCCGGTCGGGAGGGGCAGCAGAGAGAAGGGCATATACGGCTCCATCCATCCCGCCGAGCTGCTCGGCGGGACCTACGTCGGGCTGCTCGAGCGGACCGCCGTGGACCCCGCCCGGGTCGACGGCCTGGTGATCGGCTGCGTGTACCAGATGGCCGAGCAGTCCTCGGGCATCGCCCGCACCGCCTGGCTGGCCGAGGGGCTGCCCGAGCAGGTCGCCGGGACCACCGTCGACATCCGCTGCGGCTCCGGACAGCAGGCCGTCAACGTCGCCGCGACCCGCGTCGCCGCCGGCGTCGAGGAGGTCGTCCTCGCCGGCGGCATCGAGCACATGGGACGGGTCGGCTTCCCGGTCAACCTCGAGGTCCAGGAGCGCTACGGAGGGCCCTTCCCGGCCTCGCTACTGGAGCGCTACGCGATCGTGCCGCAGGGCGAGAGCGCCGAGCTGATCGCCGACCGCTGGGGGATCGGACGCGAGGAGATGGACGCGCTCGCCCTGCGCTCGCACCGGCTCGCCGACGCCGCCGCCGCGGCCGGGCGGTTCGACCGCGAAATGCTCCCGGTCGCGGTTGGCGACGCCATCCACACCACCGACCAGGGGGTCCGCCCCGACACCAGCGCCGAGGCCCTGGCGGGCCTGCGACCCGCCTTCCGCGAGGACGGCCGGGTCACCGCCGGCAACTCCTCGCAGATCTCCGACGGCGCCGCCGCGCTGCTGCTCTGCTCGGAGCGGAGCGCGGCGGAGCTGGGCCTGATGCCGCGGGCGCGGATCGTCGACCAGCTGCTGATCGGGGTCGACCCGGTGACGATGCTGACCGGGCCGATCCCGGCCACCCGCGAGATCCTCTCCCGCAACGGCCTCGAGATCGGCGACCTCGACGCGATCGAGATCAACGAGGCCTTCGCCTCGGTCGTGCTTGCCTGGCAGCGCGAGCTGGAGCCGGACATGGACCGGGTCAACCGCCGCGGCGGCGCGATCGCGATCGGCCACCCGCTGGGGGCGAGCGGCGCCCGCCTGCTGACGACGCTTTTGCACACGCTGGAGGACGAGGACGGCGAGCTCGGCCTGGTGACGATGTGCTGCGCCGGCGGCCTCGGCACCGCGACGCTGATCCAGCGGCTCTGAGCCTCAGCCGAGCTGGTCGTCGAGCATCCAGCGGATGCGACGTTTCAGCACCTCGGGATAGCGCCGGCGGATGTAGGCCTCGAACTCGGAGAGGTGATCGGTCATCGCCTTGCGGGCCCCGTCGCCGTCGGCCGCCGCCACCGCCTCGGTGATCGCCCGGTGGTCTTTGACCGTCTGCGCGCGCGAGCCCTTGGAGTAGGACACCCCCATGATGTGGCCGTCGGAGATCTCCTTCAGCGACGCATAGAAGAGGCCGAGCAGGCGGTTGCTCGCCGCTTTCGAGAGCAGTTCGTGGAAGTTCAGGTTCTCGGCGAGAAAGGCTTCCTCGTCGCCGCGGGTCTCCTCCATGTCCTCGACCGACTTGCGCAGCGCCGCGATGTCGTCCTCGGTGGCGCTGGCGGCGGCGAGGCTGGCGAGGTCCCCCTCGATCATCCGCCGCGTCTCGATCAGTTCCTGGAAGGTGACCTCCGCCGTCTGCAGGGCGAGCGACAGGGTGTGGGCGAGCGGCCGGTGATCGGGGCGGGCGACGATCGGGCCGCCGCCGGGGCCGGCCTTGATCGTGACGATCCCCTGCAGCTCGAGCAGCCGCAGGGCCTCCCGCAGAGTGCTCCGGCCGACCTGCAGTTCCTCGATCAGGGCCCGCTCGGGGGGCAGCGCGTCGCCCGGTTCCAGTTCCGCCGCGCGGCGCGCGAGCATGTGGGCGATCAGGACCGAGGCCTTGGTCCTGCGCGGCGCGTAGATCGGCCCGTTCTCTTTTCCGTCCTTTGCCATCCCCCTGCTATCTCCTCATGCCGGATCGCTCCCGCTTGCCTCGACTACTCGATCCCGGCAAGCCATAAACCTATCAATCATCATCATGGAAGCGGCGGACGTTTCGCCAGGAACGCCGCGATCCCGTCGGCCGCCTCGGGCTGGGCGAAGACCTCGGCGGCGGCGGCGCGCTCCCTCGCCAGGTCCGCCTCCGGGGGCGCTCCCAGCGCCCGCTTGATGCCGCCCAGCGAGCTCGCCGGCATCTCCGCGAGCCGCTCGGCGAGCAGCCGCGCCTCGCGGTCGGCCGCGCCCGGCTCGACCGCGCCGACCAACCCGATCCGCTCCGCCTCATCGGCGTCGAGGCGCTCGGCCAGCATCATCATCCGGGCCGCCCGCTCGCGACCGACCAAGCGAGCGTGCCGCTGCGTCCGGCCGGCACCGGGCATCAGGCCGAGCGAGGCCTCCGGCAGCCCGATCCGCGCCCTCCCCCGGGCCATCACCCGAAAGTCGAGGCAGAGGGCCAGCTCGCAGCCGCCGCCCATCGCGTGGCCTTCGATCGCCGCCACCGTCGGCTTCGACAGCGCCTCGACCGCCGAGAAGACCCGGTGGGCGCGGTCCAGCCGCGCCTCGACCGCGGCCCGGTTGAGGACGGCCGGGCCGAGCGCCCGCAGGTCGGCGCCGGCGACGAAGATCTTCGGGTTGGCGCTGGCGAAGACGACGGCGCGGATCTCCTCGTCGGCGGCGAGGCGCGGGACGAGGTCCTCGAGCGCCCCGTAGAGCTGCCAGCCGAGCGCGTTGGCGGGCGGGTTGTCGATCTCGACGACGCCGACCGCCCCCTCGCGGCGCAGCCGCAGCGGCTCGGCGGCGGCGGCCGCCATCAGGCGAGACCCGCCCAGACCGTCTTCGTCTCCAGGTACGGATCGAGGCTGTCCTCGCCCGACTCGCGGCCGAAGCCGGAATCGCCGAAGCCCCCGAACGGCGCCGACGGGTCGGCGGCGGTGCCGGCGTTGACGAAGACGGAGCCCGCCCGCAGGCCGGCGGCCAGCCGGTGGGCGCGGCCCACGTCCCGCGTCCAGACGTAGGCGGTCAGCCCGTAGGCGGTGTCGTTGGCGCGGCGGATCACCTCCTCCTCGTCCTCGTAGGGCATCGCAACCAGCACCGGGCCGAAGATCTCCTCGCGGGCGACGGCCATCCCGTCCTCGACGTCGGTCAGCAGGGTCGGCGCGACGAAGTAGCCGCGCTCGGGCAGCTCGCCGCCGGCGCCGGCGGCGACCGTCGCCCCGGCCTCGACGCCGGCCTCGACGTAACCCCGGACCCGCTGCTGCTGCTCGCGGGAGACCAGCGGCCCCACCTGGGTCGCCTCGTCGAGCCCGGGCCCGAGACGCGCCCGCTCGACCCGCCCCGCGAGGGCGGCGAGCAGCTCGTCGAAGCGGTCGCGGTGGACGTAGAGGCGCGAGCCGGCCTGGCAGACCTGGCCGCTGTTGAAGTACGCGGAGGCGTAGGCGCCGCGGGCGGCGGCGTCGAGGTCGGCGTCGGGCATGACGACGGTCGGCCCCTTGCCGCCGAGCTCGAGCGTCAGGCGCTTCAGGCCGGCGCCGGCCTTGGCGGCGATCTCGCGGCCGACCGCGGTCGAGCCCGTGAAGGAGATCTTGTCGACGTCCGGGTGGTCGACGATCGCGGCGCCGGTCGCGGCGGCGCCGGTGAGGACGTTGACGGCGCCGGCCGGGAAGCCCGCCTCGCCGATCAGGTCGCCGAGCGCCAGCGCCGACAGCGGCGTCTGCTCGGCCGGCTTGAGGACGACCGCGCAGCCCGCCGCCAGCGCCGGCCCGAGCTTCTGGATCGCGCTCAACAGCGGAAAGTTCCAGGGGATGATCTGGCCGCAGACCCCGACCGGCTCGCGGCGCGTGTAGACGTGCGCGGGCGGGCCGGAGACGGGCAGCGTCCGCCCCTCGATCTTGGTCGGCCAGCCCGCGTAGTAACGGAGCAGGCCAACCGCCTGGGCGAGGTCGACGGCGCGCGCCATCTTGACCGGCTTGCCGTTGTCGAGCGACTCGAGCTCCGCCAGGTGGCCGGCGCTCTCCTCGACCAGGTCAGCGAGCCGTTCGATCGCCCGCGCCCGCCCGGCGGGCGTCGTCTCGCCCCAGGCGCCGGCGAGCGCGGCGCCAGCGGCGGCGACGGCGCGGTCGACGTCCTCGGGGCCAGCGCGGGCGACCTCGGCGAGCCGGTCCTCGGTGGCGGGATCGATTGTCTCGAAGGTCTCGCCCGTCGCCGCCGCAACCCACTCGCCGCCGATCAGCAGCCCGTGCGAACGCTCCAGGAACGCCCTCGTGGGGGCGGAGGGGCCGCTCACCGCGCTGCCTCCGCCGCGACGCGGTCGCGCAACTCGTTCTTGACGACCTTGCCGGCGGCGTTGCGCGGCAGCTCGGCGACGAACTCGTAGCGACGGGGGCGCTTGAAGCGCGCCAGGCGCGGCTCCAGGAAACCGGTCAGCTCCGGCTCGCCGAGCGGCTCCCCGGCGCCGGCGCCGCGCACGACGAAGGCGATCGGCACCTCGCCGAAACGCTCGTCGGGCATCCCGACCACGGCGACGTCGGCGATCGCCGGGTGCTCCTCGAGCTGGCGCTCGATCTCCCGCGGGTAAACGTTGACCCCGCCGGAAACGAGCATGTCCTTGATCCGGTCGACCAGGTACAGGTAGCCGAGCTCGTCGACCCGGGCGAGGTCGCCGGTGCGCAGCCAGCCGCCGCGCAGAGCCGCCGCCGTCTCCTCCGGCCGGCGCCAGTAGCCGCGCATCACGTTCGGTCCGCGGGCGATCACCTCACCTACAGCGCCCGGAGTGACGTCGCGGTCCTCGGCGTCGACGACGCGGACGTGCACGCCGGGAGCCTCGCGGCCGACCGAGGCGAGCTGCGGCCGGTAGCTGCCGTCGGGCAGCGGCAGGTGGTCCGCTGGCGGCAGCAGGGTCAGGGTCGGGCTGGACTCGGTCAGCCCGTAGCCCTGTTGGAAGTCGCAGGCGAGCGCCTCCAGGGCCTCCCCGAGCAGGTCCTGCGGCATCGGCGAGGCCCCGTAGGTGAGCAGGCGGACCCTGCCGGCAACCGGCATCGGCGAGGCCGCGGCGGCGTCGAGCAGGCCGCGCATCATCGCCGGCACGACCAGGGTCGAGTTGGCTTCGCCGGAGGCGATCGCGGCGATCGCCCGCCCGGGATCGAAGCCGCGCTCGATCACGTGCGTGGCGCCGGCGTGGACCAGGGTCAGCATCCGCGATGCCGCCGCCAGGTGGCAGAGCGGCGCCGTCGTCAGGTACCGGTCCGAGGCGACCACCGAGCGTTCGGCCTGGTGGACCCAGGAGTTCGCCATCAGGTTGGCCTGGGTCAGCATCACGCCCTTCGGCCGCCCGGTCGTGCCCGACGTGTACATCTGCAGGAGGACCGCGTCGTGCGGCGGTTCGCCCGCTGGCGGGCTGGAGCTGGCGTCGGCCAGGAGGCGCTCGTAGGAGTAGGCGTCCGCCGCCTCCGAGCCCGATTCCCCGAGCCAGACCATCGGCCCGTCGAAGCCGCCCTCGCGGACCGCGACCGCGAGCTCCGCCAGCTCCGGCTCGGCGACCAGGGCGCAGAGCTCCGCGTCGGCGGCGATCTCCGCGACCTCGCCCGGCGCCAGCCGGTAGTTGATCGGCACGCAGGCCCAACCGCCGCGCGCCGCCGCGAACAGCATCTCGACCATCTCCGAGCTGTTGCGCGAGAGCAGCCCGACCCGTTGACCGGGGCCGGCTCCGAGGGCGGCGAGCGCGTTTGCGAGCCGGTGCACCCGTTCGCGCAGCCGCGCGTAGCCGAGCGAGCGCTCGGCGTCGACGACGGCGGGGTGCTCGGGACGCAGCTTGGCGCTGTGCCGGAGCGCTTCGTAGGCGAGCATCGCTCAGGCGCTCCCGGCGATCCCGACGTCGATCAGCCAGGGCCGGCCGGACGCGAACGCCTCGCCCAGCGCCGTGCCGAGGCTCGCCGCGTCGCCCGCCTGGGCCGCCTCGACGCCGTAGGACCGGGCCATCGCCACAGTGTCCACGGGAGGGGTCGCGATGTCGAGCATCGCGGCCGCACCTCCGTCCTCCCCGTCGCCGGCGAAGTGGGCGCGCATGAAGCCCTTGAGGATCGCGTAGCTGCGGTTGTTGAGCACGCAGGTGACGACGGGCAGCTGCTCGTGGGCGATCGTCCAGAGCGCCTGCGGCCCGTAGACCAAAGCGCCGTCGCCGACGAAGGCGAGGACCGGTCGGCCGCTTGCCACCTGCACCCCGGCAGCCATGCCGAGCGCGTAGCCGAGCCCGCCGCCGCGGGCCAGGGTGACGTAGGAGAGCGGGTCGCCGAAGCTGCCGAGCAGCGAGACCCAACCGGAGTTGGAGATCGCCTCGTCGACCACGACGGCGTTTCCGGGAGCCGCGTCGAGGCCGACCTGCACGGCGACGCGCGACGCCAACGGCCCGGCGTCCCCCGGCTGTGGCAGCGAGCGCTCGCGCAGCCGCGCTCGCTCCCGCTCGTGCTCGACCCGCAGTGCCTCGCGCCGGGCGGCGATCCGTTCGGCCAGGGCCGGGTCGGCGGCGGCGCGGGAGGCCACCGCTCGCTCGAGCGCCGCGAGCGTGTCCGGGAGGTCGCCAAAGACGCTCAATTGGGCCCGGACGATCCCGGTGTCCTCGCCTGGGACCTCGGAGAGGGTGGCGCAGACGAGCTCGTCAGGGATCAGGTCCCGGCCTTCGTAGACGGTTGGCGGCAGCAGCTCGGCGCCGAGGCCGAGCAGCATGTCGGCGTCGGCGAAGGCGCGGGCGAAGCTGCGGGCGTCCGGGAAGATCGGGCCCCGGTGGTACGGGCTCTCGGTGGAGGAGCCGGCCAGCGAGCAGGCGGGCGCCCAGCGCACCGTCGCCGCCGCGGCGGCGGCGAGCGCCGAGATTGCCGCCCCGGCGTCGCGCTGGGCGGCGACGTCGCCGACCAGCAGGCTCGGGGAGTCGGCCTCGACGAGCAGGTCGGCGAGGCGCTCGACCTGATCCGGCGGCGCCGCACCGAGCTTCGGCGCGACCGCCGCGGATTGGATCAGCGAGGCCCCGGCCGGCATCTCCCAGACGTTCAGCGGCACGCAGATCGCGACCGGCCCGGCCGGCTGGGCGACCGCGTCCCGGAGAGCGAGCGAGACGATCTCGGCGAGGCCCTCGCCGGTGTGCGCTTCCCAGACGCGCTTGACGATCGGCCGCAGCACGCCGACCACGTCGGCCTGCAGCATCGGGTCGAGGAACTGGTGGCGAAGGTCCTGGACCCCGGCGATCACGACCAGGGGGACGTGGCTGCGCGAGGCGTTGTAGATCATGTTCAGCGCGTTGGCGACGCCCGGCATCGCGTGCACGACGGCGACCCCGGGGCTGCCGGTGGCAAGGGCGTGGCCGGCGGCGCCGGCGATCGCCGTCGACTCGTGCAGGGCGGGGACGTAGCGCAGATCCTCCCGTCCAGCGAGCTCGCGGATCAGGGGCAGCTCGGTGGTCCCGGGATTGCAATAGATCGTGTCGACGCCGGCACCGAGGATCGCGTCGATCGCGCTGGCGGCCGCGTTAGCCGCCGGCGGGCTTGAGGTGAGCTGGGAATTCATCGAGCGGAAGCGCTCTCTGGGGCGAGAGAGGGAGCGATATCTATGTTCATAGTATGTATGATAGCTAGCGAAGTCAAGCCCCGCCGCGAGGAGGAGAGATGCCCACCGACACGCAAGGAATGGCCGAGATGGTCCGGTCGTTCGCCGCCGGCCGCGTCGCGCCGGGAGTCATCGAGCGCGACCGTGAGGAGCGGTTCGACCGAGAGCTGATCCGCGAGGCGGGGGCGCTAGACCTGTTGGGGGGGGTGATCCCGGGCGAGTACGGCGGCGCCGGGCTCGACCACGAGACCTTCGCCGAGCTGATCGTCGAGATGTCCCGCACCGATCACCTCGTCGGGCTGGCGATGAGCTTCCCGAGCGGCCTCGCCGGAGCCGGCATCCTCGCCTACGGCAGCGAGGAGCAGCGCGGCGAGCTCCTGCCCGGCATCTGCACCGGCGAGGCGATGGCCTCGGCCGCGATCACCGAGCCCAGCTCCGGCACCAACGTCGCCAACATGCACACGGTCTGCCGCCGCGACGGCGACGACTACCTGATCGACGGCCAGAAGGCCTGGATCTCCTTCATCGACGTCTGCGACTGGCTGATCACCTTCGCCACCCTCGACCGCAAGGGCGGCCGCTCCGGCGTCTGCGCCTTCGTGGTCCCGCGCGAGAGCGCCGGGCTGACCCTGCGCCCGTTCAAGAACAAGCTCGGCTTCCGCGGCGTCGCCACCGGCGAGGTCTTCCTCGACGGGGTGCGGGTGCCGGCGGCGAACCGGATCGGCGAGGAGGGCCAGGGCCTCGACGTGGCGATGGCGGCGGTCGAGACCGGCCGCCTCAGCGTCGCCGCCCGCGCCCTCGGCATCGCCGAGGACTGCCTCGAGCGCTCCGTCTCCTACGCCAACGAGCGCGAGGTCTTCGGCGGCACGATCGACCGCTTCCAGCTCGTCCAGTCGATGATCGCCGACATGGTCGTCGGGATCGAAGGGTCGCGGGCGGCGATCCACTCGCTCGCCGCGGCCCGCGACCGCGGCGAGCGGGCCCGCCGCGAGGCCTCGCTGGCGAAGATGCACGCCACCGACGTGGCGATGACCGCATCCACCCACGCGGTTCAGATCCACGGCGCCTACGGGACCCACGAGGAGTACCACGTCGCCCGCCACTTCCGCGACGCCAAGGTCTTCCAGATCATCGAGGGCCAGAACCAGCTGCACCGCTCGATGGTCGCCGAATACGCGCTCGGGCTGCGGCCGAAGGGCGGCGAGGCCGAGAGTCGGAGGGCCTCGTGAGCGGCTCGCTGGCGGGCGCCTCGGCGCTGATCGTCGGCGGCGCCTCCGGGATGGGTGCGGCGAGCGCCCGCCACTTCGCCCGCGAGCTCGGCGCGAAGGTGACGATCGCCGACATCGACGCCGAGCGCGGGAGCGACCTCGCCGCCGAGCTCGGCGGCAGCTTCGTCGCCTGCGACGTCCGCGACGAGGACCAGGTCCGGGCGGCGGTCGAGGCCGCCGCCGGATCGGCCGGGCGCGGCCTGCGGGTCGCCCTCTGCTCGGCCGGCGGCGGCTACCGCGCGAAGACCGCTTCGGCGAGCCGTGGGCCCCACCCCCTCCCCGAGTTCCAGCACATCATCGACCTCAACCTGATCGGCACCTTCAACGTCGTTCGCCTCGCCGCCTTCGGGATGCTTGCCAACGAGCCCGAGGCGGACGGCGAACGGGGCGTCGTCATCTCCACCTCCTCGATCGCCGCCTACGAGGGCCAGATGGGCCAGATCGCCGACGCGGCCAGCAAGGCCGGCATCGTCGGGATGACCCTGACCGCCGCCCGCGACCTCGCCGACCGCGGGGTGCGGGTGATGTCGATCGCCCCGGGCCTGTTCGACACGCCGCTGCTGGCCGGCGTTCCCGCCGAGGCCCGCGACGCGCTCGCCGCCGCGACCCCGTTCCCGCACCGGCTCGGCGACCCCGACGAGTACGCCCGGCTGGCGGCGACGATCGTCGAGACGCCGATGCTGAACGGGACCGTGATCCGGATCGACGGCGCGATCCGGATGGGTCCGCGCTGAACGCGCCCCCGCCCGGGGCGAGCGCGCGGGTCAGCCGCGCTCGCCGGTGAGGATGACCGGCTTGATCTCCTCGCCCCGCTTCATGCTTTCCAGCGCTTCGGTGATCTGGTCGAGGCGGTAGCGACGGCTCAACAGCAGGCCCCAATCGAAGCGGTCGGCGTAGCGCTCCATCAGCTGGAAGGCCTTCCAGTAATGGTCGATGCGGCCGCTGAAGGAGCCGTGCACGGTGAGCTGCTTGAGGGTGATCTGGTGGGCGACGATCGGCTGGGGATCACCGGCGGCGGTCCCGATCACCAGGCAGCGCCCGCCCCGGGCGGCGAGGTCGAAGGTCTCGGCGACCGCCCCGGGAACGCCGGCGAACTCACAGACGACGTCGGCGCCGCGGCCGTCGGTCAGCTCCAGGAGGGCCTCCCGGCGCGCCTCCTGGGTGGGGTGGTCGGCGATCGAGATCGTCTCCGTCGCGCCCCACTGCCGGGCGACCTCGAGTCGGTCGTCGGGAGCGCCGATCGCGATCAGCCGGCGCGGCGAGCGCAGCGACAGTAGGGCGACCGCGAATAGGCCGAGCGGGCCGACCCCCTGGACGGCGACGGTCTCGGTCGGTTCGATGCCGCCGAGCTTCTCGATCCCGGCGATCACCGTCCGCATCGCGCAGCTGGCGCCCGAGGCCCACTCGCTGCGGACCCCGTCGGGGACCTTGAGCCGGCCGGCGTTCGGCCAGACGTAGCTGTGGGTGCCGAAGGTGGCGGAGATGTGCGGGAACTCGGTCGTCTTGCGCCAGAGGCCGGTGGTCCGGTTGGTGCAAAGGACCGGGTCGTGGAGGACGCGGCACTCGTAGCAGTGGCCGCAGGGCGCGTGCTCCCAGACGACCCGGTCGCCGGCCTCGAGCGGCTGGCCGATCGAGTCGAGCTCGGCGCCCGCGCCGATCTCGAGCACCCGTCCCACCCCCTCGTGGCCGCTGCAGAGCGGCGGCTCGGTCCCGAAGACCTCGGCGTACTCGCCCTCCCAGTGGTGAACGTCGCTGCCGCAGATCGTCGCGCACTCCATCTCGACGACGAGCGCCCCGGGCTCGGGGTCCGGCCGTTCGACCTCCAGCAGCTCCAACGGCTCGCCGAAGCGGGTCACCGCCGCGATCGTCGCCGCGCCGCTCACGCGCGGAGCTCCACGACCGCGTCCTCGACGCTGACCTCGCGCCCGAAGGTCGGCAGCAGTTCGTTCATGAAGAACTCGTGCATCGAGGGGTTGAAGCTCGCCGACATCTCCTCGACGACGGCCACGTCGAAGCCGAGGTCACCGGCGTGGCGGGCCGCCGACTCGACCACGAAGTTGCTCGCGACGCCGCCCATCAGGACGGTCGAGACGCCCCGCGCCTGGAGGATGCCGAGCAGCGGCGTGTTCAGGAAGGGATCGACCCAGCCGCGGGCCAGGACCGGCTCGCCCTCGCGCGGGGCAACCTCCGTGCAGATCGCCGCGTCGGCGCTGTCGATCGCCATCATCCCGTTCTCCTCGAAGCTCGCGAAGGCCCCGGAGCGGTTGGTCCGGTTGACGTAGCCGGGCTCGAACCCGACCCGCGAGTGGACCACCGCGGCGCCACCGTCGCGGGCGGCGGCGAGGCAGCGGGCGGCGGCCTCCAGGACCCCCTTCTCGACCACCTGGTCGCCGACCCCCGTGGCCGACCCCATCGGGCCGTCGGGGCGGCAGATCCCCTCCTGGAAGTCGAGCATCAAAAGTGCCTTCTCGGACATCGAATCTCCTCCGGTTCTCGGTTGGGGTGGAGCGGGGCTAGTCGATCTCGAGGTCGAGCAGCGGCACGTACTGCTGGGCGCCGAAGATGTCGCCGTCGATCGGGTCGCCGCTGCCCCGGTACTCGCCCTCGTTGTACTTGTAGATGGTCACCTTGGCGGCGTTGACCGCTTCGATGAAGTAGATGCCGTAGACGGCCTCGGGCGGCAGGCCGTAGAGCGCTGCCACCCGCTCCTCGGTCAGAGCGCCCGAATCGCGGGCGGTCTCGAACTCCTCGCGACCGGCGAAGTAGACGTCGATCGTGCTCAGGTATGGCTCCGCGTTCTTGCTGCGGATGATCGGGGCCAGGTCCGACAGTTTGGTCGACACGTTCTCTCTCCTCTCAGCCCAGCTCGATGATTTCGTAGGGGAACGGCTCCGACGGGTCCTCGAGCGGCAGCAGGTGCCAGATGTTGAACACGTAGGCCGGCCCGAGCGGGAACTCCATCTGCTGCAGCGGCGCGGCGGTGTTGCCGGCGGTGCTGCGGCGGCCCTTGAACTGGGCGAAGAAGACCCGCAGGCGGGCGGTGTTGGCAAGGGTGTTGGCGATCTCCTGCGTCGGCGCCGTGACCACGCAGAGCACGCCCAGCTCGTGCGGGGTCGCCGTCTCCCGCAGCGGCTCGGAGGTCCCGAGCACGGAGTCGAGCCCGAGGACTTTGAAGCTGACGTCGACGTCGTCGACCGGCGACTCGGCCAGCACGGTTTCCCGCGCCTGGTCGATCACGTGGTCGATCTCGGCGATCATCGCCGGGTCCCGGATCGCGCAGAGCGTGCCGGTCTGGAACCCGATCTGCTCGGCGCCCTCGAGCTTCACCGTGTAGGGAAGGTCGCGCCAGACGCCGCCCGAGCAGCGCACCGTCTCCGGGTCGATCTGCTCGTAGACCGCCTGCCCGACGTCGAGCAGGCCGCCGGGGTTGCGCTCCTCGAAGGGGTTCTCGCGCTCGTACAGCGAGTGGCTGGAGACCGAGCGCACCGTGCAGGTGTGGTTGGGGTGGACGCAGCGGACCGTGAACGATCCCTGCTGGACCTCGGCGACGACCGCCTCGAAGGGCCCGGTCGGTTCGGCCGACATCGAGGCGCACTCGATGATCTTCGCCAGGTGGGCGGAGGTGCTGCGGTCGATCCCGTGGAGCAGCGGCGAGGCCATGTGGATGCCGACGTCGAGGGCGCGGCCGGTGATCACGCCGTCGATGTCGTCGTTCTCCTCGATCGCCTTCATGATCGGCTCTGGGCCGAGCTGGGCCTGGACCCGGCAGCAGCGGTCGACGTCCTCCTCGGTCAGGTACTCGCTGATCCGCTCGCTGTCGATCGAGCGGCGGATCTTCGCCCCCTCGCGGACCTTGCCGCGCAGGTACTCGCGGTCGATCTCGCCGGAGATCTTCGCGATCCGGACCTTGATCCCGTTGTCCTTGCAGATCTCGTCGACCACGTCGAGGTACTGCTGGAGGTGCACGTCGGCGCCGGCGGCGCCCCCCATCGAGAACACGAACGGGGTCTCGGTGCGCTTCGCGGCCAGCAGCAGAGGCTCGAAGTCGACGCGGCGCAGCGGCAGCACTTTGTCGGCGCCGAGGAAGTAGGCGCCGGCGTCCATGCCGGTGCCCTGGCCGGAGATCACGTCGACGCCTTCGTCGATCGCTTTCGCCGCCCATTCCGCCGAATCCGGTTTCCGGCCACCTAGCCGGCCGTCGACGATGTAGGACAGGATCTTCAGGGACTCGTCACTCAAATCTCTCTCCTTCCAGGATTACTATGATCAGATTATCAAACCGATTTCCAACACCGGGCCGCTGGCCGGCGTGCGCGTCCTCGACCTCACCAGGCTGCTCCCGGGAGGCTTCGCGACGGCGCTCCTCGCCGACCTCGGCGCCGAGGTCGTCAAGGTCGAGCAGCCCGGCGTCGGCGACTACATGCGCTGGAAACGGCCGGGCATCGGTGGCACCTCGGGGCAGAGCTGGATCACCGACCGCAACAAGCGCTCGGTCGCGATCGACCTGAAGTCGAGCACCGGGAACGAGGCCTTCCGGCGCCTTGCGGCCGGCGCCGACGTCGTCATGGAGAGCTTCCGGCCCGGCGTGGTGGGCCGGCTGGGAATCGGCTACGAGGACCTCGCCGAGGACAACCCGGCGCTCGTCTACTGCTCGATCTCCGGCTACGGGCAGTCGGGGCCGCTGGTCGCGGAGGCCGGCCACGACATCAACTACGTCGGCCGCGCCGGCCTGCTCTCGATCACCGGTCCGGCCGATGGCCGCCCGGCGATTCCGGGCGTGCAGATCGGCGACATCGGCGGCGGCGGGCTGACCTCGCTGGTCGGTGTCCTGGCGGCGCTGCTGCGGGCTCGCGAGACCGGGCAGGGGGACCACGTCGACGTCTCGCTCACCGACGCCGCTTTCTCCTTCCTCTCGGTCCAGCTCGGGATCCACTGGGCGAGCGGCGCGGTTCCCGGTCGCGAAACCCAACTGCTCAACGGTCGCTTCCCCTGTTACAACGTCTACGAGTGCGCCGACGGGCGCTTCCTCACGGTGGGGGCGATCGAGGAGCGGTTCTTCGCCGCCCTCTGCGCGGCGGTCGGCCGGACGGAGCTGGAGGGCACCCGGCTCGACGCCGCGGCGGTCCCGCGCTGGCGGGAGCTGTTCCTGGAGCGCCCCGCGGCCGAGTGGCTGCGACTGTTCGACGGCGCCGACGCCTGCGTCGGGCCGGTCAACGACTTCGCCGAGGCGGCCGCCGACCCGCAGCTGGTCCACCGCGAGATGGCGGTGACCGCCGCCGACCCCGACGGCGACGCGCGGCCGCAGCTCGGCACCGCCGTGAAGCTGCGCAACCGCCCCGCCTCGATCCGCACCCCGGCGCCCCGCCTGGGCGAGCACACCCGCGAGTGCCTGGCGGCCGCCGGCTACGGCGAGGGGGAGCTCGAGCGGCTGCTGGCCGAGGGAGCGATCGCCGAGCCGGACCCGGCCCCGCCTACTGGCGCCGCCGACTAACTCTGAATATAATTACCCGAGTTGAACCTGGGAGCCGACATCGAGGAGATCGCCGGGCGAGCTCGCGACCTGGCCGCCCAGCTGGAGCCGATCGCCGCCGAGGCGGACGCGAGCTCCAGCCCCCACCCCCGCGTCCGCGAGCTGCTCGCCGCCAGCGGCCTGACCGCGCTGACCGTCCCCGGCGCCTGGGGCGGCGCGGCCGAGAAGGTCGACCCGATCGCCGTCTGCCGGGTCCGCGAGATCCTCATGGGCACCTGCTCGCACGCCGACTCGCTCTTCGCGCTGCAGGGCATCGGCAGCTTCGCCCTGGCGCTGGCCGGGGGCGATGAGCTGCGCGAGCGCTGGCTGGCGGGGGTGGCCTCGCTGGACTCCATCGCGGCGCTGGCGCTGACCGAGCCGGACGCCGGTTCCGACCTGAAAGCGATCGAGACCGCGGTGCGGCCGGACGGCGGCGGGCTCCGACTCGACGGCCACAAGGCGTTCATCTCCAACGCCGGCGACGCCGACTTCTACACCGTGCTCGCCCGCGAGGAAGACGGCTACTCCCTCTTCGCGGTCGACGCCGGAGCCGAGGGCCTCACCGTCGAGCCACTCCCGGACCTGATCTCCCCGCACGTGATCGGCGACGTCGTCTTCGCCGGCGTCGAGCTCGGGCCCGAGGACCGCGTCGGCGCGCCCGGCGAAGGCTTCCGGCTCACCCTCAGCACCCTCGCCACCTTCCGCGTCTCGGTCGCCGCCGCCGCGGTCGGCCTCGCCGACGCGGCGCTGCGCGAGGCCACGCGCCACGCCGCCGGGCGCGAACAGTTCGGCCGGCCCCTGATCGCGCTCGGCCCGGTCGCCGGCCTGCTCGCCGACTCCTGGGCGGACGTCGAATCGACCCGCCTGCTCACCTACGAGGTCGCCGCCGCGGTCCGCGAGGACCCGCTCGCCCAGCTCGACCGCTCCTCCCTCGCCAAGCTTGCCGCCTCCGAGGCCGCCGGTCGCGTCGTCGACCGCTGCGTGCAGGCGATGGGACGCTTCGGCCTCGTCGAGGGCGGCAAGGTGGAGAAGCTCTACCGCCAGGCCCGGCCGCTGCGGATTTACGAGGGTGCTTCCGAGGTGCTGCGCCTCGGCATCGCCCGCCGCCTGGCCAAGGACCTGGCGACGGGCTCCTGACCGTGGGCGCCTACTTCCCCCTCAGCCTCGTGAACGAGACCGTCCAGTGGACCTGGGTCACGTAGCTGTAGGCAGGGTCGTCTTCCCCGTAGATGCCGTCACCGATCGTGATCCACTTCTGCAGCTTCGGGTTGAAGAGGTCGTCGGGGGACAGGTCGGCGAAGAGCGGCTCCTCGGTGCGGGCGTCCGTCACGTCGAGCAGGAAGGGGTAGGTGAACCCGAGGGTGGGACAGTGTTCGTAGAGGTCCTTGGCGGAGTTGTCGCTGTGGAGCTGCAGGCCGTTCCGCTTCTCGTCGCTGAACTCGAGCTCGACGTGCCACTTGGGGACGACGCGGGGGCCGCAGTCGGGACGGACCGGTTCGGCGCCGCCGCCGTTGTCTTCGCAGTGCCTCGCCGCATAGGTGACGGCGGGCGTGTAGCGGCGGTTGACCCGGGCCACCACCGGCACGCCGAGGGATGAGCTGCCGGAGAAGATGTCGGGGTTGAGGTCGTCGGGGAAGTAGGTCGCGGTGATCACGAACGGCTTCTTGGTGGCGAAGCTGAGTCGCTCGCCGCCGTAGGAGTGATCGCTGCTCTCGCAGTCGTTCGCCGCATCGAGGTTGTTTTTCCAGCTGGTGTTGGAGCGGCCCTCGATCTCGACCTTGAACTTGGCCATCTTGAAGCCCTCGTAGGAAGGGGTCGCCGCGGCGCCGCCGGCGAGTGCCAGGGACAGGGTCAGCGCCGCCGCGATGGCGGCCAGGAACGCCCCGGCCCTCGCCTTGCTTTTCGTGTTCATTGCTTCTCCTTTCGTTGGTCGGCCGGTCGCCCGGCCGCGTTCTCGGTTCTGTTCAGGCCGGGAGCGCTCGCGGCGCCCCGGTCAGCTCCTCGCAGCGGTCGGCGAACGCCCCGGGCGGGTCGCCCGCACCCAGCTCGGCGGCTGCTGCTTTCGCCCCGGCGCGGTCGGCGATCGCCTCGCGGACGGCGGCGCGCAGGCGCTCGGCCCGCAGCCGCCGCCGCGGCACGACCCGGCCCGCGCCGCACTCGCGCAGGCGCCGCCCGATCTCCGGCTGGTCGCGGCCGAAGGGCACGGCGACGACGGGGACCGAGGCGGCCAGGGACTTCTGGACGATGCCCATGCCGCCGTGGCAGACGACCGCGGCGGCCCGCCGCAGCACCGGCCCGTGCGGGACGAAGCGCTCGACGCGGGCGTTGGGAGCCTCCGGCAGCCGGGCCGCGCTGGCCGCGTCGGCGAGGGTGACCAGGACCCGCACCGGCTCCTCGCGCAGGGCCTCGATCGCGGTCGCGGCCAGCTGCTCGTCGCCCTGGTAGTCGGTCGAGCAGGTGACCAGCACCCAGGGATCGCCGTCCTCATCCAGGTAGGGCGGCCCTCCCGGCACCGGGCCGGGCGGGTCCCAGGAGCAGGCGCCGACGAAGCTGACGTTGGCCGGCGCGTCGGTGCGGGGGTACTCGAGGGGCGGGCCGGTGAGGACGAGCACCCGGTCCGGCGCCGCGAAGAGGTCGATCGGCGAGTGCAGCGGCTCCAGCCCCCTGCCGCGGCGCAGCTCGTTCAGGCCCGGCAGTAGGGCGCGGGCGTAGGCGCGCTCCACCAGGGCCCAGCCAAGACGGTCGCGCAGGGCCCCGAGCGGTCCGCGCGCCGGCGGCAGCGCCATCCCGTAGGGGGGGATGCCGGCGCCAGGCAGTGGCAGCAGCGACGGCAGGGTCATCGCCCACGGCGCCCCGGCCCGCTCCGCCGCGACGCCGGCGCCATAGGCGAGCGCGTCGACCAGGACCGCGTCGGCGCCGGTCTCGGCGCACGCCCGCTCCAGGTCCGGGGCGTCGAGGGCGGCGCGCTCGAGCAGGGCCCGGTAGGCGGTGCGCAGGCCGTTGCCGCCGCTCTCGCCTCCGGGCCGGATCGCCGCGATCCGCGGATCGACCGGCTCGGCGTCGAGACCGACCCGGCGCAGCCCGGCGACCAGTGCCGGGTCGGTGCGCACGTGCACGTCGTGGCCGCGGCGGCGCAGCTCCATGAGGCCGGGCACCAGGGGAAACAGGTGGCCCGCCGCCGGCGAGGTGTAGGCGAGGAAGCTGGTCATCGGGGAGTCCTTTCGGTCGGTTCGCGCTGCCCTCCCAGCGTCGCCGCGACCGCCCCCCGCTTCCATTGGGGGTATCCCTCGCCGGCCCCTCGCCCGGCCCGGCCGGCTACCTAGACTGGCGCCGTGGAGCTCGTCGGCCGGAGCAGGGAGACCGCGGAGATCGAGCGCGCCGTCGACGCCGCTCACGAGGGCGAGATGCGGGCGCTCGCTGTCGTCGGCGAAGCGGGAATCGGCAAGAGCGCCCTGCTCGACTCGACCGCCGCCGCCGCCGAGCGGGCCGGGATGCTCGTGCTCCGCGGCCGCGCCGCCGAGCACGAGCGCGAGGTGCCCTTCGGGCTCGTCGTCGACGCCCTCGACGACCACGTCGCCGGCCTGCACCCGAGCCGCCTGGCCGCGGTCGGTCCCGAGCTGGGCGCGGTCCTCCCCGCCGCCGGTGAGGCAGCCGCGCCGGCGGCGCAGGCGGGCGCCGCCGAGCGCTTCCGCCACCACCGGGCGCTGCGCTCGCTGCTGGAGATGCTCGGCCGCGAGCGTCCCGTCGCGCTCCTGCTCGACGACCTGCACTGGGCCGACGAGGCCTCCGCCGAGCTGGTCCTGCACCTGCTGCGGCGCCCGCCGCGGGTCGGCTTCCTGCTCGCGATCGGGATGCGGCCCGGGCCGGTCGCGGAGCGCGTCCGCGACGCCGGGCGCCGCGGCGAGGCCTGGCTGGAGCTGCGCCCGGGACCGCTGGACCGCGACGCCGCGCTGGCGCTGCTTCCCGACGGCCTCGAGCCCGACCTGCGCGAGCGGCTGCTGGGGACCGCGGCCGGCAACCCGCTCTTCCTCGAGCAGCTGGCCCGGCACGGCGGCGGCGCCGAGGTGCCGGAGACGGTCGCGGCGGCGGTGCGCGGCGAGCTGACGCCGCTCTCGGACCCGGCCCGGCAGCTGACCGAAGGCGCGGCGATCGCCGGCGGCCCGGAGCAGCAGCGCCACCGCC
>CAMPIP010000004.1 GCA_946886425.1 uncultured Actinomycetes bacterium
CCCCTGCTCGAGCTCGCCTGGCCGGCCCGGCAGCGACTCACCCGGGGCGGAATCGCGGATGCAGAGGCTGCCTCGCAGGCGCTCGGCGTCGAAGGCGCGCAGGGCCACCCCGGTCTCTACGGTCGCCACGGTCAGCGCGTCGGCGGGCAATCCCTGGCTGCGGAAGGCGCCGTCGCGAAGCCGTTCCAGGGCCAGCTGCTCGACCGGGGTACGGGTGCGGTCGGGGTCGAGTCCGATCTGCCGGAAGAAGACGCGATAGGCCCAGGGGGTCGGCCGTTCCCGCATGTGGATCGCCTGGCTGCCGTAGAAGCGGTCGGACAGGACCCGGAGGTGGCGGCGAACCGGCTCCGGGCTCTTGCCGGGGCGGGCGTCGACCTCGATCCAGGCGATCCCGAGCCCGGGAAACTCAGCCGCGATGTGCGGCGCCACCCAGCCTTGCTCGGGCGAGGGCTCCCAACCGATCGGGTCCGCGGCGCCGGGGGCCATCTCAGCTCCGTTCCGCCCGCCTCGTCGCCTCCAGCAGCTGCTCGACCCGGGCGCTGAGTCCGGCGGCGGCCAGTTCGCCGATCCCGGCCGATTGCAGCGTCCCGCCGGGGTAGGCGTAAGCGAAGGTCGGGCAGCCGCCGACCCGGTAGAGGGCGGCGACGGCGCCGTCGCGGTCATAGCCGACCGGCATCTCCCAGCCGCGCTGGCGGACCAGGTCGCGAACCGTGTCCCGATCGTCGCGAATGTCGAGCGAGAGGAAGTTCACCCGTCCACGGTAGCGCCGGTAGACCGAGTCGACGACGTTCTGCTGCTGGGCGCAGTCGCCACCGCGATCGAACCAGAACGAGATCACCAGCGGCCGGTCGAAGAGGTCGCAGATCCGGATCGCCCCGGCCCCGGGGATCCTGCAGGCGGGGGGGCGAACGTCGCCGCTCGGGCATGGGATCGCCGAGCTCTCGCAATCGTCCTGGGCGACGTTTGCGTCGCCTTCCAGCGGGCCGGCCGCGACCGGTACCGCGAACTCCGGCAGCGGCCAGCGGTCCGGCATGCGGTCGAGGCCGAGGGTCTCGCCGCGCTCGCCCTCCCCGCCCAGCGTGTTGATCGCGGCAATGGCGATCACAGCCAAGAAGAGCAGGCCGACGATCACCGAGTAGCGGTCCCTCACGGCGCACCGCCAGCCGGGGCGAGCGGGCGCCGGCCCACCGGCTCAGTCCATCGAGAGCGGGCCGGTGACGTCCGCGTTGAGGAACTGGCTGACGAAGGGGTTGCTGGAGTCGAACAGCTCTTCTTTGGGGCCCGACTCGACGATCTTGCCGCTCCACAGCACGGCGATGAAGTCGGCGATCCGGCGGGCGGTGCCGAGGTCGTGGCTGATCACCAGGTAGCAGCCGCCGTTCTCGGCGTGGACCTCGCGGATCAACTCGCAGAGCAGCGCGGTCCGCACCGGGTCGAGGCCGGAGTCGGGCTCGTCGAACATCACGATCGCCGGTTCCAGCACCAGTGCCCGGGCGAAGCCAGCACGCTTGCGCATCCCGCCCGAGAGCTCGTTCGGCATCTTGTAGGTCGCCTCGGAGAGGCCGACCTCCTTGAGGCGGCGGTTGACGATCTCGCCGATCTCTTCCTCGCTTTTGTCGGTGTGCTGCCGCAGCGGGAAGGCGGTGTTGTCGTAGATGTTCATCGAGCCGAACAGGGCGCCGTCCTGGAACAGCAGGCCGAACTTTTTGCGGACGTCGAAGAGTTCGTCGTCGGTCATGTTCGGGATCGACTCGCCGTGGACGAGAACGTCGCCGGAGTCCGGGTAGAGCAGCCCGACGATGTGCTTGATCAGCACGCTCTTGCCGGTCCCGGAGGGGCCGAGCACCATCGAGACCTGGTCCTCGGGCAGGCCGAGGTTGAGGCCGTTGAGGATGCGGGCGCGGCCGAACTGTTTGACGAGGTCGATGATCTCGATCGCGTCGGTGCCGCCGTGGTCGCGCTTACGGCCGGTGTGGAAGCGGTATGGATCGTGCTCCTGCGGATCGACGCCGGGAATGATGAAGTCCCGCCCCATCGTCGCCCCGTCCTCGCTGATGTAGGGACCGGAGGAGGAAGCGCTCCGGGGATGCCCCGGGGTCTCGGCCATCGGCTCGGGGGAGACGGGCTCGACCGGGTCGCCGATCTGCGGCGCCTCTTCGCCGCTCTCCTCGGCCTCGGCCTGGAGCTCCTCTTCTTCCCTGCGGTTCTCGTCCTCGATCAACGTCAGCCTCCTATCGGCGCCCTCGGGTTGGCACCCCAGAAGACCAGGGTTCCCAACATCCCGATGATGTGCACTAAGACGATGTTGAGCACCATCGACTTGGCGGTCGCGGTGCCCACTCCGACCGGCCCGCCCGAGGCGGTGTAGCCGTAGTAACAGCCCACCAGCACGATCGCGGTGGCCATGAACATGCCCTTGATCAAGCTGTAGAAGAGATCGGGCGGGTTCTGGAACATCCAGAAGATCAGCAGGTAGCCGCCTGAGGAGACGTCGCCGATCTGCTGGACGACCGCCACGTAGCTGGCCAGGTACATGATCCCGATCCCGACCAGGTACATGAACGGGAAGGCGATCCAGGCGGCCAGCAGGCGGGTCGCGCAGAGGAAGGTCACCGGCGGGACCCCCATCACCTCGAGGGCGTCTATCTCGTCGGAGATCCGCATCGCTCCGAGCTCGGCGACGATCCCGGTCCCGACCTTGGCCGCCAGCATGTAGCCGAAGGCGTAGGGCAGCACCTCCCGAAGATCGCACCAGGCGGAAAATAGACCGGCGTAGGCGGGCGCGCCCTGGGCGCGCAGCAAGTAGGCGCCCTCGATCCCGCACTGCAGGCCGAGAATGAAGACCAGGCCCCAGATGATCAGGGCCGAGCCGAGGATCAGGATCCCGGCCTGACGCAGGCTCTCGCCGAAGAAACGGAGGACCCGGCCCGAGTAGACGAGCCCGGCGACGCGCGAGCCGAAGCGGGCGATGTCCCCGAAGGAGTCGAGCCAGCCGCGGGGGACCTCGAGCCAGTCGTTCATCGGATCGTCTGCAGCTCCGGGTTGGTCGCGAGCAGGGTCTGGGTGAAGACGTAGTTGAACGCGAAGACGCCCATGAAGGCGATCACGACCGCCTCGTTGACCGCACGACCCACCCCGGCGGCGCCGCCGGACGCGGTCATCCCCTTGTACGAGCAGACGACGGCGATGATCGCCCCGAACAGGGTGCACTTGATCACCGAGCCTGCGAGATCGAGAATCGAGGCGTTGGAGAAGAGCGTGGCGAAGAAGCCACCGAGCGGCTGGCCGTAGAGAAGCTCGGTGAGGATGCCGCCGCTGATCCCGAAGACCAGGGCGTAGATGTCGAGCAGGCCGGTGATCACCATCAGGGCCAGGAAGCGCGGCACGACCAGGTTCTTGATCGGGTCGACGCCGAGCACCTGCAGGGCGTCGAGCTCCTCGCGGATCTTCCGGGCTCCCAGATCGGCGGTGATCGCGGTGCCGGCGACGCCGGCGACGACGACCGCGGTAACGAACGGCGCGAACTCGCGGATCGAGGCGAGCACGAAGAAGCCGCCGAGACGGTCGAGAGAGCCGAAAAGCGTGAACACGTTCGCCGCCTGCAGGCCCGGCGCCCCGAACCCGAAGGCGACCGTCGAGACCAGCAGCGGGAACCAGCAGAGCTGCAGGGCGAAGAGGAACTGGCCAATGAACTCCTCGCCGTAGGGGTAGGGCGGTTTGACCGCGGAAACGAGCGTGCGAGCAGTGAGGATCATCATGTCCCCTACCTGCTCGAACAGCGACCTGGCGGGCGCAAACGCCCTGTTCACTGCGGTTCCGACCATTTCTCCTCCACGAGCCGCGCCCACGCGTGTGCGACGCCCCACTCTCAGCCGGGAAGTCTATGGGATGGGTCAGGCCCATCGAGCGGCAGAGTGTTGAGATACCGCTAACCCGACCAGGGGGGCCCCAAACGCCTCTGTGGACGGGAAAGCGCGTGGTATGTTCCGGCCGCTTTGCGGGGGACCGGAAGATATTCCCGGCGCACCCGCCTCCGAGCCACCGCGACCGGGGTTGCCGCTGTGGCCGTGGCGGTGCTGCTTGGCGCCTGTGGCGGCGAATCCTCGTCGGACTCGAACGAACGGGCCGGCACCTACGACCTGCGCGTCACCGAGGCGAGCTTCCCGACCGAACAGCAGCTCGGCCAGACCTCGCTGCTGCGACTGGGCGTCCGCAACAGCGGCGAGGAGACCGTTCCCAACCTGACCGTGACGATGTCGATCGCCGGCAAGCAGGGCTCGGCCTCCTCGGTGCCGTTCGCGACCCGCGACGCGACGGCGGGGCTGGCGCAGCCGGACCGGCCGGTCTGGGTCCTCGCCGCCGGCTACCCGAAGCGGGGCGATTCCCAGGATCCGGGCGGCGCCACCACCTCGAACCCCCGCACCTACGCCTTCGGGCCGCTGAAACGGGGTGAGACCAAGGAAGCCGTCTGGAAGCTGGTCGCGGTCAAAGCCGGCGACTACACGATCGAGTACGCGGTCGGCGCCGGCCTCGCCAGCGACATCAAGGCGGAGACCAGGGGCGGCGTCGCCCCCGGCGGCTCCTTCGTCGTCGACATCACCAGCGACCTGCCCGAAACCGAAGTGACGCCGAGCGGCGAAGTCGTCGAAATCGGCGGCGGCTCCGGCCAGGGCAACAAGGGCGAGTAGCCGCGGCGGCCGGCGGGTACCGTCTCGCCTGTGAGACCGCGCCTCGTCACCGTCCTGTTCAGCGCCGCGGCACTCTGTCTCGGCCTGCCCGCCTGCGGCTCGGCTGAGGAGCCTTCCCAGCACAGGGGCTCGCAGCAGCCGGCCAAAGCAGCGGCCGCGAAGGGCAAGCTGGCGCTGAAGCAGGTCGGCAACTTCCAGGAACCCGTCTACGTCGCCGCGGCGCCGGGCTTCCCGCGGCTGCTCTTCGTGGTCGAGCAGGAGGGCCGGGTGATGGCCCTCGAGGGGGGACGGCGCCGGGGGACCTTCCTCGACCTCAGCGGTGAGATCTCCTCGGGCGGCGAGCGAGGGCTGCTCTCGATCGCCTTCCCGCCCGACTACGCCAGCAGCCGCGGCTTCTACGTCTATTACACCGACCCGGCCGGCAACATCCGCGTCGACGAATTCAAGCGGCGCAGCCCGACCCGGGCGGCGGCGGGGTCCCGGCGCCAGGTCATCCTCATCCCCCACCCCGTCAACTCAAACCACAACGGCGGCCAGTTGCAGTTCCTCGGCGACCTGCTGTTCCTCGGCACCGGCGACGGCGGCTCGGCCGGCGATCCGCCCAACAACGCCCAGAACAAGGACTCGCTGCTCGGCAAGCTGCTGCGCATCGACCCGCGGCCGTCCGGCGGCGACCCCTACTCGGTCCCCGCCTCCAACCCCTTCGTCGGCAAGCCGGGCCGCGACGAGATCTACAGCTACGGCCTCCGCAACCCCTTCCGCTTCTCTTTCGACACGGTCAGCTCCGGACAGCCGCGGATCGCGATCGGCGACGTCGGCCAGAACGACTTCGAGGAGCTCGACTACACCACCGTCGCCGCCGCCGGCGGCGCCAACTTCGGCTGGGACGCCTTCGAGGGCCGCTCCCCCTACGACGACGAGAACGGCGACACCCCCGACCCCGGCGGCACCGTCAAGCCGATCTTCGCCTACCCGCACAGCCGCGGCGGCAGCTGCTCGATCATCGGTGGCTACGTGGTCCGCGACCGCGCCCTCCGTTCTCTATATAAGCGTTACGTCTACGCCGACCTCTGCGAGGGCGAGCTGCGCAGCCTCGTCCCCCACCTGAAACGGGCCGGCCGCGACCGCAAGCTCGGCCTCAGCGTCGCCAGCCCCAGCTCCTTCGGCGAAGACGCTCGCGGCCACCTCTACATCACCTCGCTCGACGGCCCGGTCTATCGGCTAGTTGAAAGGTGACGGGACAGTTCCGTCGGATTGCCGCCCCACGATTGGCACCTTCCCCGCACCACCCGTTGCATCTTTTTGTCTACGCTGGCATCATCATGGCAGCGATGAGAACGCACTGGCCAGACGACCGGATCGACGATCTGAAGGAGCAGGTCGATTCCGGCTTCGCGCAAGTCGACAAGCGCTTCGAACACGTCGATCAGCGCTTCAACCGGGTTGACGAGCGCATCGACGCCCTGAAAAGCGAAGTTCAGGACCAGGGCACCGAACTCCGCGGGAAGATCGAGGAGCAGGGCAAGGAACTCCGCGTGGCGATCGAGAAGCAGGGCGCCGTGGTGAATAACCGTTTCGCCACGATCGAGCGGCGCTTCGAGGTAATCCTGGGCACGCTGCTGACCGGGTTCGCCGGCCTGATCGTCAGCAACCTGCTCGGCTGACGACGGGCGAGCATGGCAACGGCTCGACGCCCGCGCTCGGCGCACCGACGAGAGCGTCCGAGAAGTCAGGGCCGGACTAGTTGACCGACCTCTGCTCGCCCGCTCGCGAGCACAAATAGCCCCGACTCCAGGTAATTCGCCAGGCTCACCGAACCGGGGTACAGTTTGGCTGGGCAGCCAAACTGCAGAGGGCGACGAAGGGAGCAGCGGTGGAGAGCGGCACGGTCGGGACCGGTATCGAGACGAAGACGGTGAGCGGCAGTGGGGCCGCAGCCGAGCAAAGCTTCGAGGTCAGCAACCCGGCGACGGGTGAGCGGGTCGCCACGGTCGCGATCGACTCCCCGGAAGCGGTCGCCGAGAAGGTGGCCCGGGTGCGCGCCAACCAGGCCGAGTGGGAGGCGATCGGGATCGAGGGCCGCTATCACTGGCTCGGCAAGCTGCGCGACTGGCTGCTCGACAACTCCGACCGCGTCCTCGACACGATGCAGAGGGAGACCGGCAAGGTCCGCGCCGACGCTTCCAACGAGCCGGCTTACCTGGCGGACCTGATCAACTTCTACGGGGCCAAGGCGCCCGAGTTCATCGGCGAGGAGAAGATCCGCCCCCACTCCCCGCTGCTGGCCTCCAAGAAGCTGCGCGTCCAGTACCGGCCGCACCAGGTGGTCGGGATCATCAGCCCCTGGAACTTCCCGCTGATCCTCGCCCTCGGCGACGCGATCCCGGCCCTGCAGGCCGGCGCCGCCGTGGTCATCAAGCCGTCCGAGTTCACGCCGCTCGGCCTGGCCGAGGTGGTCGAGGCCTGGAAGAGCGAGATCGGCGCGCCCGACGTGCTCGAGTGCGTGCAGGGGGTCGGCGAGACCGGCGGCGCCCTGGTCGACAACGTCGACTTCATCCAGTTCACCGGCTCCGACCGCACCGGCCGCAAGGTGATGGCGCGGGCAGCGGAGACGCTGACCCCGGTCAGCCTCGAGCTCGGCGGCAAGGACCCGATGATCGTCCTCGCCGACGCCGACCTCGACCGCGCCGCCAACGCCGCGGCGTGGGGCGGGATGATGAACTCCGGCCAGATCTGCATGTCGGTGGAGCGGATCTACGTCGAGGAGCCGGCCTACGACGAGTTCGTCGGCAAACTCGTCAAAGAAGTCGGGGTGTTGAGGCAGGGCCCCGACGCGACCGGCTGGGACGCCGACGTCGGCGCGATGACCTCGCCCAACCAGACCGCGATCGTCAAGGACCACGTCGACGACGCCCTCGCCAGCGGCGCCCGGGCGCTGACCGGCGGCAAGCCGGTCGCGGGACCGGGCGACTTCTTCGAGCCGACGGTGCTGGTCGACGTCGACCACTCGATGAAGGTGATGCGCGACGAGACCTTCGGCCCGGTGGTCGGGGTGATGAAGGTGCGCGACGCCGAGGAGGCGCTGCGGATGGCCAACGACAGCCGCTACGGCCTCTCCGGCTCGGTTTTCGGCGAGCGCAACCGGGCCGAGCGGGTCGCCCGCCGGGTCGAGTGCGGCGCCGTCAACGTCAACGACGTGCTCGTCAACTACCTGGCCTCCGACGTGCCGATGGGCGGCTGGAAGCAGTCCGGCATCGGCACCAGGCACGGCGAAGGCGGGATCAAGAAGTACTGCCGCCCGGAGTCGGTCGTGATCACCCGCTTCGGCGGCAAGCGCGAACCGACCTGGTACCCCTACACCCGCGCCCGCCGCGGCCTCGTCGGCCGCATCGCCCAGGCCTTCAACGCGCGTGACCTGAAGCGTCGCCTCGGGATGCGAGGTTGACCAGGGCGCACGCTGCCGCCCAAGGGCCAAGGGCACACTTCCGCCAAGAAGAATTGACGCAGCTCCTACATTCCAGCACCACGCGTCGCATCTTCTTGTCTACAGTACCTGGCATCATGGCAGCGATGAGGCAGACCTGGACCGACGACCGCATGGACGACCTCGCGAAGAGCGTGGACACCCGCTTCGAGCAGGTCGACAAGCGCTTCGAGCAGGTCGACAAGCGCTTCGAGCAGATCCATGGCGACATCAAGGGCCTGCGTGACGAAACGAATCGGAACTTCGCGATCCTGAATCGCCGCTTCGACATTCTCGTGGGCGTGCTCCTCGCCGCCAGCCTCTCCGGCGTCGTCACCATGATCGTCTCCTGACGCCGAGGCAGGCGCCACCGAGCTCCGGTCGCTCGCCGATCCAGCGCCCCGGTAGCCTCTTCAGGTCATGGCCGAGCGTGACTACATAGCCGCGACCAAGGAGCGCGTCGTCGTCTTCGACGGCGGCATGGGCGCGACGCTCGAGCAGTTCGAGCTCGGCCAGGAGGACTACGGGGGGCTGGAGGGCAAGTGCCACGAGGCGCTGGTCCTCAACCGGCCCGACGTGATCGAGGGCGTCCACACCTCGATGCTGGAAGCCGGCGCCGAGGCGGTCGAGACCGACACCTTCCAGGGCTCGCGGCTGAAGCTCGACGAGTGGGGGCTCGGCGAGCACACGCTGGAGATCAACACCAAGGCGGCGGAAATCGCCCGCAAGGCGGCTGGCGACGATCGCTTCGTGGCCGGCTCGATCGGGCCGACCGGGTTCCTGCCGGCGTCCACCGACCCGACCCTGGGCGACATTTCCTTCGGCAAGCTGGTCGAGGTGTTCGCCGAGCAGGCGCGCGGCCTGGTCGAGGGCGGCGCCGACCTGATCATCATCGAGACCGCCCAGGACATCCTCGAGGTCAAGGCGGCGATCTTCGGCGCCCGCGAGGCCTTCGCCGCGACCGGCCGGCGGCTGCCGATCCAGACCAGCGTCTCGCTGCTCCCCAACGGCGGCAAGATGCTGCTCGGCACCGACATCCAGGCGGTGCTGACGACGCTGGCGGCGCTTGACGTCGACGTGATCGGGCTCAACTGCTCGACCGGTCCCGAGGACATGCGCGACGCGATCCGCTTCCTCGGCGAGCACAGCCCGCTGCCGGTCCACTGCATCCCCAACGCCGGCCTGCCCCTGCAGGGCCCCGACGGCGAGACGATCTTCCCCGAACAGCCGGAGCCGCTGGCCGCGACGCTGGGCGAGTTCGTCGAGCGCTACGGGGTCGGGATCGTCGGCGGCTGCTGCGGGACCACGCCCGAGCACATCGCCGCGATCCGCGAGCGGGTCGGCGGCCACACGCCCGGGGAGCGGCCGGCGCCGGGACTCTTCGAAGTCTCCTCGATGATGACCTCGACCCCGCTGGTCCAGGAGCCCCGGCCGACCCTGGTCGGCGAGCGGGTCAACTCGCAGGGCTCGAAAAAGGCCAAGGAGCTGCTGCTCTCCGATGACTACGACGGTCTCGTCCAGGTCGCCGAAGACCAGGTCGAAGGCGGCGCCCACGTGCTTGACGTCTGCGTGGCCCTGACCGAGCGCCAGGACGAGGACGAGCAGATGAGCGCGGTCGTGAAGCGGGTCTCGCTGACCCAGCCGGCGCCGATCCAGGTCGACTCGACCGAACCGGAGGTGCTGAAGGCGGCGCTGGAGACGATCCCCGGCCGGGCGATCGTCAACTCGATCAACCTCGAGGCCGGCCGCGCCAAGGCCGACACGGTGATCCCGCTGGCGAAGGCGCACGGCGCGGCTCTGATCGCGCTGACGATCGACGAGGTCGGGATGGCGAAGACCGCCGAGCGCAAGGTCGAGATCGCCACGCGGTTGAAGGAAATCGCCTGCGACGAGCACGGGCTCGACCCCGAAGCGCTGATCTTCGATGCGCTCACCTTCACCCTCACCACTGGCGACGAGGAGTGGAAGCCCTCGGCGGTGGAGACGATCGAGGGGATCCGCCGGATCAAGGCGGAGCTCCCCGGCGTCAAGACCTCGCTGGGCGTCTCCAACGTCTCCTTCGGCGTCTCGCCGCGACCCCGCGCCGTCCTCAACTCGGTCTTCCTGCACCACTGCGTCGAGGCCGGGCTCGACCTGGCGATGGTCAACCCCAACCACATCACCCCCTACGCGGAGATCCCCGACGAGGAGCGGGAGCTGACCGACGACCTCGTCTTCAACCGCCGCGACGACGCGCTCGAGCGCTTCATCTCCCACTTCGAGTCGAAGGGCGAAGAGACTGCCGACGAGGCGGCCGACCCGACCGCCGGCATGGAGCCGGAGGAGGCCCTGCACTGGCACATCCTGCGCCGCAAGAAGGACGGGGTCGAGGACTGGATCGACCGCTCGGTGGAGAAGATCGGCGCCGTCCCGACCCTCAACGAGGTGCTGCTGCCGGCGATGAAGGAGGTCGGCGACAAATTCGGCGCCGGCGAACTGATCCTGCCCTTCGTGCTGCAGTCGGCGGAAGCGATGAAGCGGGCGGTCGCCCAGCTGGAGAACTACCTGGACCGGATCGACGGCCACACCAAGGGCAAGGTCGTGATCGCGACCGTGTTCGGCGACGTCCACGACATCGGCAAGTCGCTCGTCAACACGATCCTCACCAACAACGGTTACACGGTGATCGACCTCGGCAAGCAGGTCCCGGTCGACGCGATCATCGAGGCCGCGGTGGAAAACGAGGCCGACGCGATCGGCCTCTCGGCGCTGCTGGTCTCAACCTCTAAGCAGATGCCGATCTGCGTCCAGGAGCTGCACCAGCGCGAGCTCGGGTTCCCGGTGCTGATCGGCGGCGCCGCGATCAACCGCGACTTCGGCCGCCGCACCCTCTACCCGCACGGCAAGGAGTCCGACGACGTCTATGACCCCGGCGTCTTCTACTGCAAGGACGCCTTCCAGGGGCTAGACACGATGGACGCCCTGGTCGACGAGGGGGCCCGGGCGGCGCTGGTCGAGCGGATCCGCGCCGAGGCCAAGGAGCTGCGCGAGAAGCCGGTGGTCGTCGATGACTCGCCGCCGACCGACGACGACAGCGTCCGCTCCGGCGCCCGCACCGACACGCCGATTCCGGCGCCACCGTTCCTCGGCGTGCGCGAGGTCCCGGTCGACCTCGCCGACGTCTTCCCCTACCTCGACCGCCACGTGCTCTTCAAGCTGCACTGGGGCGGGCGCGGCGTCAAGGGCGAGGCCTGGCGGCAGCTGATCGAGGGGACCGACGAGGAGGAGGGCTTCGCGCCGCGGCTGGAGCGGATGTGGCGCGAGCAGGACTACCTGCACCCGCGGGCGCGACTGGGCTTCTTCCCCTGCAACTCCGACGGCAACGAGCTGGTGGTCTTCGATCCGGAGGACCCGGAGCGCGAGCTGGAGCGGCTGGTCTTCCCGCGCCAGCCCAAGCACGACCGGATCTGCCTGGCCGACTTCTTCCGGCCGCTGGAGAGCGGCGAACGCGACGTGGTCGCGCTGCAGGGCGTAACCGTCGGCCCGGAGGTGACGGAGCTGATCGAGCGGCTCGAGAGCGAAGGCGAGTTCGCCGAACAGCTCTACGTCCACGGGCTCGGCGTCCAATCGGCCGAGGGCCTGGCTGAGTGGCTCCACTCCCGGGCGCGCCGGGAGCTGGGGATCGACATCGACCAGGGGCGCCGCTACTCCTGGGGCTACCCGGCATGCCCGGACCAATCCGAGCACGAGAAGGTCTGGCGCCTGCTCGGCCTCGAAGAGATCGGGATGACGCTCTCCGGCGGCTACGCGGTGATGCCCGAGCAGTCAACGGTGGCGATCGTCGCCCATCACCCGCAGGCGGTCTACTTCGGGATGAAGTCCGGCTTCATCCCCGACGAGAAGGCGCCAGACGAACTGATCGCCGGCACCGAGCGCGGCGGCACCCTGCCGCCGGAGTCCGAGCCCGAGGGCGAGGAGCCGGCCCAGGCCCCCGAGCCGCTCGGCCGTTAGGCGCCGCGGAGCTCAGAGGACCCGGGCGGCCGGATGGAGCGCCGGGCGCTGCCAGTTGCGACTGCCGGGCGCCTCGCGGAAGCCGGCCCGCTCGAGGTTGCGACGCGCCGTCGGCGAGCCGCTCAATTCGAATTCGCCCAGTTCGACGAAGACGGTGTGGCAGCCGGCCGCCGCCGCGTCGACCAGGCGCCGGCGCAACAGCGCCCGCTGGCAGCCGCATCCCCGCGCCTCGGGCCGAGTCGCCGCCAGGCCGAGCTGGGCGATGCGGCCACTGATCATCATCGAGGCGGTGGAGACGACCCCCCGCTCGGGGCCGAGCGCGGCCGTGTAGCAGCGCCAGTTGCTCGTCTGCGGCAGCGAGAAGAAGAGGGCACTGGCCGTGAGCGGCAGCCTGAAGGCTTCCGAGACGATGTCGCACAGTCCTTCGCCGTCGGCTTCGTCCTCGCCAAGGGCGAAGATCGTGATGCTCGGGTCTTCCGGCCAGTCGGGTGGCGAGGTGTCGCGGACCAGCTTCACCCAACCGCTGCCGGGCTCATAGCCGCGCTGGCCGAGCCAATCCTCGGCCGCCGCGGTGCCAGGACGGTCCGCCGCCACCGGCACCCGGTAGTCGACCTCGCGGGAGCGGATCCATTCGATCGCCTTGGTCAGGTATCCCTGCTCGATCGCGCCGGGCTCGGCGGCGCCCTGGATCCGGTTGAGGCACTCGGCCTCCGGAAGGTCGGCGAACACCGTCACCTGGACCGGGCCGAAACGCCGCAATTCCACGCCTGACTCGCTGACCGCGTCGGCGGTCACGGAGTTCCACATGTCGCGCCGGGACTGCTGCGCAACGCGCTCGAGCACGCCCGGGTCGCACTCCACGATGGCCATTTCCCCCATGGCTCGCACCCCTTTCCCCGTCTGGTGCTCGGGACTCTATGGGTACATTTCAGTATTTGTCAAGAAACTTTCTGTATGAGGATTTTGCGAGGATTTCCTAGTAGATGCCCAGGGAGGGCGAGAGTCGCCAGACCCGGCTTTGGTAGGCCTCCGTGAAGCCCGCGTGAAGAAGGTTGCCGCGGGTGATCGCGACGCTGCCGACGTTGCAGCCGACCTCGGCGAAGACCGTTCTGCAGCCGAGCTCGCGGGCGACCTCGATCCGGTGCCGCAGGAGGGCGAGCTGGCAGCCACGCCCCCGGGCAGCGACCCGGGTTGCGTCGACGCCGAGCTCGGCAAACCGACCCTCGACCATCATCGCCCCGCACGCGGCCAGCTCGCCGTCGAGCAGGGCGACGTAGCAGCGCCAGCGAGGCCGGCTCGGGAGGTCGAAGAAGAGGGTCCCCGCCCACTCCGGCAGGCCGAGCCCTTCGGCGGCGATCGCGCTCATCCCTTCGCCTTCGTCCTCCTCCAGCTCGAGGACCTCGATTCCGGGCAGCTTCGGCAGGTCCGAGGGAGCGACGTCGCGGACATACGTGACCAGGGTCCCGTCCCGCTCGTAGCGACTGCGGTTGAGCCAGTCCTCGGCCTCGCCGCTGCCGGGCCGGCTCTCGGCGACGGCAACGCGGAAGTCGACGCCACGGGACCCGGCCCAATCGATCGCATCGGCGAGGTGCCCGCCGGCGACCCCGCCCGGCTCGGCCGCCCCGGTGATCAAGTTGGCGCCCTCGACCTCAGCCAACTCGGTGAAGACGGTCGCCTGCAACGGCCCGAACCCCTGCACTTCGATCCCGCACTCGGCAATCGCGTCGGCAGGCGGCGTCTGCCAAATCTCCCGACGGAACAGCTGGGCGACGGACTCCATGGCGCCGGCGTCGAAGTCCACCTCCGTCACACACGCATGCTATCCGACTGAAACACTTTTTCTAAGTGAAAGGGGATCTTTGCTTGGTCTTCGGTTCCTCAGACGTTGACGCGACCCCCATCGCGGGAAACCGGCTCGGGCTCGAGCCGCACCGGCGCCGTCGAGAGGGCCTGCACGCGCAGGTCGCTCCAGGTAAGGCCCTCACGGACCAGGGCCGGGAGGCCGAGGGCGACGGCCGTGGCGATCTCGACGGCCTGAAGGATTACCCCGTAGGCAAGGGCGTCGGCGGTGCCGACGCCGAAGCCGGTGTGGAGGACGCTGACCACGGCGGCCTGGAAGATGCCGATGTTGGAGGGCGTCGCCGGCACCACCGCGGTGACGTTGACCGCGAAGAGGACCGCGGCGGCGGCGCCGATCCCGGCCTGGCCATCGAGGTTGAGGGCGTAGAGCAGCGCCCAGCAGGCCGCCAGCTGGATCGCCCAGGCGGTCAGCTGGGCGGCCGCCGCGGGGATGCCGCGGCGGGGGTTGCGGAAGACGGTGAGGCCGGCCCTGACCTGGATCAGAGCACTGTGCACGGCGGCGCCGATCCGGGCCATCCGGCCGTTGCCATTGCGGCGCATCAGCAGCGGCGCGACGAGGACGACGACCAGCAGCAGCGCTGGCACCAGGCTGAACAGGAACAGCTCCTTGGTGCCGGAGTGGAAGAGCGGCGTGGTCGAGATGATGATCACGCCCAGCAGCGCCAGGGCGATCAGGTTCAGCAGCGTCTGCGAGACCAGGGTGCCGAGCAGGACCGGGAAGGTCTGCCGCATCCGCCCGATCCGCCGGGCCAGGGTCAGGGCGCGGGCAGGCTCGCCGATACGGGCGGGCAGCGTCGCCGACATCAGCACCCCGATCATCGTCGCCGAGGTGACGTCGCGGCGGCGGATCGGCCGGTTCGGCAGCGCCGCCCGGGCGATCCAGTACCAGGAGGCCGCCCGGAAGAAAAGCGAGAGGGCCATCAGCCCACAGGCGACGAGGACCAGGGTGAAGTTGGAGCGGACGATGCTTTCGACGACCTTGTCGACGCCGATTTTCTGGGCGGCGAGCACGGTCAGGCCGATGCCGAGCGCGGCGGCGATGCCAAGGCCGAGTCGGCGGGCCAGCGCCCGGCCGCGATGGCCGGCCTGGACCGGCGCCGGGTCCAGCGAGGGCAGGCGCTGGGCCGGGCGGCGCGGCTTGCCGTCGGCCGGACGCAAGCCGGCCCAGTGCGCGACCCGCTCGCCGGTCGTCTCCGGCTTCGGCACCTCGATCGCGCGCTCGTAGACCTCGGTCACCTGGTCGGCGACGTGGGGCCAGGCATACCGCTGGGCGCTGCGGCGCGCGGCCTCCCCCATCGCCCGCAGCCGCTCCGGCTCGTGGTAGACGCGCTGCAGCTCCTCGGCGAGCCGCTGCGGGTCCCCGGGCGGAACCAGCAGCCCGTCGACGCCGTCGGTGACGACGTCGCTGTAGCCGGCGATCCCGGAGGCGACGACCGGCGTGCCGGCCGCGAACGCCTCAGTCAGGACCATCCCGAAGCTCTCCCCCGACAGCGAGGGCGCGCAGAGCACGTCGGCGCGGTGCAGTTCCTCCCAGAGCCGCTCGCCGGAGACGCGGCCGTGCAGGTCGATCGCGCCCATCAGCTCCGGATCGGAGATGTAGCGGAGCACGTCCTCGCGGTCGGCGCCGATCACGCTGAGCCGGCAGGGCACGTGCTCGACCAGGGCACCGAAAGCCGTCAGCAGGATCGGCAGGCCCTTGCGCTCCTCGGGCCGGCCGACGAACAGCAGCCGCAGCTCCTCGGCGGGCCCGACCGGCGTCCGCGGCGCCGCCTCGACATCGACCCCGTTGGGGATGATCGTGTAGTCGCCGCCGAACCAGCGCCGGCCGGTCCAGGCGGCCGCCTCGGAGACCGCGATCCGGGCCGAGAGCCGATTGAACACGCGCCGAGCTCCGACCGCGCTGGCGATGTAGTTCGGGACCGGCTTGGTCGAGTAGGTATGGAAGGTGCCGACGACTGGCGTCCGCGAGGCCAGGGTCGCGTTCCAGCCGACCAGCGGCACCACCGGCTCATGTACGTGGATGACATCGAAATCGCCCTCGCGGACGGCGCGGCGCGGGGCGCGCACGCCGCCGGCCGGGAAGGGCGCCAGGTTCGACACCGAGCCGTTGGCGTTGAAGCCGACGGTCCGCCCCAGCGGCAGCAGGTAGTCGGGCAGCTTCCCCGCTTCCGCCGGCGCCCGGTGCAGGACGCGGCTGACCCGGCCAGGCGGGTCGAAGGGGGCGAGCACGCGGACGTCGTGGCCTCGTCCGATGAACTCCTCGGCAAGTGCCTCAACGTGCCGATTCACGCCGCCCTGGTAGGACCAGGAATATGGCGAGACGAGAGCTATCCGCACGGACCGCAAAGGGTAGTTGATCGCCCGGCCTGCTCGGACGAACCCTCGGCCCAGGCGAAGCCGACGAAGACGAGCAGGTAGGCGACGCCGATCTCCAGCAGCAGAGCGCCGGAATCGTTGGCGAGAGTGCCGACCGCGGTCGCGGTGGCGGCGCCGATCAGCCCCGCCCGCAGCGCCAGCCGGCCGGCCACCCAAGCGCGCAGCCGGTCGCGGCGGAGTACTGCCAGCCCGGCCAGGGCGGCGACCACCGGCAGGAAGAAGAGGACGATCGGCCGGGTGAAGCTGCGGGCGGAGAGCTGCAGGCGCCGCTGGGCGACGTCGGCGAGGTCGCCGAGGCCGCCGGCGTCGAGGACCGAGCGGGTCAGGTGGGCGTTGGCGCCGGAGACGAGGTCGACCAGGGCCAGCAGGGCGAGCACCGCGAACGGCGCCGCGACGGCGAGCAGCACGGTGCGGCGCCGGCGCGCCGCCACGGCCGCGGCGGCAACGGCGGCCCCGGCCGGGAGGACGATCGCGGCGCCGACGTCGGCGCCAAACCGGCCGACGGCGAAGACGAACGCGGCGGTCAGCCCGATCGCCAGGAAGGCAATGGCGCCGGCGCGCCGCGAGGCCCAAGGCACAAAGCCGCTCAGACCCGCCCCGGTTCCGGCGACGACGAGCACCGCCAGCAGCGCCTCGAGCTCGTTCCCGATCCCGTAGAAGCGGACCCCGAGGCCGGGGTTCGGCCCCAGCAGCGAGAGCGCCGTCAGCGGCGAGCCCGCGACCACGTCGATCGCGTAAGCGAGGACCGTGACCGCCGCCGCGGCGGCCAGCGCCCGGTAGCCGCCGAGCAGCCCCAGCGCAAGCGTCCCGAGCGCCGGCGCGCCCAGCATCGCCAGCGCCATTTCCGCCGTCTGCCCCGGCTCGATCGCGGCGCCGAGCAGCAGCACCGCCGGCAGCAGCGCCACCGCCAGGGCGGCCAGCTTCACCCCTGCCCGCGCCAGCCGCCCGCGGCTCGCCGCGGCCGCCAGCCCCAGCGCCGCCAGCCATACCAGCAGGCTCAGCCCGATCACCGGCCCGCGGCGCTCGGAGATCACGTCCATCCGAGCCGCCAGCGACTCGACTACGGCGACGTCAGCCGCCCCCTCCGAGCGGATCGGCTGCCCCGTCATCTCCCCCGGCACCTCGATCCCGAAGTGGTCCAGGACGGTCGGCGCCACGTCGGTCGAGAGCACGTAACCGTCGAGCCGGGTCGAGCTCGAGGTGAGGTTGCCGTCGAACCCCGGCCCGGCGATCCCGATCGCCAGCGGCTGGTCGCTCTCCCCCGTCGGCCGCTCGATCGCGATCAGGAGACCGTTCTCCCCCAGGCGCCGCACCAGCGCCGGCAGCTCCGCGACCGTCGCGTCCCGCACCGCCAGCGACCGTCCAACCCCGCGCAACGTCTCGACGAGCAGCCCGGGCACGATCTCCGCCGGCGCCGATTCCGCCCGCTCGATCACCGCCCGGTCGCGGACCGGCCGGTTCAGCGGCACCACGGCCGGCACCAGATCCTCGTCGTAGAGCGAGCCGAAGACCCGGTTCCCCTGCGTGATGTCGAGATACGTCTGCTCCGCCGGGACCTTGCCGAGCCCGGCACTCATGACCCCCGGCGAGAGCCCCGCGGCAGCCAACTCACCAACGCTCGTGCCCGGGGGGAGCCACGCCAACGTCACGCGTGCTGGGCCTCGTGGGTGGGGTGAAGCGTCTTGTACTTTTTCGGCTCCAGAAGCTCGGACGGCCCCCTCCGCGACACCGAAAAAGTTAAGCGGAGCTCCACCCCCGAACCCCAGCACCACGGCCGCTATCGTCCCTACCCAGATGGCCGACCGCACTTTCGCCAAGTTCAGCTTTTTCAAGATCGATCCAGCCTGGCGCCGTCGGGACCCGGAGCTCCGCGCGGCCGACAAGGGCGAGTTCCTCGCCGCCTGCGAGGACTACGGGCTCGACCGTTCGCTGCGCGCGTACTCAACCATAGGCACGCGCGGCGACGTCGACCTGGTCCTGCTCACCCAGAGCCCCAACCTGGCCGACATCCACACCTTCCACGTCGTGCTCGGGCAGAGCGGCCTGGCGAAGTGGACGAGCACGCCCTACTCATTCCTCTCGATGACCAAACCGTCGCCCTACTCGGAGGAGGACGCGCGGCCGGAGATCTGCACCTCCGAGCGCAAGTACCTGTTCCTCTACCCGATGGTCAAGCAGCGGCGCTGGTACGGGCTGGAGCCGGAGGAGCGCGGCCGGATCATGCGCGGCCACATCGAGGTCGGCCGCCGCTACCCCGAGATCACCATCAACACGACCTACTCATACGGGATCGACGACCAGGAGTTCGTCGTCTGCTTCGAGGGCGACGACCCCGGCATGTTCCTGCAGCTGGTCAACGAGCTGCGCCCGACCGAGTCGAGCGAGTACACCGAGCGGGAGACGCCGATCTTCACCTGCGTGGCAATGTCGGTCCGCAAAGCGCTCGACGCGCTTGACGGCACGCCCAGCGCGCTCGCGACCGAGCCGCAGCCGCTCGGCTGAGCCGCCCGCGGCGTCGCATTCCCTATCCTTTCGCGCTCCCTGAACGGCAAGAGATAGAGAGACATGAGCAAGATCGGAAGCCCTGAGAACCCCCTTCGAGTCGCCATCGTCGGCGCCGGCCCGTCCGGCTTCTACGCCGCCGAGCACATCCTCAAGGACGGCGACAGCCACGCCCAGGTCGACCTCTTCGACCGCCTCCCGACCCCGTTCGGCCTCGTCCGCGGCGGCGTCGCCCCGGACCACCCGAAGATCAAGTCGGTGATCCGCGTCTACGAGAAAACCGCCGCCCGCGAGGGCTTCCGCTTCTTCGGCAACGTCAAGGTCGGCCGCGATATCGACGTCGAGGACCTCGAGCGCCACTACCACGCGATCGTCTTCACGGTCGGGTGCGAGACCGACCGCAGCCTCGGCGTCCCCGGCGAGGACCTGCCCGGCAGCGCCGCCGCCACCGCCTTCGTCGGCTGGTACAACGCCCACCCCGACTACGCCGACCACGACTTCGACCTGTCCTGCAAGCGCGCCGTGGTGATCGGCAACGGCAACGTCGCCATGGATGTCGCGCGGATGCTGGCCCTGACCGACCACGAGCTGCGCCAGACCGACACCGCCGACCACGCGATCGAACTGCTCGACCGCTCAGAGATCGAGGAGATCGTCGTGCTCGGCCGCCGCGGTCCCGCCCAGGCAGCCTTCACGAACCCGGAGATCAAAGAGCTTGGCGAGCTCGAGGACGGCGACGTCATCGTCGACCCGGCCGACGTCGAGCTCGACCCGGCCAGCGCCGCCTACCTCGAATCCGACGAGGTCGACAAGACCACCCGCGTCAACGTCGAGACCCTGCAGGAGTTCTCGCGGCGCACCCCGGAGGGCAAGCGCAAGCGAGTCGTCCTGCGCTTCCTCGCCTCCCCGGTCGAGATCAAGGGCGACGGCAAGGTCGAGAAGATCGTGATCGGCCGCAACGAGCTGGTCGAGGAAGGCGGTTCCCTGCGTGCCAAGGACACCGGCGAGCGCGAAGAGCTGGAGTGCGGCCTGGTGCTGCGCTCGGTCGGCTACACCGGCATCCCGATCCAGGGCGTCCCCTTCGACGAGAAGCGGGGCCTGATCCTCAACGAGGGCGGCCGCGTGCTCGACTCCCACGACGCCGGGCACAAGGTCGGCCACTACACCGCCGGCTGGATCAAGCGGGGCCCCTCGGGCGTGATCGGCACCAACAAGAAAGACGCGCTGGAGACCGTCCAGCACCTGCTCGCCGACGTCGAGGCGGGAACGCTGCTCGACCCCGAGAAGCCCGACCCGGCGGCGATCGAGGAGCTGCTGCGGGAGCGGAACGTCCGCTACGTCAGCTTCGAGGATTGGCAGGCGATCGACCAGGCCGAGGTCGGCCGGGGCGAGCCGCACGGGCGTCCCCGCGTCAAGTTCGTGCGTGTCGAGGAGATGCTCAACACGCTCGGCGAGAAAGTTTCCGGCTAGCTCCAGTGGCCGCCGACCTCGCCGAGCTGAAGGGAATGATCGAGGCGGCGCTGCCCGGCGCCGCCGTCGAGGTCAGCGACGAAACGGGCAACGGCGACCACCTGCGGGCGGTCGTCGCCGCCCCCCAGTTCGAGGGCCTCTCGCGGATCGACCAGCACCGCCTCGTCAAGGCCGCTGTCAAGGAGCGCTTCGACGACGGCACCATCCACGCCCTCTCGGTCAAGACCGACGTGGCGGGGTAGCTAGTCTGTGGACATGGCCGATCCAGAGCTGAAGTCCAAGGTCGAAGAGCTGATCGGGGCCAACCCGGTCCTCCTCTTCATGAAAGGGACCCCCGACGCGCCGCGCTGCGGCTTCTCGATGCGGGTAGTCCAGGTTCTCGACCAGATCGACGTCGAGTACGGCGCAATCGACGTGCTGCCGGCGCTGCAGCCGCTGCGCGAAGTCACCGCCGAGATCTCCGACTGGCAGACCTTCCCCCAGCTCTACGTCAACGGCGAGCTGCTCGGAGGCTGCGACCTCGTCGAGGAGATGTTCGAGTCCGGCGAGCTGGCCGAGACCCTCGGCGTCGAGCAGCCGGACGAAGCGCAGGCCCCGGGCCCCGCACCGGCGAGCCCCCCCGCTCAATCGCCGCCCCTGCAGATCGAATAGCGCCGTCTAGCTAGACGGCGGCGTGCTCAGGAGCGTCGTCTTTGACTTGGAACGACGACCCGCAGCCGCAGGCGGCGACCACGTTCGGGTTGTTGACCTGGAAGCCCGCGCCCTGCAGGCCTTCCACGTAGTCGACCTCGGAGCCGAAGACGAACTGCATGCTGACTTTGTCGACGACGACGGCGACCCCGTCGACCTCGAAGACGCTGTCGTCCTCCTTCGGCTTGTCAAAGGCAAGCGCATACTGGAAGCCGGAGCAACCGCCGCCCCGCACGGCGACGCGCAGCGCCTGCTCGCCCCCATCGGGCTGACCGCCCAACAGCTCGCCGATCTTCTCGGCGGCCTTGTCGGTCAGGGTGATAGCTGCGGTCGGCGTCTCGGTCACTTCATTAAGTGTAGCTAGCCGCTACGGCGGCAGTGGGTCAGTTTGAAATAGCGACCCCGACTCCCTCGCTGCGCCCTGTCTCATGGGCTAGGTTCGCGCCGCCCCATCAGGAGCAGCGACAGGGCCAGCGCAACGCTCCGTCCCCTCCGGGTCCGCCTGCGGGCGGTCCTGGACGGGGCGGGGGTGCTTCCGCTAGCTAATTGGCCTCAATCTCGGACCGGATAGCGAGGTCGTCGTGCGGAGTGATCGTGACCAGCCGCTTGCGCTCGTCTATCGCAACATGGAACTCGCTGAAGAAGTCTTGGCGGCCAAGAACCGGGACTCCGATTTTGCTGAAGCAAGGCCCCAGCTCAAGCTCCCGACCGGCGACCCACGCTCGGACCGGCTGAGGGGCGAGCCAGTGGAAGGCAGTGCCGTTGCCCGTGTCTACCGGAATCTCTTCGCAATCGCGTTTGTCGAAACCCAGCGGCACTGCCCATTTGAGCGGAAAGACCGTGAAGGTTGCTCCGCTGTCAGGAAGCATCTTCATCGGCATCACGCTTCCAGATGCAAGCTCAAGACGCGCTTCAACTACGGGCAGTAGCGTTTCGCCCTGCCCGAGCGTGGCGTATGGAAACTCAGTAGAAGCAGCCGGCGACGGGGTGCTCGGAGACCTCGATGACTCGATCAAGTCCTCCGGGATCGACACGGGTCAGAAGCTCCTCAAAGGTGGTGGCAGAATCGACAATGGAGCGATCCTTGCCGACCGCTACCCAGCGACCAGCATACCCGGAGAGTTCCTGAGCGAGTACTTCCTCGGCCTCAAGGGCTGCGTGCAGTTCTGCGGCGGTCATCCCGTTTGATCCCTTTGCGTTAGCACAGACCTCGGACGGAACATGCTAGCTAGACAATCTAAAGTCTATGTGGTAGCCCGGACCTGTCAATACCCAGGTCGTTAAGTTTCAGAACTCTTTAGGTACCGGAAGGTATCGGAGGGTGATCTGTCGGTCTTGAGCGCAGTCAGTCCAGCAGCGCCGCGATCTCTTCCAGCGACCAGATGTGATCAGCGACGCCGGCCGCCATCGCCGGGGTGCGCGGGTACTTCTCTTTGAGAGACCGGTGTGGGCGCGCGAAGTTGTAGTGCATGAAGTGCAGGCTCACGGCGTGGGCCAGGTTCTCGACTTTGCGGCTGAATCCGTTGGTGAGGCGGGTAAACCGCCGCATGCCCATCCGCATCGTGAGGTTCTGCCGCTCGACGTAGCTGGTTGAGATCCGATCCGGGTCGGGATCGCCCTTCATCGGGAAGCGCTTCGCCCCCGTGCATACCGGCGGGCTGTATTTGCCTTTCTGATTCGACTCGGCCGCGTAGGTCTTGTGGATCTGGGCCCAATCGACCTGACCGCCGAACGCCGGCCCCACCGTCGATTCGTAGATCCGGTGCCCATCCGTCGAAAGCTGGATGCGCCCGGCCATCCGGCGGGCCAGGTCGCGCATGAAGAAATCGGCGTCCTCTGAGGTTCGCTCCCCGACCAGCCAGGACGGGACCAGCTTCGTGTCGGCACAGACCGCCGTGAACGTCCAGACGTCGCCATAGCCGTAGGTGCCCTTGAACTGGTCCGGGACATTCTTGTTCTTGGCATAGCAGTAGGCCCAGATCTCGTCAGCCTCGACCACCTTGCAGGGGAGGTTGACCAGCTCGCCGTCCTGGAACTCGGCGCAGGCTTCGCCGAGATCGGCCAGCAGTTTCGTGATCGTGTTCTTGGCCGCGCCGGTCATCCGCACCGTCGCCCTGATGCTGTTGCCCTCGACTAGGCAGCCGATGATCTGGGCGCGCTTCTCGGTGGTCAGCCTGTTCATACTGACCATTTTGCTTGAGCAGCCGGACGGAACTTCTCGTCTCTTCTCGAGTCGCTACCTCCCTATTGGACTTCTGACAGGACCAACTGTCGAAGGTACCGCGTTCGCGGAGAGAGGCGGCTACCTGATTTGGTTCAGCCAGGTGTCGTGAGTAGACCAAGCAATGACATCGCTCACTTGGACCAGCAGGCTTCGTACGTCGTCGCCGGGTTGCTCCTGACGATCATCAAGCAGGGAGTAGCGCCGAAAGCCGTTCACGGGAGCCAGATCGCTGAACTTCGTGTAGACGCTCGCAACCTGGTTCCAGTGCCCGCCGACAGGCTCCAGAATCGAGTGCGTGTGCGGGACATAGATCGTCGCGCGATGAGAGTGGCCAGACGAACCTTGAAGCTTGTGCTCGCGTTCCACCGGCACGTTCTGCTCCCGCAGCGTCTCGTCCACGAGGCGCACGAACTCGTTTTCCTCCGACTCCTTGCGACGACCCGGCTTCTGGCAAGCGATGCTTGCCGCAGTCTGCGCGGAGGCGCTTGCGACCCGCAGGATGTTTTCTCCTAGCTCCTCGGGAGTGCATTGCGCGCCTAGCCGGCCTTCGTAGACCGCGACTCCATTCGCACGAGCTGCGTTGCGCGCAATGTCGGAGACGATCCCTCGTTCGTAGTCGGAGCGGAATTCCTGGTCGGCAAGTCCCTCGCCGTAGTCGGAGACCTCCATCTTGTCCCCCATCTCGCGTACCCAGACGACGACGGCGTCTCCGTCGGGATACTCGAAAGGCGTCAAGCAGCCAACCCGACCGGTTCCGTCATCCAGAACCTCGCAGGCAAGGTCATGCGCGAGGGCCGCTAGAACGGCCTCTCGGACAGCCTCAGGATTTGCACGGGGAAATTGCACGTCAGCCGATCTCCAATTGCAGTCCGCTCGCGGGGTCGCTGTATTCCGGCCTGAAGTCGATTCGAGCGCGCTCGCAGAACACATCGAGTATGCGCTGGTGAGAGGCGTCAGACAAGTCCGGCAAGGGCCATGCACATTTGAGCCCAAGGCCGTCGATCCAGCAGTGCTCGTGCTCGGGACAAATCACCTTGCCGGGGCAGTCGGACGGTCTGCCGCTCGGGTTTGAATGCCGCAGATGAGGTTTCACATCGACGCGATAGACCTCGGCCCTGTGGAGCGAGAGCTTGAAGCTCCATCGCCGCGGCAGGGTCGGGTTGACATAGAAAAAAACGGTGCCCTGCTGGACCGCCTCGATCTCAACGGGTGCCTGCCAAATGACCTGGGTCAGACTGCGGCTATCCCACGAGATAGGCGAAGCAGACGGCACGATCTTCTGCGCCGCCATGAACTCATCTACTTCCCCCTGCGAGAGGTCCACGGCGGGCAGTCTTCCAGGTTCCTTGAGCGGGCTAAGACTTCTTGGCCCAACGAACAGCTGCGGCCGCCCGGGCGATCTCCCGCCTACGCTCGGGCGTCAGGCGCTCTGCTCTGCTCTTGCCGCCTTTCAGGCCCCCAGCCCGCCCGGCGCTCGCTCGCTCGCTCTCCGGCTCTGGCGGCGTCTCGTCGGTCGCATCGCCCACGATGGCCGCAGCGAGACGATTCAGGTCAGCCGGCTTCTTCGACTGTTTGGCCATATCTAGAGGCTACTGGTCGCCTTGGCCGCCACGAGACTGCGGCTTGGGCTTCGGCTTTTCGAGCTTCAAGCCCAGAAGGAGGTCGTTCGGCTCGGCCCCCAGCGCCCTGAGCAGCTTGAGGATCGTCGTCAGTTTCGGCTCCCGCTTGCCCTGCTCAAGCAACCCGATCTCGGTCCGATGCAAGCCCGCGAAGATCGCAAGCGTCTCCTGCGAGAGACCGAGCCGACGCCGAGCCATGAAGACGTTCCGCCCGAACTGCTCGGTCGGACTCACGACGCGCTCCCGAAACGACCGGCGACCGTTGCGCCCGGCTCCCACACCAAACCGTCGAGCAGGTCGCCAGGGACCACACTGAGCGAGCCTGCGAGCTTGACGACGGTGTCTGCGCGCGGGATGCGCTCGCCTCGCTCTAGCTGTCCTACGGCAGTGCGATGAAGCGAGGCCCGCACACCTAGCTCTTCCTGCGAGAGATTCGCCCTTTGTCGCTGGCTGGCGAGGTTGCGGCCGAACCGCTCCGCGAAGCTCACGGCAGTTCCAGTCGCTGGAAGTAGGCGATTGCCTTGCTCGGCCGGATCGCCGTCCGGTGGCTTTCAAGCAAGCCGATCTGGACCAACTCCATGATCGCCCGCGTGAGCGCGCCTCCGTTGTTGCCGATCTCCCGCGTCAATTCCGGGATGGTGCGCCAGCGCGGATATGCCTCCAGCGCCAGGCCCATGACTGCTCGTTGCAAGGGGATGCGGTCCCCTGGCCAATGCCGCCTACGATTCGCCTGCATCGGAACCTCCATTCCGGTGCCACGGCCGGGGGCGATCTAGGTCGCGCCCCGGCCACTTCAGTTGTCAGGACGGCGGCGACGGTAGCGCGGATTCAGCGGCGGATCGGCGCTATTTCAGACTGACCCACTGCCGCTACGGCGTCTTGATCACGCCGACGCTGGCGACGATGTTGATGGCGTCCTCGCCGGACCCGGAGCGCCGTTCCGCCGAGCGGCGGGCGATGTCGGCTAGCTCTTCTTCCACGCGATCGCCCAGATCCAGGGCTTCTTTGAGGCCCTGGGGGTCGACGACGGCGGGGAAGCGGCCGATGTACCACTCGTCGTCGGAACCGAGCACGCCGGCCCTCAGCGACTTCTCGTAGTCCTCCAGCTGGGATTGGACCAGGCGGCCGATCAGGTGTTCGGCGAGCATCGGGTTTTCCTCGAGCAGCCGGTTCCAGTCGTCGTCTTCGATCAGGGGGCGCTCGATCGCCCGGTAGTAATGGGCGATTGCGCCGCGGACTTTCCTCTCCTCGGTGAGCTCGGCGAACCCAAGCTTCACGAGGCGCTTGATGTGGTGCGAGACCAGATCGGTGCGCTCGTCCAGCTCGTCGGCGATCTCCCGTGGGCTGGCGATGGCCCGGTCGGAGAGGACCTTCCAGATCTCGCGGCGCAAGGGGCTCTGCATCGCCTCGATGTGGTTCCCAACGATCTGCTTCCCGGTCAGTTTCGTCGCCAAGTCCTCTTCCCTCTTCCCGGTGATCCCGAGCGCCAGAGAGTAGCCCTTCAACGGAAACTCGTCGGTTCACCGCTGATTTCAAATACATTGCTGAAACCAGATTCAGCATCCTTGCGGTCGGGCTCCACAGCACGACCAAGGAGGAGGTGAAGCCATGCAGATCAGCGTGACCACGCAAGTCATTCCGCCCAGCTCGAAAGGAAAGCTCTCCTAGCGCTCGTGGCTAGCGCGGTGCCCTGATCGGCACCTGGGCAGATCGGGGCATCGCGGCACCTCCGAATCCAGGGAGGCACCGAGGGAGAAGGCGAGGGGAGAACGATGATGGACCCGGCCAGGCGGGCATACGAGACGTTGGCGCCCGCCTACGACGAGTTCACGCGGACGAACGACTACGAGATGTGGCTGGGAGACCTGCTGCTGCCCGAGCTGGAGGGGCACGGGCTGACGGCGGGGCGAGCGCTCGACGCCGGCTGCGGGACCGGACGAGCCTTCGAGCCGCTGCTGCGCCGCGGCTGGGAAGTGGTCGGCTGCGACGTCTCTCCGGCGATGCTCGCCGAAGCGCGCCGGAAATTCGGCGAGGCGGTGCCTCTGACCATCGCCGACCTGCGGGGGATGCCCGTGCTCGGCCGCTTCGACCTCGTCATCGCGCTCAACGACGTCGTCAACTACCTGACCGGGGACGGCGACCTGGAGCGGGCGCTAACCGCGATGGCCGCCAACCTCGCCCCGGGCGGCTTCGTCCTCTTCGACTCGAACACGCTCGCCACATTCCGGTCCGAGTATCTGGAGGCGGCCAGGGCCGGCGGGATCTTCGAGACGACGATCGCGACCGCCGACATCGAGCCCCACGTTCACCGCCAGCGGCACTTCACCGACGGCGACCTGGAAGCGGCGATCGCCGCCGCCGGCCTCGAACAGCTCGCCCTGCTCGGGCAGCGGGAAACCAAGGCCCGGGTCGAGCTCCACCGCCACGCCGATCAGGAGCGGGATCGCAAGGTCATCTGCATCGCCCGATCGGGGCGGGGGTGAAGCGACCGCGTCTGAAACGGACGCTGGAGCGAATCGAGACCCCCGACGGCGACGTCCTGCTGCTGCGCTCGAGCGGCGACGCGATCACTGTCACCGCTCCCGACGAGGAGGATCGCGCCCTGCTCAACGCCCTCGACGGCTCGCACTCCCTCCCGGACCTCGAGCGGCGCTTCTCGACGGCGGGCGAGGTGATCGGCCAGATGGCGGCCCTCGGCCTGATCGAGGACGCCGCCGAGTTCGAGAGGGTGCCGCCCCTGGAGCTGGAGCGCTTCGATCGCCAGCTTCGCTATTTCAGCGACGTCGCCGCCAGCGGCGTCAGCCCCGCCAAGTGCCAGGAGCGCCTGCGGGAGGCGAGGATCGCCGTGCTCGGCGTCGGCGGGCTCGGCGGCAGGGTCGCCTTCGAGCTGGCCTGCATCGGGATCGGCGAGCTGCGACTGGTCGACGGCGACGTGGTCGAGCTCAGCAACCTCAACCGCCAGATCCAGTACAGCGAGGAGGACCTCGGGACCCTCAAGGTCGAGGCGACGGCGCGGCGCCTGCGCGCCTTCAACTCCCAGGTCCGGGTCGAGACCAGCGCCAAGCGACTGGAGAGCCAGGCCGACGTCGCCGAGTTCATCGCCGGTGCCGACGTCGTCGTCGACGCCGCCGACTGGCCGCCGCAGGAGATCGAGCGCTTCTGCAACGCCGCCTGCTTCGAGGCGGGCATCCCCTACATCAGCATGAGCCACGAGCCGCCGCTGGCCCGGATCGGGCCCTTCTTCGTGCCGGGGGTGACCGGCTGCCACTGCTGCGAACAGATCGCCGCCAGGCGCGACTATCCGCTCTACGAAGTCGTCACCGAACAGCTGCGTGGCAACCGTTCGCCTGCCCCGACCCTCGGCCCCGCCTGCGGGCTGACCGGCGGCCTGGTCGCGATCGAGGTGATGCATTTCCTCACCGGGCTGATCGAGCCGGCCACCCTCGGGACGGCCCATATCTATGACCTGCGGACGATGGAAGTCGAGCGTCGCGGGGTCGACCGGGAGCCGAGCTGCCCGGTCTGCGCCCGCCTCTGCGAGAATCGACGGTCTTGACGCCGCCCCCCGAGACCGCCGTCGTCTGCGACAGCACCGCCTACCTCCCCCCCGAGCTGCTGGCCGAGCGGGACATCAAGACGATCAGCCTCTACGTCTCGGTCGACGGGCACCAGGAGCGCGAGGCGGAGATCGAGGACTACGCCGGCTTCTTCGAGCGGCTGCGGGCCTCGCAGAGCGGCGCCACCACCTCGCAGCCATCGATCGGGGACTTCATCTCCGTCTACGAGCCTCTGCTGGAGGCGGGCAGGGAGATCGTCTCGATCCACATCTCGGCCGGCATCTCCGGGACCTTCGAGGCCGCCAACCAGGCGCGCGACCGGCTAGTCGAGGAAGGCAAGGGCGGTGAGCGGATCCGGGTCGTGGACTCGCGCTCGGCCGCCGGCGGGATGGGCCTCTGCGCGCTCGGCGCCTCGACCGCGGCGGCCCACGGCGCCGACGCCGACGCGGCCGTGGCCCAGGCCGAGCAGACCCGGCAGGCGCTGAAGATGTGGTTCGCGATCGACACCCTCGAGTACCTTCGCCGCGGCGGTCGCATCGGCGGCGCCCGGGCGTGGATCGGCAGCGCCCTGAAGATCAAGCCGATCCTCACCCTCGAGGAGGAGATCACCCCGGTCGAGCGTGTCCGTACCCGCAGCCGCTCCGTGGAGCGGCTGCGCGACTACGCCCGCCAGCGCCAGGAGTCCGGCGCCTACGGCTGGGTCGTCCAGCACATCCAGGATCAGGAGACCGCCGACAAGCTGGTCGAAGACTGCTACGAGATCTTCAACTGCGACCCGGTCTTCACCTCGGAAATCGGCGCCGTCCTCGGCGCCCACGTCGGCCCCGGCCTGCTTGGCGTCGGCTCGGTCCCCACCGAGCTGGTAGTTCCCTGACGCGGCCGAGAGGCCGCCATGCGGTGTCCTCGGTCGGCTGAATAGCGCTGCTATTCAGCCTCCCTGCGTCCTAGCCTGTCGGCCTCTCGGCCGCGTCAGCGCTTGCGGCGGCGGAGCATCGCGCGGGCTCCGATCAGGAACCCAACCGCGGCCGCGGCGTAGATCAGCTCCTGTTTGTGCTCGCGCACCTGCTGGCGCCAGTCGGTCAGCTCGGTGACCCGCTCGCGCAGGGCTTCCACCGAGGTGCCGAGCTGCTCCCGTTGGGTGTCGATGTCGCGGCGGATCTCCGCGGCGCTGCGGGGGGCGCCGGGCGTGGCCGGACGGCCGGGGGTCGCGCTCATTTTCCGCTCCCTTCGACGACGCTCTGCTCGACTCCGGCGGCGGTCTTCTCCGCTTCCTTTTCGAGCATTTCCTTGGTCAGCTTGGCCTCTTCGATTGCCTGGGCGGGGACCGGCGGCGAGCCGGCCTTGACGGCGCGGTAGGCGACGAGGCCGGCCAGGGCCGCGACAAGCAGGAAGAGGGCCGCCTCGATGAAGAAGCCGGGCCAGGTCTTGCCGTCGAAGAGCTCTTCGTTGAGCAGCCAGGCGAACCCCTCCATGACCAGGATCAGGGCCAGGAAGGCGAAGACACCGGCGGCGGCGCCGACCGCGGAGCCGCGCAGGAGCTTGCCGACTTTCTCGGTGACCTCGGCCTTGGCGAGCTCGAACTCCTCGCGGATCAGGTTCGAGGTGCCCTGGGA
>CAMPIP010000005.1 GCA_946886425.1 uncultured Actinomycetes bacterium
GCACCGACGGCGGCGCCCTGCCGAGGGTCACGAAGATCGAACTGGGGCTGCCCGGGCAGGGCGTCCTCTTCACCAGGGGCCTGCCGGCCTGCCCGGCTCGGCGGCTGACCAACACGACCCATGCGGAGGCCCTGCGCCAGTGCCGGAACGCGCTCGTCGGCCGCGGCCGGATCGAAGCCGACGTGCTGCTCCCGAACCAGCGCCCGTTCCGGATCCATGCCGCCGTCCTCGCCTTCAACGGACGCGCCCACGGGCACCGGGCCGTGGTCATGCACGTGATCGCCGACGAACCGACGACCGTCGCGGTCCTGCCCTTCGTCGTCCAGCGGCGGTCCGGGCGTTTCGGCATGGCGCTGGTCGCGCGCCTGCCCTCCTACCTCGGTCCCTGGCCCCACTTCGCCCGCTTCGACTTGCGGCTCTCGCGCAGCTTCCGTCACCGCGGCCGGGCCCACAGCTACCTCAGCGCCAGCTGTCCGATCCCACCGCGGTTCACCGCCGGCTTCTTCTCGTTCGCCAAGGCCACCTACACGCTGGTCGGCGGCCGCGAGGTGAGCACCGGAATCGCCCGCAGTTGCCGGGCTCGTTGAGGATGCCGGGCTCCCGGACTTCGATCGGGTCGCGCGCCCTCGCCTGCCGCTCGCTGGGGGAGGGTCCGCCGCTGCTGCTCGTCAACGGCTACGCGGCTACCGGCGCCGACTGGGACCCGACCTTCCTGGCCGGTCTGGCGCAGCGGTTCGAGCTGATCTGCCCCGACAACCGCGGCGTCGGCGAGTCCGACCTCGGCGAGCCGGCGGGGCTGACGGTCGCGGCGATGGCCGCCGACCTCGAGGCGCTGCTCGACGCTCGCGGGATCGAGCGCCTGCCCGTGGTCGGCTGGTCGATGGGCGGCTTCGTCGCCCAGCGGCTGGCGCAGCGGTCCCCCGGTCGCGTCGCCGGCCTGGGGCTGCTGGCGACCGACCCGGGCGGGCCGGAGTCGACGCCGGGAGAGCCGCGCGTCTGGTCCGAGCTGACCGACGCCTCGGGGACGCCCCGCGAGCAGGCGTCGCGGCTGATCGCGCTGCTCTTCCCGCCCTCGCTGGCGGCCGAGATCGACGCCCAGTTCGGCGACGACGTCGCGGCGGCGCGCGAGCGGCTCTCCCCGACCGCCCTGCGCGCCCAGGAGGGCGCGATGGCCGCCTGGCATGCCGAGCCGCAGCCCGCCCCCGCCGCCGACCCGCCGCCGACGCTTGTCCTCCACGGCGTCGAGGACCGCGTGATCCCGGCCGTCAACGCGGCACCGCTCGCCGTCCGCTGGAACGCCGAGACGAGGCTCTTCCCCGGCGCCGGCCACGGCCTGATGGCGCAGGAGCCCGAGGCGCTGGCGACGCTGCTGGCCGGGTTCCTGAGCGCGACTAACCCGTAGCTTCTTCGCGCTGGCGCCGGACCAGCCACCAGTCGACCACGTAGCCGCCGAAGGGCAGCACCGCGCCGACCAGGACCCAGAAGGTCTGCTTGCCGGTCCAGCCGGCCTCGGGCCGCAGCCGCAGGGCCATAACCACGTAGGCGACGAAGAGCAGGCCGTGGATCGGGCCGAGGATCTCGACGCCGGTTTCGCCGCCGCCGGTCCTTTTCACGTAGGAGGCGACGAGGAGGGCGAGGAAGCTGGTCGCCTCGGAAAGGGCGATGTAGCGCATGGCCTTGATGGCCGGGACGATATTGGACGCCAAGCGCCGCAGAACGGGAATCGGTCACGTTGCGGGCGGCGCCTGATAAGAGCCCTGGATGCGATCGCTGCCGCACGACCCGCGCAAGCTGCTGGCGATCTACCTGGGCGGCGTCGTCGGGGCGCTGCTGCGGGTCGGCCTCGCCGAGGCGGGCTCGGTCGGGCCGGGCCAGTGGCCGTGGCCGACCTTCGCGGTCAACATGGTCGGGGCGCTGCTGCTCGGCTGGTTCTTCGCGCTGTTCCGCGACCGCCCGGCGGAGAGCCTCCGCCATCCGTTCCTCGCCACCGGCATCTGCGGCACCCTGACCACCTTCTCGACCCTGCAGCTCGAGTTGTACCGGCTCGCTGACGATGGCCACCTCGCCCTCGCCGCCGCCTACGCCGCGACCACGATCGCCGCCGGCTACCTCTTCCTGCGGCTGGGGATCGCGCTGGAGCGGCGGCGTGTCGACCTTGTTGCGCTATACGGGACGAAGTCGCCGGGGGGCGAGCGGTGAGCGTGCCGGCCTGGATCGCCGTGGGGCTGCTCGGCGGGGTCGCGGCGGCGGCGCGGTTCGCGATCGACGCCGAGATCGTCGCCCGCGCCGACTCTGAGTTCCCGCTTGGGATCTTCGTCGTCAACGTCAGCGGGGCGCTGGCGCTGGGCGTGGTCGCCGGCCTGGCGCTGGACGGGGCGGCACTGACGATCCTCGCCGGCGGCGGCATCGGCTCCTACACCACGTTCTCGACCTGGATCCTCGACTCGCACCGGCTCGACGTCGCCGGCATGGCCGGGCTCGCCTGGCTCAACATCGGCCTCTCGCTTGCCGCCGGGCTCGCCGCCGTCACCCTCGGGCACTGGCTGGGTTCTGCCCTCTGAGCAGCGCTTTTGCGCGGCGTCGAACCGTCCGCCCGCGTCTCTACCTTGGATCGGGCGATGAACGAGCCGACGCTCTTCCCGACTCCGGACCCGGTCGCCGCCGACCAGATCGCCGCCGACCCGGGCCCGGCCGACCCCGCTCCGCCCGCGCCGGAGACCCCGGCACTCGGCGAGGTAGAGGCGGCCCCGCTCGAGCGCGTCGCGATCCGCGACCTGCGGGACGGCCAGCGGGTCGCCGGCGTCTACGCGGTCCGCTCCCGCGAGCTGCGCCGCAAGCGCAACGGCGAGCCCTGGCTGCGTCTCTCGATCGGCGACGCCAGCGGCAGCGCCGAGGCGGTCTGCTGGGAGGAGGCGGAGGCGCTCTACGCGCTGGCCGCGCCCGGCGCCGCGGTCCATCTCAGCGGCCTCTTCGAAATCAGCGAGCGCTGGGGCGCCAAGGTGAAGATGACCGGGCTGCGGGTCGCCGAGGAGTGCGAGTACGAGACCGACGAGCTGGCGCCGCCCTCGGAGGCCTCGCTGGAGCTGCTCGAGCGCGACCTCCGCGCCCTGCTCTCGACGATCCAGAACCCCGAGCTGCGCGAGCTGCTCGACTCCTTCTTCGGGGAGGGGACCGAGTCCTGGGCCCGGTTCAGCGAGGCGCCGGCGGCGAAGACCTACCACCAGGCCTACCGGCACGGCCTCCTCGAGCACACCGTCTCGGTCGCCCAGGCGGTCAGCGCCGCCGCCAACTTCTTCCCCGGCATCGACCGCGACGTCGCCGTCACCGGGGCGCTGCTGCACGACATCGGCAAGACAGAGGCCTACAACGACGACCCGCTGGCGATCGACCTCACCGACTTCGGCCGCCTCCAGGGCGAGATCCCGCTCGGCTATTACCTGGTCCGCCGCCGGATCGAGGACATCCCCGGCTTCGACCCGCACCTCGCCCAGTGCGTCCTGCACATCATCCTCAGCCACCACGGCTCGCTCGAACACGGCTCCCCGGTCGTCCCCGCCACCCGCGAGGCCGTCCTCGTCCACATGATCGACAACCTCGGCGGCCGCCTCGGCAGCTTCGACCGCATCGAGCGCGAGCTCCCCGCCGGCCAGTCCTGGTCCGGCTTCGACCGCGCCTTGTCCGGCTCGGCGTATTTCGCCGCCCGAGTGGCCTGAGCCGTAGCGGCTACGCGCTTTAGAACTTGACCGTGCACCTGCGGATTTTCCGCGCGTCCCCGGCCGAGTGCTCGATGCATTTGACGAGCCGTTTCGGGTTGCCCTCCTTCTGGGCGAGGTGAAGTGAGCGGCGGACCTGGCGCTGGACCTGCCGGTTGACGTCGTCGATCGCCGCCGGGAGGTCGTGGAGGTCGTCCAACCCGGTGCCGCCGAAGGATTTTTCGATGCTCTTGTTGGCGCTCTCGATCGCCTTGTCGGTCGTGTTCAGAACCGGCTTGACGAGGAAGAAATAGGCGGCGGCGAGGATTCCGACCGTGACCAAAAGCCGGATGATGCCGGAGGTCAGGGTGCCGAAGAGGTTGCGCAGGATGTCCATGGGGACTGCCGCAGACTATCCTGGCGAACGTGGCAAAGGACACCGAGAAGCTGATCAGACAGCTCTCGCTGATCTCGTTCCTGATGGCTCAGGGAAGGCCGGTTTCGGCGCTCGAGATCAAGCGCGAGGTCGAGGGATACAGCGACATGAACGACGACGCCTTCGCGCGTCGTTTCTATGCCGACCGGGCCGAGCTGGAGAGCCTCGGCATCCAGCTCGGGGTCGAGAAGCCCGGCGAGGGCTTCTTCGAGGCCGAGCTGTACTCGCTGCCGCCGGAGAACTTCTACCTCGACGAGATCGAGTTCGCCGCCGAGGAGCTGGCGGCACTGAGCACGGCGCTGCTGCTGCTCACCGACGGCGGCTTCGCCTACGCCGAGCCGCTGCGGCTGGCTCTGCAGCAGGTCGCCTGGGGCCACCCGAACCCGCTCAGCGAGGGCGAGCGCGCCCCGGTCGAGATGGCGATGACCGCCTCCGCCGGCGGCCGCGACCTCTCCCAGCGGCTCTCCAAGATCGAGACCGCGATCAGTCGCCGCAAGACGATCGAGTTCACCTACTTCACGATGGAGCGGGGCGAGGAAGAGAAGCGCAAGGTCGACCCGTACCACCTGGTCTTCCGCGGCGGCCAGTTCTACTTGATCGGGCATGCGCACGAGCGCGATGCCGTGCGGGTCTTCCGGCTCTCGCGGATCCAGGGCAAGGTCGGCTACGCCTCCAAGGCCGAGCACGACTTCTCGCCGCCCGAGGACTTCGACCGCCGCGACTACGGCAGCCGCGCCGACTGGCAGCTGGGCGAGACCCAGGGGACGGCGAAGATCTTCGTCCGCGAGCGGATCGCCTGGCTGATCGAGCGCGACTTCGGCGAGTTCGGCGAGCTGCGCCCGGCCGTCAAGGCCGACAACGCCCCCGGCAAGGGCCAGGTCTTCGAGACCAGCTACGCCTCGGTCCGCGAGCTGATCGCCTGGGTGCTGCGCTGGCGCCAGAACGCCGAGGTGCTGGAGCCCGCCGACCTGCGCGAGGAGACCGAGGCGCGGCTGGCGCTGCTCCGCAACCGCCACGAGAACGGCTTCGAGGCGGCCGAGATCGTCGACCGGCCCCTGCGCGAGGCGGCCCGCCGTCCCCGTTCCAACGGCCGCGGCGAGGCGGCGATCCGCCCCGAGCGCTTCGCCCGCCTGGTCACCCTGGCGGGGCTGCTGATCGAAGCGGCCAAACGCGGCGAGCGGCTCGAGGTCGCCGACCTGCGCAGCCGCCTCGAACTGACCGACGAGGAGCTGCGCGAGGACGTCGAGCTGCTCAACGTCGTCAACTTCGGGGGCGGCACCTACGTTCTCTACGCCGAATACGTAGGCGACGAGATCGAGGTCGACTCCGAGCCCTACGGCGACAACTTCGCCCGCCCCGCCCGGCTGCTGCCGCTGGAGGCAAAGGCGCTGATCGCGGCGATCGACCTGTTCGGCGACCACCTGCCGCAGACCGACCTGCAGAAGGCGCGCGAGAAGATCGTCGCCGCGCTCGGCCACGACCCCTCCGAGGAGGGCCTCGAGATCGCCTCGGCGGGCGGCGGCGACGCCGCCGTGGCGCGGCTCGTCAACGACGCGATCGCCGCCAGCAAGGTGCTCGAGATCAAGTACTACAAGGAGAACGAGGACCAGTTCACCGACCGCGAGATCGAGCCCTACCGCCTCCAGAACGGCTCGGAGGGCTGGTACGTCGCCAGCTACGACCGCGGCCGCAACGGCATGCGCCACTTCAAGCTGGACCGGATCAAAGAGGCGAAGCTCTCCAAGCAGGCGTTCGAGCCCCGTCCCGAGGTCGAGGAGCTGGCCGGGGTCGAGGGCTGGATGACCCACGGCGAGGTGCCGACCGCCGACGTCGCCCGCGTCTGGGTCTCGCCGGAGCGGGCGCGCTGGCTGCGCGAGGAGCGGACCGTGGTCGAGGAGCTGGCCGACGGTGCCGTCGTCGTCGAGCTCCCCTACGCCGGCAAGCCGTGGCTGGTCCGGGAGATCCTCCGCGGCGCCGGCGACCTGGTCGTGCTCGAGCCCGCCGACGCCCGCGAGGCGATCGCCAAAGAGGTTTCCGGCTGAACCTCGCGCCGGGTCACCCGGACGTGTTGAAGATCGTCGCGCCCAACCCGGGGCCGATGACGCTGGAAGGGACCAACACCTACGTGGTCGGCAGCGACCCCTGCGTGGTGATCGACCCGGGGGTGGAGGACGAGGCGCACCTCGGCGCGATCCGGGCGGCCGCCGCCGAGCGCGGCGGGATCGGCCTGGTCCTGCTCACCCACTCGCACGCCGACCACGTCGGCGGCGCCGAGGAGCTCGGGGCCGAGGTGGTGGCGCCGAGCGGGGGAGAGGTTCTCGGCGGCTTGCGCGTGCTCGCCACCCCCGGCCACGCCGCCGACCACGTCTGCTTCCTCGCCGAGGACGGCGTCTGCTTCAGCGGCGACCTGGTGCTGGGGCTCGGCTCGACGATCGTGCCGCCGGGCGGCGGCGCCCTCAACGCCTACATGAGCTCTCTGCGTCTCCTCCAGGCGGAGGAGATCGACCTGATCGCCCCCGGCCACGGCCCCTGGATCGCCGACCCGGCCGCGAAGCTGGCCGAATACCTCGAGCACCGGGAGATGCGCGAGGGCCGCTTGCTCGCCGCCCTCGACCGCGGCGAGCGCTCCCGCGCCGCCCTGCTCGCCGAGGTCTGGGCCGACGTCCCGGTCGAGCTGCTGCCGATGGCGGCGATGGCGATGGACGCCCATCTCGAGAAGCTCGAGGAAGAGGGGCGGCTGCCCGGCGACCTGATCGCCTAAGGAGGCTGGGCGAAGCTCGCGGCGCACCCCCGCTGAAAGTTTTCTGCGGAACTTTCCGGCCCCTATAGGGGCCTAAATGTTCCGCAGTCGATTCTGACTGGTCGCCCGGCCCTCAGTTTCCGATTCGCGCAGGCCGGTCGAGACCGCTGCGCTCAACTGATGTCCTGGCTGGGCAGCCAAGTGATAAACACTCTCGCTATGGGGCGGTTGAGCAAACGCGGGGTGGCGCGGGCCGGGCTGTTCGCCGGCGCCGCCGGGACCGGGATCGCCGCGGCGACCACGGCGGCGGCCTGGCACTGGCTGGCGCGGCGGCCACTGCCCCGGGAAGAGGGGACGGTTGAGCTGGAGGGGCTGGAGGGGAGCGTGCGGGTGCGGCGCGACCGCTGGGGGGTTCCCCACATCGAGGCCGACGCCGCCCGCGACCTCTACTTCGCCCAGGGCTTCGCGCACGGCCAGGACCGGCTCTGGCAGATGGACTTCTACCGCCGCGTCGTCCGCGGCCTGGTCGCCGAGATGGCCGGGCCGGAGGGGTTGCCGATCGACCGGCTGATCCGCACGCTCGGCATCCGCCGCGTCGCCGAAGCCGAGGAGGCGGCGCTCGACCCGCGCCTGCGGGCGCCGCTGGAGCGCTTCTGCGCCGGCGTCAACGCGGCGGCGGCCAACGCCACGGCGCCGCCGTTCGAGATGCAGCTGCTGCGGCTGCGTTTCGAGCCCTGGCAGCCGGTCGACATCCTCAGCCTCGGCAAGCTGCTCGCCTTCGGGCTCTCGACCAACTGGGAGCGGGAGCTGCTGCGGGCCGACATGGTGCGGACGCTGGGCGCGGAGCTGACCGCCAAGCTCGACCCCACCTACCCGGCCGACAACCCGGTCGTCACCCAGGAAGCCTGGTCCGGCGACGGGCTGGCGATCGTCGAGCAGATCGACTCGGTGCGGCGCTCGCTCGGCCTCGCCGCCGAGGCGAGCGGCTCCAACAACTGGGCGGTCAGCGGCAAGCTCAGCGCCACCGGCTCGCCGCTGATCGCCGGCGACCCGCACCTGCCCCCGAGCATGCCGGGCATCTGGTACCAGGTCGGCCTCAGCCACGGCGGCCGCACCGTCCGCGGCGCCTCGATGCCGGGGATGCCGGGCGTCTACATGGGCCAGAACGACGACGTCTGCTGGACCTTCACCAACGTCATGGCCGACGTCGAGGACCTCTTCGTCGAGCGGGTCGAGGGCGACCGCTACCTGTTCGAGGACGAGTGGCGGCCGCTTGAGATCCTCCGCGAGGAGATCCCGGTCAAGGGCCGCGCCCAGCCGGAGGCGATGGACGTCCGCCTCACCCATCACGGCCCGATCGTCAACGAGGCGCTCGGCGCCGACGAGGCCGAGCCCCTGGCCCTCTCCTGGCTGGCGCTGCGCGAACCGACCGCCTTCGCGGGGATGTTCGAGCTGCTGGAGATCTCCTCCGGGCCGGAGCTGGTTGCCAAGCTCGAGGGCCACACCGCTCCCGCCTCGAACCTGATCTGGGCCGACCGACACGGCTCGATCGGGTACAAGCTGATCGGCCGCCTGCCGCGCCGCCGCGGCGGCTGCCCCGACCTGCCGAAGCCGGGCTGGACCGGCGAGTACGAGTGGGAGGGGACGCTCCCCTACGCGGAGATGCCGGAGACGGTCGACCCCGAGAGCGGCTACCTGGTCACCGCCAACAACCCGATCGTCGGCGACTCCTACCCGCACCACATCACCAGCGAGTGGCTCGACGGCTTCCGCGCCAAGCGGATCGAGCAGCTGCTGGGGGAGAGCGACGAGCACGACGTCGAGGGCTTCGAGGCGATGCAGTCCGACGACCTCTCGCTGCCGGGGATCGAGGCGGCGCGCCGCCTCGGCAAGCTGCACCCGCGCGGCCAGCGGGAGATCAGCGCCTTGGAGCGGCTGCGCAGCTGGGACGGCCGGCTCGACCCGGAGACGATCGCCGGGACGATCTACCAGGCCTTCATCCTCCGCCTCGCCCGCGAGGTGGCGCGGGCCGCGATCGGCGACCGTGACCTCTGCGAGCGCTACCTCGACCGCGCCGACAACGGCTTCACCCCGCACACGACCTCGCCGTGGCGCTGGCACTCGCACCTGATGAAGCTCTGGGAGGAGGGCGACGAGGAGCTGATCGGGCGGCCCTGGGAGGAGCTGGTCCTGGAGGCGCTGGCCGGCGCACTCGACGATCTCGGCGACCGCTTCGGGCCCGACCCGGAGGGCTGGCGCTGGGGCCGGGTCCACGAGATGGAGTTCCCGCACCCGCTTGGCGAGGCCAACGGGCTGCTGCGGCGGCTGCTGAACCGGCGGCTGCGGGCGGGCGGCGCCCAGGAGACGGTCAGCCAGATCGCCTACGACCCGAATGACCCCTACCGGGCGGTCTGGGCGCCGAGCTGGCGGATGGTCGCCGACCCGACCGACCCCGACCGCTCGCGCTGGCAGATGTTCACCGGCCAGTCCGGCCACCCGGCCAGCCCCCATTACGACGACCTCCAGCCCGACTGGCTCGACGGCCGCACCCAGCCGATGCGCGGCGAGGGCCCCTGGCGGGAGCTGGAGCTCGTGCCGAGCGCGACTTGAGCCCGGTGGCCGGGTTCGTGTGGGCATGAAATCCAGTCGCCTCACGCTCGCACTCGTCCTCGCCGCCTTGGCGGTCCTCGTCGTCCCGGCCGCCGCCCAGGCGCTGCCGCGCGGTTTCTTCGGGATCGTCCCGCAGACGACCTTGGAGCCGGGTGACTTCAGCCGGATGCGGGCTGGCGGCGTCGACACGGTCCGGGTGCCCGTCTCCTGGAGCGCCACCAAACCGAAGGCGAACAGCGAGTTCGAATGGGCCGGCCTCGACGCGACGGTGGCGGGCGCCGCCCGCGAGCGGATCGAAGTGCTGCCGTTCCTCTACTCGACGCCGCGCTGGATCTCCGGCGACTGGCGCCGGCTGCCGGTCGACAACGCCCGCCAGCGCCGGGCCTGGGGCGAATTCGTGACCGCGATCGTCGCGCGCTACGGGCGCACCGGGACCTTCTGGGCCGAGCACGGGCCGGGCAGCGACGAACCGTTGCCGCGGCTGCCGATCCGCAACTGGCAGATCTGGAACGAGGAGAACTTCTTCTACTTCACGCGCCCCGCCTCGCCGCAGCGCTACGCGCGGCTGCTCGCCGTCTCCCGGCCGGCGATCAACCGCGGCGACCGGCGCGGCGACCTCGTCCTCGGCGGCCTCTTCGGCGAGCCGCGCCAGGGCCCGCCGCGGGCGATGGACGCGGTCGAGTTCCTCGAACGGCTCTACCGCGTGCGCGGCGTCAAGGCCAACTTCGACGCCGTCGCCGTGCACCCCTACGCCGCCGACGCGGCGGAGCTGCGGCGGATCGTCGAAGAAGCGCGGCAGGTGATGGTCCGCAACGGCGACCGCCGCAGCGGCCTCTTCCTGACCGAGGTCGGCTGGGGCTCGCAGGCCAACAGCCCGATCTCTTTCGAGGTCGGCAAGCGGGGCCAGGCCCGCGAACTGCGCGCCGCCTACCGGTACCTGCTGGGCAACCGCGGCCGCCTGAAGCTGCGGCAGGTCGACTGGTTCACCTGGAAGGACATGCCCGGCTCCTGCTCGTTCTGCGACTCGACCGGGATGTTCCGGGCCGGCGCCAAGTTCCGGCCGAAGCCGGCCTGGCACGCCTTCGTCTCGTTCGCGCGTTGAGCGCCGCCCGGCCGGGCGCTCAGATCGGCTCGAGCGAGAGGCCGCCGGCGGCCTCGGTGACGGCGGTGACGACCTCGACGATCTCCGGTGGCGCCTTCTCGGGCGAGCCGCTGTCGAAGGGCGGGTCGGGGTCGTACTCGATGCCGAGCTGGACCGCCTGGGCGACCTCCGGGCCGACCTCGACCGAGACCAGGTGCAGTGCCATGTCGATGCCGGCGGTGACCCCGGCGGCGGTGACGAGCTTGCCGTCCATCACCCAGCGGCCCCCGACCGGGTCGGCGCCGAAGCGCTCGACCGCGTCGAGCAGCAACCAGTTCGAGGTCGCCCGCTTGCCGTCGAGCAGGCCGGCGGCGCCGAGGATCAGCGAGCCGGTGCAGACCGAGGTGGTCCATTTGGTCTGGCGGTCGACGCCGCGCAGCCACTCCAGGACCTCCTCGTCGTGCATCAGGGCGCGGCTGCCGATCCCGCCCGGGACGAGCACGACGTCGGGCTCTTCGGCGTCGCCGAGGTAGCCGTCGGCGAGGAGGCCGAGGCCGCCTTCGCAGCGCACCTCGCCGGGCTGCTTGGCGACGAAGCGCACGTCCCAGCCGGGCACGTTGCGCATCACTTCGTAGGGTCCGGCCGCGTCGAGGACGGCCATCCGGTCATAGAGCAAGATCGCGATATCCATGCCGACCATGGTGCCGGCACGGGGCGGCGCTCGCCAGTGGCAGGATTGCCAATGTCCGCTAGATTTCTGCCATGGGCGGCGAGCGTGGCAGCAAGCGACGGCACCGGGTCGTCGGCCTTTGCCTCGACGGGATGGTCGCCTTCGACCTGACCGCGCCGGCCCAGGCTTTCGGGCTCGCCGCCGCCGCGGACGGCTCGCCTCACTACGCGTTCTCGACCTGCTCCGTCGACGGCGGCCCGGTGCGCACGACCAGCGGCTTCGCGATCGCCCCGGAGGCGGGCCTGCGGGCGCTGGCGAGCGCCGGGACCGTCGTCGTCCCCGGCTACGCGGGGATCCTGGCGCCGCCGCCGGAGCCGGCGCTGGCGGCGCTGCGGCGCGCCGCAGCGCGGGGGGCCCGGGTCCTCTCGGTCTGCACCGGCGCCTTCGCGTTCGCCCACGCCGGTCTGCTCGACGGCCGCCGCGCCGCCACGCACTGGGCCTGGGCGGACGAGCTGGCCCGCCGCTTCCCGACCGTCACGGTCGACCCGGCGGTGCTGTTCGTCGACGAAGGCGCGGTGATGACCTCGGCCGGCCTCAGCGCCGGGATCGACCTCAGCCTGCACGCGATCCGCAAGGACCACGGCGCCGCCTGCGGCGAACGGGTCGCCCGCCACATGGTGGCGCCGCCGCACCGCGACGGCGGCCAGGCCCAGTTCATCGAGCGGCCGCCGCCGGCACCCGGCTCGCTGGAGCCGACCCGGCGCTGGGCCGCCGAGCGACTCGACGAGCCGCTCGACGTCGCCGCGATGGCGTCCCATGCCGGGGTCAGCCCCCGCACGTTCGCCCGCCGCTTCCGCGAGGAGACCGGGACGACGCCGCTGCAGTGGCTGCTCGGCCAGCGCGTGCTCGAGTCGCGGCGGCTGCTCGAGGAGTCCGACCTGCCGGTCGAGACGATCGCCTGGCGCTGCGGCTTCGGCACCGCCGCCTCGCTGCGGGACCATTTTCGCCGCGCAACCGCGACCACCCCGACCGCCTACCGTCGCGCGTTCGCCAAGTTAGAGTCAGCGGCCGGATGAGCCGCAGGGACCAGATCACGCTCAACCACGCGGAGCTGCGGGAGCTGCTCGAGGGCGAGCGGATCGCCGTCGTCTCCAGCCTCGGGTCGCGGGGCTGGCCGCACTCGATGCCGCTCTGGTTCGTGCCCCGTGAGGGCGAGGTCTGGATCTGGACCTACGCGAAGTCGCAGAAGGTGCGCAACCTCGAACGCGACCCGCGGGCGACGGTGCTGGTCGAGACCGGCCGCGAGTACGGGGAGCTGCGCGGGGCGATGGTCGAGGCGGAGGCGGAGATCCACCGCGACTTCGAGACCGTGATCGGCTTCGCCGAAGAGCTGACCGTGCGCTACGCGGAGGGGATATCGGCCGTCGAGGGCGACGCCAAGGCGGCCCTGGAAGCGCAGGCTCCGAAGCGGGTGGCGATCCGGTTTCGGGCGGTGCGGACGGCTACCTGGGACCATCGCAAGCTCGGCGGGACCTACTGACGCGGCGATGACAAGTTCGCTCCATGCGGGCTTCAGCCGTGTTAGAGGTTGACCCGACCGCTACCTTTCCCTGCTCGATGAGCCGCCGCCCCCTCATCTCCCTGTTCGCCGCCGCCCTGATTGCCGTCGTCTTCGTCGGCTTCGTCGCCCAGTCCGGCTCCGCGATGGCGCCGCCGCTGACCCCGAAGCCGCCCAAGCCGCCGCGGGAGTTCTTCGGGATCGGGCCGCAGACGATGCTGACCGACAGGGACGCCGCCTACATGAAGGCCGGCGGGATCGAAGTGGTGCGCTGGCCGCTCTCCTGGGGCGGCGTCCAGCCGACCCACAACGCTCCCTACGACTGGGGCGCGATGGACCAGGTCGTCGCCGTCGCCGCCCGCCACGGGCTGCGGGTGCTGCCCTTCGTCTACTCCAGCCCGAGGTGGATCGGCAAGGAAACGCGACTGCCGGTCGACAGCGGGCGGGCCCGCCGGGCTTGGGCCGCATTCCTCGGCGCTGCGGTCAGGCGCTACGGGCCCGGCGGAGAATTCTGGCGGGAGTACTCGCCCGGGGTGATCCAGTACGAGCCGGCGATCACGCGGCCGCTGCCGATCCGCAAATGGCAGATCTGGAACGAGGCCAACTTCTTCTACTTCGCCTTCCCGGTGTCGCCGACGCGCTACGCGCGGCTGCTGAAGATCTCGGCCCCGGCGATCAAAGCGGTGGATCCGGGCGCCCGGATCGTCCTCACCGGCCTGTTCGGGGAACCGACCGCGCGCGGCAGGCGGGGCATGCCGGCGACGAAGTTCATGGAACGGCTCTACCGGGTGCCCGGGATCAAGAGCCTCTTCGACGGGGTCGCCCTGCACCCCTACGCCGTCGACGCGGAAACGCTCGAAGAACTGGTCGAGGGGCTGCGCGGAGTCACGGTCGAGAACAAAGACCGGGTGCCCCTCTACATCACGGAGATGGGCTGGGGCTCGGAGAACAACTTCAAGCAGGTCGCCTTCGAGCAGGGGATCCGGGGACAGGTCAAGCAGCTGAAGGCCTCCTACGGCTACCTGATGACCAACCGGGCCCGTCTCAACCTCAAGCAGGTCTACTGGTTCTCCTGGAAGGACCTGCCGGAATCCTGCACCTTCTGCGATTCGGTCGGCCTCTTCCGCGCCGGCGCTGGCTTCCGCCCGAAGCCCTCCTGGCACGCCTTCATCCGCCTCACCGGCGGCCGCGCGCGTCCATAGGGGGCTGGCCGTGACCTCGGCCCAGCGGGCGGCGGCGCTCTGGGCGCAACCGCGGGTGCGCCTCGGCGTCGCCGCCGTCGCCTTCGCCGCCGTCACCCTTGCCACGGTCCTGATCGCCCAGCCGCGGATGTTCAGCGGCTTCGCCAACTACGACGACGAGGGCTACATGCTGGTCGCCCTGAAGGGGTTCGTGAACCACGGCGACCTCTACGACCGCGTCTTCACCCAGTACGGACCCTTCTACTACGAGTTCTGGGGCGGCATCTTCTCGACCTTCGGGATCGCGGTCACCCACGACTCCGGCCGCACCGCGACGCTGGTCGCCTGGGTCCTATCCAGCCTCGCGCTCGGGGCGGCGACGATGCGGATCTCCGGCAGCCTGCTGCTCGGGCTGGCCACGCAGGCGCTGGTCTTCACGGCGCTCGGCGTGCTCACCAACGAGCCGATGCACCCGGTCGGGATCATCGCCCTGCTGCTGGCGGCGATCGTCGCAGTCTCCTGCCTGCTCCGGGAGCGGTTCTCGCCCTACGCGGCGGCCGGTCTCGGCGGCCTGCTCGCCGCCCTGCTGCTGGTCAAGATCAACGTCGGCGCCTTCGCGATCGTCTCGGTCGCCTTCGTCTGCGTCCTCAGCTACCCGGCACTCTCTTCGCGGCGCTGGCTGCGGCCGCTGGCCGAGCTCGCCTTCGTGGCGCTCCCCGTATTGCTGATGATCGGCAAGTTCGGCGAAGGCTGGGCGCGTCACTACGCGATCCACGTCGGCCTGGCGGCGCTCTCGGTGGCGATCGCCCTGCGCGCCCGCGAGCAGCGCCAGCGGCCGAATCAGGAGCTCGGCTGGCTTCTGGGCGGCTTCGCCCTCGTCTTCGTGCTCTCCTGCATGACGATCGTCGCCGCCGGGACCAGCCTCGACGGCCTCGTCGAGGGCGTGATTCGCCAGCCGCTGCGCCAGGCCGACGCCTTCACTATCCCGATGCACATCTCGCGGCGCTTCTACGCGCTGAACCTGCTGGCGCTCGGGGCCGCGGCCGCCTACTGGTACGCGAGCCGCCGCCGCGACGGCGAGGCCGGGTCCGGCTGGGTCGCGGCGACCTCGCTGTTCAGCATCGGCACCGGCGTCGGCATCGCGCTCTCGGTCTCCGGTAAGGCGCTGCCGTTCGACGCCGGCACGATCGCCGGCTTCCAGTTGAGCATGCTGCCGTTCGCCTGGGTCGCCCTGCTTGCCCAGCCTGCCGAGCGGCCGGCGGTCTCCTTCGCGGCGCTGCTGCTGCCTCCGCTCGCGGTCCTGCAGGCGTTGCACGGTTACCCGGTGGCGGGCAGCCAGACGCTGCTCTCGGCCTTCCTGCTGATCCCGGTCGGGGCGCTCTGCGTCGCCAACGGGGTGCGCGGCCTCGGCGCGGTTGTGCCGGCCGGTGCCGACCGCCGTGCCCTCGCCGGCTTCGGCGCCGTCGCCGCGGTCGTGCTGCTCTGGTTCGTCGGCAACGCCTACCTGCGCGAACCGCTCCGCGACGCTCCGGCCGGCTACGACGGGGGCTTCTCGCTGAACCTGCCCGGCGCCGAGGAGATCCACGTCGGCGAAGAAGAAGCCCAGCTCTACGGCGAGATCACCGCCTCGATCGACCGCAACTGCCCGGCCCTGGTCATGCTCCCGGGGATGAACAGCTTCTACCTCTGGTCGGAGCGGGAACCGCCCAGTTTCACCGCGACCGGCTGGGAGACCCTGTTCGACGACGGCCGCCAGAGCCAGGTGGTCGCCGACGTGCGCGGCATCCCGGGCCTCTGCCTGCTCCGCAACCGGGCCCTGGCGTCCGGCTGGGGCGAATCGCCGGGGCCGCTGACCCAGTACCTGGAAAGCGGCTTCGTCCCGGTCGCGACGTTCGGCGACTACGAACTGCTGCGGCGCCCCGGGGCCGCCTCGTGAGCACCTGGATCTTCACCCCGGTCTACCGCGACGTCCGCTCCTTCCGGATTCTCCGCGAGCGGCTGCTCGAGGAGCTGGCCGGGTCGGCGGCGACGCCGCCGGGGCCGGTCCGCTTCGTGGTCATCGACGACACGGCAGGGCAGGACCCCGAGGTCGCCTCGTTGCACGAGCTCGGTGACGTCACCGTCCTCCAGCCTCCCTTCAACCTCGGCCACCAGCGGGCGCTGGTCTACGCGCTGCGCAAGACCCTGCCGCGGGTCGCCGACGAGGACGCCGTCGTCACCCTCGACGCCGACGGGGAGGACCGGCCCGAGGACCTGCCGCGGCTGCTCGAGCCGCTCGCCTCGAAGCCGGCGGCCGAGCGCAAGGTGGTGCTGGCGCTGCGGACCAAACGCCGCGAGTCGCTCGGCTTCAAGGTCCTCTACCGCGGCTTCCGCCTGCTGTTCCGCTCCCTGACCGGGGCCACCGTGCGCTCGGGCAACTTCGCGGTGCTGCCGGGGACGATCGCCAAGCGGGCGCTCCTGCACCCGACCTTCGACCTCTCCTACTCCTCGGCGATCCTCGCCCTCGACCTGCCGGTCGAGTACGTGCCCTGCGAGCGCGGCGAACGCTACGAGGGCCGCTCGAAGATGACCTACGGCAAGCTCGCCATGCACGGCCTGCGGATGCTGATGCCGTTCACCGACCGGATCGCGATCCGCGCCCTCGGCGCCTTCGTCTTCTTCGGCGTCCTCGGCGCCGTCCTCGCCGCGGTGGTGGTGGCGCTGAAAATCTTCACCAGCTCCTCGATCCCCGGCTGGACCAGCTACATCGCCCTCGGGGCGCTGATCGTCTCCCTGGTCGCGCTCGGCAACTTCGTCAGCCTCTTCGTGCTGTTCTCGCAGACGCGGGCGGTCTCGCTCGCCAACATCGAGGAGCTGACCGCGGAGCGCCAGCCGTGAAGGCCAACGCCGAGCTGGTCGCCGGCCTCGCCGCCCACCTGCTCCTGATCGGCACCCCCGGCGTCGCCGCCGCCCTCTACGGGGTGCGGCGCGGGGTCAAGGAGGTGCCGATCCTGCTCGGGATCGCCCTGCTCGCCTCCGGCGCCACCGCCTTCGCCGCGTTCTGGGCCTACTACGCGGCCTCGACGGTCGGCCAGACCTGGAGCTTCCTGCTCTTCTTCGGATCGGCGCTGGCGATCGTCCTGCTCTGGCGCCAGGGCGGCCTCGATCGCGCGGTGCTGCGCCAGCTGCTGCCGCCGCTGGCGCTCTGGGTGCTGGGCAGCTGCTTCGTCGTCTTCCTCGGCTTCCTGCACGGCGGCACCGACAACCCGATCCCGATGTCGGCGCTGCGGTTCTCCTTCCAGCTGCCGTCCGACAACGACATCCCGCGCTACTTCGCGGAATGGTTCTCGACCCACGGCCACCAGAACCCGCCGCCGGCCTACCCGCCCGACTGGCTGATGAGCGACCGCCCGCCGCTGCAGGTCGGCTACGTGCTCGCCCAGCGCGGCTTCTTCGACACCCCCGGCGGCCTGCACTACGAGATCCTCACGGTGATCGTCCAGTCGCTCTGGATCGTCGGGATGTGGGCGGTGCTGGTGGCGGCCCGGCTGCGACCGTTCACCCGCGCCCTGGCGATCTTCGCGGCGATGCTCTGCGACATCGCGATCGTTCACGGCTTCTTCGTCTGGCCGAAGCTGATCGCCGCCGCCTTCCTGCTGGCGGCGCTGGCGATCGTGATCTCGCCGGCCTGGGCTCGCAGCCGCCTCGACCTGCGGATCGCCGCCCTGGTCGGGGGATTGCTGGCCCTGGCGATGCTCTCCCACGGCTCCAGCATCTTCGGGGTCATCCCGCTCGCCCTGCTGGCCGTCCTGCGGGGCCTGCCCAGCTGGCGCTGGATCGGCGTCGCCGCCCTCGCCGGCCTGGTCCTGATGGCGCCCTGGACCGCGTACCAGAAATACGCCGACCCGCCGGGCAACCGCCTGCTCAAGTGGCAGCTGGGCGGCGAAACGGAACTCACCTCGAAGGGCACCCTGGAGGCGATCGAGGACGGCTACAGCGAGGTCGGCCTCGACGGCGCCCTCGACCTCAAGGAGGACAACTTCGGGGAAATCGCCGGCTGGCCGCGGACCAAGTGGGAATACGAAGGGGCAGTCGACGGGCTCGATGAAGGCAAGCCGGGCGTGGCGGCGGCGAAGGTGCGCGCGGTGCGCTTCTTCTCGCTGCTGCCGTTCCTCGGTCTGCTGCTGGTCGCGCCGGTGGCGATGCTCGTCGCCCGCCTGCGCGGCTCCCCGCGCGAGGAGGCCGACTGGCGCTTCGCCCTGATCTGCTTCGCCTTCTTCGCGATCGCCTGCGTCTGCTGGGGCCTGCTGCTGTTCGGGACCCCGGACTCGCGGGCGACGATCCACGTCGGCAGCCTCGCCGTGCCGCTGCTCGGGGTGGTCGGCTGCGTGGCCGGCCTGCGCGCCTGCTACCCGCGGCTGGCGGCGCTGGTGGTCGGCCTCAACGTGCTGTTCGTCCTCGCTCTCTACACGCCCTCCCTGGAACCGCCCCCGGGGACCAGCTACTCGCCGCTGACGGCGCTGCTGGCGGCGGCGAGCCTGGCGGCGCTGGCGTTCGTCACCTTTCGCGGCAGCGGCGAACCCGGCGAGCCGCCAACGCCTCTGGCGACCGGCGCGGCCCATACTGTCGCGGCCCGCCAGCCGAGCTGAGATGCCCGCCGATCCGACCCAGACCGCCTCCCAGGAGCCGCGGATGCCGCCGCCGGCATCGCGGCCCGCAGCCGCGCTGTCGCGGCTGCGCGGCGCGCTCTCGCGGTCGCTGTTCCCGGCGGGCGACCCCAGCCGCTCGTTCGGCCGGCTGGAAGCGGCAATCCTGATCGTCGCGCTGCTCGCCCTGGCCACGGTCCTGAGCCTGCTGCGGCTGGGCCTGTCGACCTCGCTCAACACGGTCTGGGCCGAGGACGGGCCGATCTACCTGCAGGCGGCGTTGAGCCAGGGCTTCTGGGACGCTCTCTTCTCGCCCTACGCCGGCTACCTGGTGCTCGTCCCGCGCCTGATCGGCGAGGCGGGAGCCGCGGTTCCCCTGCAGCAGGCGGCGGCGACGATCTCGATCGTCTCGGCGTTGGTGGCGGCCCTCAGCGGCCTTGCCGTCTGGTTCGCGAGCGCCGGCCACATCCGCGACCCCTATCTGCGCGGCGCCCTCGCGATCGCCACCGTGCTGGCGGCGACGGCCGGGCAGGAGACGCTCAACTCGGCCGCCTACGCGCCCTGGTTCATGCTGGTGGCGGCCTTCTGGCTGCTCTTCTTCCGCCCCCGCGGCCTCTCCGCCGCAATCCTCGCCGGGCTCTTCCTGCTCGCCACCGGCCTCAGCACCCCCGGCGTCTGGTTCTTCCTCCCGCTCGCCGCCCTGCGCGCGGTGACCGCCGCCAACAAGCGCGACGCGATCCTGGTCGGCGGCTACGCCGTCGGCGCCGCCGTCCAGGTCCCGGTGGTGCTCGGCCAGCAGCAGGACCCCGGCCTGTGGACCTCCAACATCTGGACCGCCTACCTGCAGCGGGTCGTCGACAGCGGCATCTTCGGCGAGCGCCTCGGCGGCAACCTCTGGGAGCACTTCGGCTGGACCTTTCTCACCCTCTTCTGCATCGCCCTCCTCATCGCCCTCCTGGTCGGCCTCTGGCGCACGACCCCCGGCGGGCGCTGGTTCGCCGCCGTGGCGATCCCGACCTCGGCGCTGATGTTCTTCGTCTCCGTCTACCAGCGGACCGTCGCCGACAACATCTTCTGGTCGATCGGCGACTCCGGCGGCACCGCGAGCCGCTACGTGATGGTTCCGGCGCTGCTGATGTTGAGCGCCCTCGTCGTCGTCCTCGATGGGGCGATCCGGCGGCAGGGGCGGGCCTGGCGCTGGTGGCTGGCCGCTCCCGCCGTGGGCGTGATCCTGCTCGCGGTCGCCGTCTCCTTCGACATGAGCGGCGACGGTCGCGGCGGGCCACCCTGGGACGAGGCGCTGCGGGCGGCCGCCAACAAGTGCGTCTCCCAGGGCGAAGAACTCGCCGGGATCGCCACCGCGCCGGAACCGTTCGGCGTGCAGGTGCCGTGCTCGGACGTCGCCTCCTACGCCGACCCGGGCGTCGGAGCGTTGCCGGAGAGCGGAATCGGGGAGGATGCGACGCCATGACCCGTCTTCTCATCACCGGCGGCGCCGGCTTCGTCGGCTCCAACCTCGCCGTCTCCCTCGCCCGGCGCCACCCCGAGTGGGACGTCCTCGCGCTCGACAACCTCTACCGGCGCGGCTCGGCGCTGAACCTGCCGCGGCTGGAGGCGGCCGGGGTCGAGTTCGTCAAGGGCGACGTCCGCGAGCCGGCCGACCTGCAGGCGCTGCCGGAGCTGACCGCGCTGATCGAGTGCTCGGCCGAGCCCTCGGTGATGAGCGGCGTCGACGGCGACACCTCCTACCTGCTCCACACCAACCTCACCGGCGCCTACAACTGCCTCGAGCTGGCCCGCCGCGATGGCGCCTTCTTCGTCTTCCTCTCGACCAGCCGCGTCTACCCGGTGGCGCCGCAGGTGGAGCTGGCGCTGGAGGAGGCCGAGACCCGCTTCGAGATCGCCGCCGAGCAGGCGGTGCCGGGGGTCTCCCCGGCCGGGATCTCCGAGCGGTTCCCGCTCGAGGGCGCCCGCACCCTCTACGGCGCCACCAAGCTGGCCGCCGAGCTCTTGATCGAGGAGTTCCGCGAGGGGCTCGGCGTCCCGGCGGTGATCGACCGCTGCGGCGTCATCGCCGGCCCCTGGCAGATGGGCAAGGTCGACCAGGGCGTCTTCACGCACTGGATGCTGGCCCACCACTTCCGCAACCCGCTCAAGTACATCGGCTTCGGCGGCGAGGGCAAGCAGGTCCGCGACCTGCTCCACGTCGAGGACCTGGTCGACCTGGTCGAGCGCCAACTGCTCGCCCCGGAGGAGTGGGACGGGCGCACCGTCAACGTCGGCGGCGGCCGCGAGTGCAGCCTCTCGCTGCGCGAGACGACCGCGATCTGCCGGCGCCTGACCGGCAACGAGGTCCCGATCGAGCCGGAGCTGGAGACCCGCCAGGGCGACGTGCCCGTCTACCTCTCCGACTGCACCAAGCTCTTCGGCCTGGACGAGTGGCGCCCGCGCCGCGGCGCCGAGCAGGTGCTGGCCGATATCCACGAGTGGATCGCGGCCGACGAGCAGCGGATCGCCGAAGCGCTCGAGGTCTAGGGGCGGATTCAGCCGATCAAGAACTTCCGCGGAAAGTTATGGCCCCTATAGGGGCACTAAGTATCCGCAGAAGTATTTGAGCATCCAAGGCTTTGACCTGGAGGAGCGGCGCCGCTCCGGGCGCCCTTGTCGATACCCTTCGCGCTCTCCGAGCCGCCGCCAGGCGCTCAACATCGACACCCCCGCGGGGGGAAGGGAGTAAGCGAATGCCGGTTGCGATCATCACGGGCTCCGGGGGCCTGATCGGCTCTGAGGCCGTCGAGCACTTCATCGCCGAGGGCTTCGACGTGATCGGCATCGAGAACGACATGCGGGCGCGGTTCTTCGGCCCGGAGTCCTCGACCTCCCACGTCACCGAGCGGCTGGTCGAGAAGCACCAGCAGTTCCGGGTCGAGAACGTCGACATCCGCGACACCGAGGGCGTCGAGCGGATCTTCCGCGAGCAGGCCGGCAAGATCGAGCTGGTCATCCACACCGCCGCCCAGCCCTCGCACGACTGGGCCGCCAGCGAGCCGCAGACCGACTTCGGCGTCAACGCCAACGGCACCCTCAACCTGCTCGAGGCGGCCCGCGCCCACGCCGTCGACGCCCCCTTCGTCTTCTGCTCGACCAACAAGGTCTACGGCGACACCCCCAACCGGCTGCCGCTGATCTCCCAGGAGAAGCGGCTGGAACTGCCCGAAGACCACCCGTACTACAAGGGCATCGACACGAGCATGTCGATCGACTCCTCGACCCACTCGCTGTTCGGCGTCTCCAAGGCGGCCGCCGACCTCCTGGTCCAGGAGTACGGGCGCTACTTCGAGATGCCCACCGTCGCCTTCCGCGGCGGCTGCCTGACCGGTCCCCAGCACGCCGGCGCCAAGCTGCACGGCTTCCTCGCCTACCTGATGAAGTGCACGGTCACCGGCACCCCGTACACCGTCTTCGGCTACGAGGGCAAGCAGGTCCGCGACAACATCCACAGCGCCGACCTGATCGCCGCCTTCGACGCCTACCGCAAGGCTCCGAAGCCGGCCGCGGTCTACAACATCGGCGGCGGCCGCTTCTCCAACTGCTCGATGCTGGAGGCGATCGACGTCTGCGAGCGCGTCTCCGGCAAGGAGTTGAGCTGGGAGATGGGCGAGGAGCCGCGGATCGGCGACCACCGCTGGTGGATCTCCGACCTCGGCCCGTTCGAAGCCGACTACCCGGACTTCAAGCTCCGTTACGGGGTCGAGGACATCCTCGAGGAGATGTACGAGCAGAACCTCGACCGCTGGACGGCCGCGCCCGCATGAAGCTCTCGGTGGTGATGCCGGCCCAGAACGAGGAGGGGTCGGTCGCGAAAACGGTCGAAGGTGTCACCTCGGTGCTGGAGCGCGAGGGCATCGACTACGAGGTCGTCGTCGTCAACGACGACTCCGAGGACTCGACCGAAGCGGTGGTCGAGGCGATCGGGGCGGCGAACCCGCGAGTGCGCTGCCACCGCTCCCACTACGAACGCGGCTTCGGGATGGCGATCCGGGCCGGCCTCGACGTCTTCAAAGGGGACGCGGTGGCGATCGTGATGGCCGACGCCTCCGACAACCCCGAGGACCTCGTCCACTACCACCGCCTGCTCGAGGAAGGCTGGGACTGCGCCTTCGGCTCCCGCTTCATGCCCGGCGCCAACGTCTACGACTACCCGCGCCTGAAGCTGACCATCAACCGCCTCGCCAACTGGTTCATCCGGATCCTCTTCCGGCACCGCTACAACGACACCACCAACGCCTTCAAGGCCTACAAGCGCGAGGTCATCGAGACCATCCAGCCGCTCCTCTCCAAGCACTTCAACCTGACCGTGGAGATGCCCCTGAAGGCGATCGTCCGGGGCCACGACTACGCGGTGATCCCCACCGACTGGACCAACCGCGCCACCGGCGTCGCCAAGCTGAAGATGAAAGAGATGGGCAGCCGCTACCTCTTCATCGTGCTGTACGTGTGGCTGGAGAGCACCCTGAGCCGCGGCGACTACCGGCGCGACCCGGCGTAGCGCCGGCGCTCAACCCAGCCGTAGTCGTCGTCGCATCCAGGCGAACGGGGTGCTCAAGCGCGGCATGCCGTGACGCAGCTGGGGGTTGGTCGAAGGGTCGGTGATCGTCTGTGGCAGCCAGCGGGCGATCAGCTGATCCTTCTCCCAGTCCTCGACCTCGGTCGAGCGACTCGAGGACTCGAAGTGGTAGAGGACGGTGTCGGGGTCGTAGACGACGCGGCGACCGCTGGCGCGCAGCTTCAGGCAGTAGTCCATGTCGTTGTAGTTGACCGGGAAGGTGCGACTGAAGCCGCCGACCTCGTCGAAGACCGCCCGGCTGGTCATCATGCAGGCTCCGGTGACGGCGAGGTAGCTCTGGGCGACGAGGACGTTGTTGGAGTAGCCATTGAAGTCGCCGGAGAAGCCGTGGTAGATGTGGCCCGGGTAGCCGCCGTTCTCGAAGAGGATGCCCGCGTGCTGGAGACGACCGTCCTGGAGTTTGAGGCGGCCGCCGACGGCACCGACGCCGGGCGCCTCCGAGTACATCACCAGCCGCTCGATCCACTCCGGCGTCACCACCTCCATGTCGTCGTTGAGGAGGAGCAGGTGCTCGCCCTCGGCGTGGACGGCGCCGCGGTTGATCTTGGTCGAGAAGTTGAACGGTTCGTCGAACTCGACCACCCGCAGCCGCTCGCCGGCGATCTCCTCCAGCTCGGCCAGCGTCTCGGCGCCGGTGGACGGGTCCGCGACACAGACGATCTCGAAGTTCTCGTAGGTGGAGCTCTCGACGATGCTGCGCACGCAGTGACTGACTAGGACGACGTCCTCGAAGCGCACTTCCCGAGACCCGCCGGCCGTGGGGATGACGATGCTGACCAGCGGCTGGCGGCGCAGGCGCGGGCGCAGGTGATAGACGCCGGGCCAGTCCTCGTCGCGCTCGGCCTGGGCGGGCAGGCCGATGCGGTCGCAGTGGGCCTGGATCGCTCGCGTTCCCGCTTCGAACGCCCAAGGCTTGGCCTCTTCGCCGCCGCCCGCGGCCGAGGTCTCCAGGGTGCGCCAGTGGTAGAGGACGCGGGGGACGTGGACGACCTTGCGGGCCCGCTCGGTCACCTTGAGGACGAGGTCCCAGTCCTGGGAGCCCTCGAACTCGGCGTCGAAGCCACCGACCTCCTCGACCAGGCCGCGGCGCAGGACGCTGAGGTGGCAGGTGTACATCTGCGTCCGCATCCGCTCCGGCGACCAGTCGGGCTTGAAGAAGGGGGCCTCGTGGCGTCCGGCGCGGTCGATCTTGTCTTCGTCGGTGTAGGCGTAGTCGGCTTCGGGCTCGGTTCGCAGCGCCTCGTCGACAAGGGCGAGCGCGTCGGGGTGCAGGGCGTCGTCGTGGTCGAGCAGGGCGACGAACTCGCCGCCGGCCATCGCCAGGGCGTCGTTGGAGGCGGCGACGATGCCGCCATTCTCCTCGCGGAAATGCACCCGAACTCGCGAATCCCGCGCCTGCGCCCCTTCCAGCATTGCCCGCACGTGCGGCTCCCGTGAGCAATCGTCGACCAGGCAGAGCTCCCAGTCGGCGAAGCCCTGGCGGTCCACCGACTTCAGCATCGCCGCCAGGACGTCGGCCGGCGTTTCGAAGACCGGCGTGACGATCGAGAAGCGGGGCGCCGCCACCGCGTCAGCCCGCCCGGCGCAGCAGTCTGCGCAGGGCGGAGAGAGGCAGCAGGGCGCGGACGCGGGAAACGATGTGCAGAAGGCGGGCGGTCCCGGCTTCGAGCTGGGCGACCTGTCCCTTGAACGATCCGAGTTCCGCGTCCTTGGAGATCAGGAGATCGCGCAGGCGCAGGACCTCCTCCCGGCTGGCGGCAAGCTCGCCGCGCAGTCTCTCCAGCTCGGAGTCGCCTTTTGCCGGCGGATCCGACCGCCTCGAAGTCGCCTGTTCTGCCATGGCGGCCGAGTCTATCCGCACCCTCGCCCCGCCCGGGGGTATCGACGCCGCCGTGGCGGAGCGTCAACTCGATCAATAGGCTCGGAGCGACTCGCCGGCGCCGTGGATCGCGGCGACGACTTGACAGAGGAGCAAGCTCGTGAGCAAAAAGGATCGCATTCTGGCCGCCCGCGTCGACGCAATCGAGTCGAGGCTCTCGGCTGTGGAGGCGGCGTCCACGAGGGCTTCTCACTTCCGTTCTCCGGCGCTGTGGAACGACCCTGGCCACTGGCCCATGCCCCCGCTCGGCACCCCCGGTGAGCTGCTCGCGTCGGGGGCCCGGATCGATACGGCGATGGATCGGTTGAACGCGGATGTCTCGCTGCGACGCTTTCACGACGCGGACCCGGCTCGCGTCGAGGAGTTGATTCGCGCCGACGCGCAGCCAATTCCCACTGACGCCGACCGCGTCGGCTACTACGCCGGGGACGACTTGGCCTACTGGTTGTCCGGCCTCGGGGACTACCTGCGGATCGAAGAGATGGGCCACGAGCTCGATCGCCCACTCTCGCCGGGACAGCGCTTCCTCGACCTCGGTTGCGCCTCCGGTCGCGTCCTCAGGCACTTTGAGGCGATGGCCCCCGGCGTCGATGCCGTCGGGATCGACCTCTGCCGCCAGTACGTCGCCTGGGCGCGCGAACACCTGCAGGCGCCGGTTCTGCAGGGGACGGCGCTGCCGAGCCTGCCGTTCGCCGACGGCTCGATCCACGCGATCTTCGCCGGCTCCGTCTTCACGCACATCAACGACTTCGAAGAGGCCTGGCTCGCCGAGCTGCGCCGCGTGATCGCTCCGGGCGGTTTCGCCGTCCTGACGGTCCACTCCGAGGACGTGTGGGAGGAAGTGCGGGCGGACCGGGAGCACCCGCTGCGGCTCCACGCGCTGGAGGTGCGACACCGTCTCGAGCCGACCGGCCTCGACCCCGTCACCGACGCGGACTTCGACCAGGCTATGCCCGCCCCGCGGGTGGCGCTCGAGGCAGTCGATTGGCCGGATACCAACGTCTTTCACTCCCGCGAGTGGCTCCGCCGGCATTGGGGCCGGTTGTGGCGCGTGGAGCGCATCCTCGAGCAGGCCTCCAGCTACCAGGACGCCGTCGTCCTCGTGCCTTGACCCGTAGTTTCTCGCCGAAGAGCTAGACGAGCCGGAGGTGTTGGGTCGCGTCGCTGACGATCGCGTTGACGATGGCGAAGTAGAGGATGCCCGCCAGCAGGGCGACGGCCAGGGTCCGGTAGCGGCGCGGTCCCCGCTCGGCCGTCTCCAGCGGCGAGGGCCAGCCGGGGGCGATCACGACCAGCGAGGCGAGGACGAACGCCGGCAGCATGAAACGGGTCTCTATCGCCGAGGGCAGCGAGGTGGCGGACGCGGCGAGCAGGATCACGGGAAGGGGCCATCGGGCCGGCCCCAGGCTCCGCCGCCCCTGGCGCCAGGCGAGCCGGAAGAGGGCGAGGAAGACGAGCAGGAACCCGCCGAAGCGAAGCAGCTTGTTCGCGGGCGATTCGAGGCGTTCGACGTAGGGGGTGGGGTAGCGCTGGTCGAGGCCGTTGACGACGTGGCGGAGGAAGACCCCGGCCATCGTCAGCGGGTGGGAGAGCACGATCCCGGCGTATTCGGAGCTGCCGGTGACGACCCCGTCCTCGAGCCCGCCGAGGATCCCCGCCGTGTGCGGGTCGAGGTACTCCATCTGAGGGGGTGCATTCCCGACAAAGGTCTCGTAACGCTGCAGGCGCAGGCCTTCGGTGTACTGCAGGCCGGCCAGGTCGTTGCCGCCGGGAATCGGACTGTAGTCGCCGAGGTTTCGGTGCGAGAGGAGCGACTGGGGCAGCGAGACGAGCGTCAGCCCGAGCACGAAGAGGCCCAGGCAGAGCGAGCGCGATCGCAGCGAGCCCGCCGCCCGCCGCTGTCGCCACATGTCCCAGAAGAGGAGCAGGAGCAGCAGCGGGACCAGCAGCAGGTAGGCGGGGCGTGCGTTCAGCGCATAGGCGGTGGCGACGCCGCCGAGGGCCATCCAGGCCGGTGAGGTCGGCGAGCTGACGGCGACGATCGCGAGCAGCGCCGCCGCCAGCGCCGGGAGGTCGCTGAGCGGGTAGCTCAGGTACCCGCGCCAGAAGACGAACAGGAGGAGGCCCAGCGCGAGCCGCCGGAGGAGGCCCCAGGGGCGCCGCGGCCAAGCGACCTCGGCGAGCCGCGGCGCCAGGACGCCGCCGATCAGAGCCATCACGGCGGCGTTGAAGACCATCACCTCGTGGGTGTCGCCGAGGCCGAGATGGCCCCCCGTCTCACGCAGGCCGAAATAGGTGAGTGGCAGCGCGTAGCCGCGCAGGCCGGTGTATTCGAAGTTCAGCAGGGAGAAGTGGCCGCCCGCGTCGAAGCTGGCGGCCAGGTCCCAGTAGTTGCCCGAGTCGAAGTAGAACGGCTTGCTGCCCTGGAGCAGCGCCAGGAAGAGTCCGGCGAGGAAGAGGCAGGCGAACGCCGTCGCGGCCGGATGCGCGGAGAGGGACCGGAAGGCGTTTCGGAGCATGCGTCTTCGGCGAGGGGCTCAGGACGAGTAGGGCGCGGCGGCCGTCTCGAGGATCTCCGGTCCGGTGGGGAGGCGCCCGCTCACCGGCGACAGGCTAACGAGAGATGACGCCGCGGCGGCGATGGGTAGGGTGGCGGCGTGGGCGAGCGACCGGTGGCGAACATTGCCGCGAACGATTTCGCGCGCCAGTGGCGGGACGTCGGCGCGGACGCGCTCGCCGCCGTCGACCGGGTGGGGGGCAGCGGCTGGCTGGTCCTGGGCGAGGAGGTGGAGCGCTTCGAGGAGGAGCTGGCCTCCTGGTGGGGCGTGCCCCACGCGGTCGGCGTCGCCAGCGGCCTCGACGCGCTGGAGATCGGCCTGCGCTGCGCCGGCGTGGCGCCGGGCGAGCGGGTCCTGACCACGCCGCTGACCGCCTTCGCGACGACGCTGGCGATCCTCCGCGCCGGTGCCGAGCCGGTCTGGTGCGACGTCGATGCCAGCGGCGGCCTCGACCTCGACCGGGCCGAGGCGGCGCTGCGCACCGACCGCTCGATCCGGGCGGTGCTGCCGGTCCACCTCTACGGCCACCCGCTCGATCCGGTGGAGCTGCGCCGGCTGGCGGCCGAGCACGGCGTCGTCGTCGTCGAGGACTGCGCTCAGTCGGCGGGAGCCGAGCGCGACGGGGCTCCCACCGGGAGGGCCGGCGTCGCCGCCGCGACCAGTCTCTACCCGACCAAGAACCTCGGCGCGATGGGCGATGGCGGCGTCCTGCTGACGGCGGACGCCGAGGTCGCCGAGCACGCCCGCCGGCTCCGCGACTACGGGCAGCGCGGTCGTTACGAGCACCGGGAGGCCGGGCTCAACAGCCGCCTCGACGAGCTGCAGGCGGCGATCCTGCGCAGCGCCCTGCTGCCTCGCCTCGACGGCTTCCTAGCTCGCCGCCGCGAGATTGCCGGGCGCTACGCGGAGGCGCTGGCGCCGACCTCGCTGCGCCCGGTCGAGCCGGCCGCGGGACGCTCCGCCCGTCACCTCTTTCCGATCGAGGTGGGCGAGGGGGACCCCGCCGCGGTCGCCGCCTCCCTTCGCAAGGCCGGCGTGGGGGTCGGCCGCCACTATCCGTTCGTCTGCCCGGATCAGGGCGCCGTCGCCGGGATCGGCGAGAGCCTCGACCCGCTCGCGACCGCTCGCCGGCTCGCCGAGGACGAGCTCTCGCTGCCGATC
>CAMPIP010000006.1 GCA_946886425.1 uncultured Actinomycetes bacterium
CTGGCCCGGGGCGGAGATGGGGATCATGGCCGCCCGCCTGGCGGTCGGGATCGTTCACCGCCGCTAGATCGAGGCCGGCGCCCCCGGCGGCCGCGACCAGCTCGCCGATGCTTACGCGGCCGAGCACCTGACCGCCGCCGCGGCCGCCGCTGCCGGCTTCGTCGACGAGGTGATCGAGCCGGCCGAGACCCGCGACCGCCTCGCCTTCGCGCTGAGGTGCGGCGGGTGATCTCCTCCTACGTCGCCCTCGGCGACAGCTTCACGGCGGGCCATGGCGGGCCGGAGGGCGAGCGCTGGGCCGATCGGCTGGCGACGTCGCTGCGGGCCCGCAACCCGGACCTCGTCTACGAGAACCTCGCGGTGGACGGGGCGGCCAGCGCCGAAGTCCTCGAGCAGCTGCCGCGGGGGCTGGCGCTCGGTCCCGATCTCGTCACCGTCGTCTGCGGCGCCAACGACGTGCTGCTCGCGACCCGCCCCGACCTGGCCGGCTACGAAGCGCGCTTCGCCGAGATCCTCAGCCGCCTCGCCGCCGCCGAGCCGCGGCCGGCGATCATGACCGCGACGGCTCCGGACGGCTGGCAGTTCCTGGAGCTGCGGCCGCGGACCCGGGCCCGGCTCGACCGCTCGCTGGACGAGCTGAATGCGGCGACCCGCCGGATCGCCGCCGAGCACGGCGTCTTCTGCCTCGAAGTCGCCGGCCACCCGGGCCTCGCCGACCCCGCCAACTTCAGCGCCGACGGGCTGCACCCCTCGGCGCTCGGTCACCAGCGCGCGGCAACCGAGATCGCCCGCGCGCTGCGAGCCCAGCTCGGAATCGAGTGCGATCTCGACGGAGGTGTGAACGATGGAATCCCCGCTCTCCCTTGACTTCGACCGGCTCGAGGTCGGCGCCGGCTTCCGCTCCCAGGGGCGGACGATCACCGAGACCGACCTGGTCTCCTTCGCGGCCCTGACCGGCGACCGCCACCCACTCCACACCGACGCCGAGTGGGCGGCGGCGAGCGAGTTCGGCAGCCGCATCGCCCACGGCTCGATGGTGCTCTCCTACTGCGTCGGGATGGTCCCCTTCGACCCGGAGTGGGTGCTGGCCCTGCGCGGCTTCGAGCGGGTCGCCTTCAAGCGGCCGGTGCGGATTGGCGACACCGTCCACGTCGAGGGCGAGGTCGAGTCGCTGCGCGAGGTCGACGGCCTCACCGGCCTGGTCGTCTTCAACTGGCGGGTCGTCAACCAGCGCGGCGACGCGGTGGTGCTGGCGAAGGCGCGGGTGGTCTGGCGCCGCGAGGCGGAGCCGGCCGTGGCCGTGGTCGCCTCCCCGGAGGTCTTCCTTTGATCCTCGCCGGCAAGCGCCTGCTCGTCACCGGCGTCGTCGATCGCCACAGCATCGCCTTCGCGATCGCCGCTCGCGCCCAGGAGGAGGGGGCGGAGGTGTTGCTGACCAGCTTCGGCCGGGTGCGGCGGATGACCGAGCGGGCGGCGACGCGGCTGCCGACCGCGGCCGAGGTCCTGGAGCTGGACGTCAACCGCGACGAGGACCTGGCCCGGCTGCGCGTCGAGATCGGCGAGCGCTGGGGCGGGCTCGACGGCGCCGTCCACGCGATCGCCTTCGCGCCCGCCGACGCGCTCGGGGGCAACTTCTTGGCGGCGCCGCGCGCCAGTGCCGGCGCCGCCTTCGAGACCAGCGCCTACTCGTTCAAGGCATTGGCCGAGGCGCTGGTGCCGTTGCTGGGCACCGCCAAGGGATCCGGCGGCAACGGGGCCGGGGCGGTGCCCAGCGGCAGCTTGGTCGGGCTCGACTTCGACGCCTCGGTCGCCTGGCCGGCCTATGACTGGATGGGTGTCGCCAAGGCGGCCCTGGAGTCGGTCAGCCGCTACCTGGCCCGCGACCTCGGGCCGCGCGGCATCCGGGTCAACCTCGTCGCCGCCGGCCCGATCCGAACCGCCGCCGCCAGCGGCATCGACGGCTTTGCCGAGCTGGCCCGTGCCTGGCCCGAGCAGGCGCCGCTGGGCTGGCGGGTCGACGACCCCGGCCCGGTCGCCGACGCCGTCTGCTTCCTGCTCTCGGACCTCGCCCGGGCGACCAGCGGCGAGATCCTCCACGTCGACGGCGGCGCCCACGCCGTCGCCGCCGTGCCGGGTTCCCCCAAAGTCCCCTAAGAGGCCGCGTCGAGCGAGACGGAGTGGTTGGCGACGAAGGTCCCGTCCGGGTCCCACCTGCGCTTCACCTCGGCGAGGCGGGCGCAGGTCTCGGCGGGGAGGATCGAGTCGACGTCGCAGGGGCGCTCGGCGAAGTTGAAGTAGCCGCCGTCGGCCGTCCAGGGGGCCATCGCATCGGTGATCCGGTCGAGGTCGCGGGGGACCGTCTCCTCGGAGCCTGGAGCCATCAGCGCGCCGATCGCCTCCAGCACGAAGGGGCTCTCGAGGCGGTCGAGGGCGCCATTACCGGGCGCGGAGCGGCCGAGGGCGCCGCCGAGCTGGCGCAGCTCGGCGAGCAGCAGCGTCGAGCCCGTCTCGGGGCCGGGGCCGTTGGCGACGAAGGCCTCGATCGCCTCGTCGGTCAGCTCGGTGAGCGGGGCGTGGTGGCCGTGGCCGGGGACGGGCTGCTCGGGGTCCATGTGGATTCGGCAGAGACCGGCGGCGGGGATCTGGCCGACCATGTCCATGATCGGCTCGCCGATCTCGCGCAGCGGCGCCATCGTCGCTTCGCCGGTGGCCTGGTCGCCGATGCAGGCGGCGCCGATCGTAATCACCGGTACGCCGCGCAGCGGCTCCGGGACGTCGGGGATCGGCGGCGGGGTCAGCAGCCGGGCGATCGAGGTGACCTCCTCGCCGACGCCGGCCGTCCAGTCGCGGTAGGCGCGGAAGGCCGCGGCGCCGAGCTCGGCCGGGAAGATCAGGGTGCCGGCGTAGAGATCGGCGATCGGCAGCAGCGCGACCCGCAGGGCGGTGACGATCGCGTAGCCGCCGCCGCCCCCGCGCAGCGCCCAGAAGAGGTCCTCGTCGCTGTTCGCGTCGACGGTGCGCCGCTCGCCCTCGGCCGTGACCAGCTCGATCGCGACGACGTTGTTGCAGGCGAAGCCGTACTGCCGGCCGAGCCAGCTGAGGCCGCCGCCGACCGTGTAGCCGACGACGCCGACGTCGGGCGAGGAACCGGGCAGGGCGCTGAGTCCGTGTTCGCCGGCCGCCTCGGCCAGCTCCGCCGAGAGGACGCCGGCCTCGATCCGGGCGATCCGCTCCCGCGGGTCGATCTCGATTCCCCGCATCCGCTCGGTCTTGAGCAGGATCGTCCCGTCCAGGGGCGGCAGCGGCACGGCGCCATGGCCGGTGCCCTGGGCCGCCACGCGCAGGTCGTTGGCGGCGGCGAAGCGGACCACCGCGACGATGTCCTCGGCGCTCTCGGCGAAGGCGACCGCCTCCGGGTTCTGGTCGGCCGCCAGGTTCCAGGCGGCGCGCGCCTGGTCCCAATCGGGGTCGCCCGGCCGGGCAACGCGTCCACTGATCTCGAGTCCGTTGAGGTCGCTCATGCCGGCCACCCTTTCAATAGGGGCACCCGGATTTCAACCCTCAATCGGGCGAGTGTGGCTGACCGCCTCGCCCGTCGCGACCAGCACGTCATGGACGAGGGAGGGCGGGAAGAGGCCGTGGGCGGCGATTCCGGGGTCGGCCTCGAGCCGGGCCGCCAGGGCTGCGGGGTCGCCGATCGGCCCGCGGTAGTCGGCGATCAGGCCGCCGTCGGGGCTGCGCGGGACGTCGCGCGGCTCGACCTCGGCACCGAGTCGGCCCAGGGTCGAGGCGGCGCCGAACCCGAACAGCTCCAGCGGCACCGGCCCGCGCAGGGCGTCGACCGGCTTGCTGGCGTCGGCGATCACGACGAAACGGTCGGCCGCCGCGGCGACGACCTTCTCGCGCAGGTGGGCGCCGCCGCCGCCCTTGATCAGCCAGCCGTCCGGGGCGACCTCGTCGGTCCCGTCGATTGCGATGTCGAGCCGCCGCAGCGAGTCGAAGTCCTCGACCGGGATTCCCAGCTCGCGGGCCTGTTCCTCGGTGGCGACCGAGGTGGCGACGCAGCGCAGGCCGGTCAGCTCGCGCGCGGCCAGGGCGGGCAACAGGTAGGCGACCGTCGAGCCGGTGCCGAGGCCGACCGTCATCCCCGCCTCGACCAGCTGTGCCGCGGCTTCGGCCGCGACCCGCTTCTCGGTATCGGTCCCGGTTGCCGTCACCGGCCGGGACTCTATCCTCGCCCCCGATGGACGCGCGGATCTGGTTGACCGGTGCCGGCGGCGAGCCCCGCTCGCTGGCGTTGAGCGGCGAGCGGACGATCGTCGGCCGCTCCCCGGAGGCCGACCTGCACCTCGACGACGAGGCGGTCTCCTGGAATCACCTGGAGATCGAGCGGCGCGGCGAGGTGCTGATCGCCACCGACCTCGACAGCAGCAACGGCACCGTCGTCAACGGCGAGCCGCTGGAGCGGCCGCGGCGGCTGCGCGACGGCGACACCCTGATCGTCGGCGGCCACCGCCTCGAGGTCTCGTTGGGGGCGGCCACCGCCGGCGGCGAGACCGTCCCGGCGCAGGGACCCTCGGTGGCGCTGAACGAGGAGGAGCGGGCGACGGCGCGGGCGCTGGTCGCCCCCTACCGCAGCGAGGGCGCCTTCGCCGGGCGTCCCGCGACCCGGGCCGAGATCGCGACGGCGCTGCACGTCAGCGAGCGGACCGCGCAGCGCCGCCTTGACGCCCTCGCCGCCAAGCTCGGCGTCGTCGGCGAGGGCGGCCGCGAACGGCCGCGCCTGATCGCCGCCCGGGTGATCGAGCTCGGCCTCGACCGCTAGCGCGAGCGCGGTCTATTTCCGCCCCTATCGGGGCCGAAATAGACCGCGTTCGTCTTGGCCCGAACCGGGCCAAACGTGGCTCGTCGCGGGGCGCCGCTGTCGTTGGCGCGCACGGGTTGCGAGCGGACCATCGGTGGGCAAGCTCATCCACCGAAAGGAATCGCCATGAACCGCGCCCGCAACATCGTCCTTCTCGCCCTCGTCGCCCTGCTGGTCCTGCCGGCCTTCGCCTCGGCGGCACGCTCGACCGGCGCCGTCGTCTTCTCGCGGGTGACGGCCACCACGACCGAACCCAAAGAAGAAAAAGGCGGCCTCTTCGCCGTCCGCGACGGTCGCCTCAACCAGCTGACCGAAAACGCCGCCGACACCGAACCCTCGTTCTCGCCCGACGGGCGCACGATCGCCTTCGTCCGCGACGGCGACGTCTACTCGGTTCGCGCCGACGGTTCCGGGGAGCGCCACCTCTCCAGCGGCGCCGAGCTCGACTCGGCCCCGACCGTCTCGCCGAACGGGCGCTACGTCGTCTTCGAGCGGCGGACCAGCGCCACCGGCCCGGCCGACCTCTACACGGTCGGCGCCAAAGGCGGCGGCGTCCGGCCCCTGGTCGCCACCGTCAACGACGAGCACGACGCCTCGATCGCGCCGGACGGCCGCGGCATCGTCTTCGTCTCCACGGCCCCGGCCGCCGGCGGCGGCAGCGACGACCTCTACTCGGTGCGTCCCAACGGCGGCAGCCTCGTCCGGCTGACGGCGACGGGGATCGACGAGTTCTCGCCCCGCTACTTCGCCGGCGGGATCGTCTACAGCCGCGGCGAGAGCACCGAAGGCCCGGCCGCCTACGCCGACGTCTTCACGATGCGCGGCAACGGCAGCCGCGCCAAGCCGCTCGTCTCCGGGGTCGGCTCCGCCTACGTCGAAGACGTCTCCCCGGCCGGCCACACGGTGATCTTCCGGCGCGACCGCGGTCTCTGGGTGAAGCGGATCGGCAAGGGCCGGGCCCGCAAGCTGACCGAGCTGCCCGACGGCTCGAAGACCAACTCGGTCTTTTCGTCCGACAGCAAGCGGGTCGCCGCGATCGTCCAGGTCGAAGGCGAGACGCAGCTGGTCGCGATTGACGTCAAGAGCGGCCGTCGCACCAACCTGGCCTCCGGTGCCGACCTCGCCGAAGGCGGTAGCGAAATCGGCCCGGTCATCTCCTGGCAGCCCGTCCCCGGGCGCTGACTCAAAGGTGGCGCGGTTGTCCTGGGTCCTGCATGGCAGGACATAGGGCAACCGCGCTCATCCCGCTCGGGCGTCCATCAAGGCGAGGAGCTTGGTGGTCGTGCGCCAGTTGCGGATCGTCATCTCCTTGTACTCGGGCTTGCCGACCACCTTGCTGAGCCGGCTGCTCGAGGCCTTGGACTCGAGGCGGGAGAAGTAGAGGACGCTCCTGCCTGTCCAGGCGCTGTCGACGCCCTCTTTGGTCTCGATCACCGCCATCGCCCGCTTCGCGGTCAGCGGCTTGCGGAGGAAGATCACGTCGCAGCGGTGGGTCTCGGCGCCGAACCCTGCCGGGGCTTCCTCGACGACGCGCCGCAGCTCGGCCTCGGTCACGACGACCACCTTCAGCTCGACCCCGAAGCGCTCGCTGAGGCCCTGCTCGAGCCGGGCGGACAGCTCGGCGCGCGGCTGTCGCGGCGCCCGGAAGAGGACGTTGCCGCTCTGGATGTAGGTGGCGACGTCGGCGTGGCCGAGCTCCTCGACCGTCTCGCGGAGATCCGCCATCGGCACCTTGTTCCTGCCGCCGACGTTGATGCCGCGGAGCAGGGCGAGGTACTGGACACCGGTTGCCACTGGCCGCTCACGGTATAACCAGCCGCGTGGTGGAGCCCTCCATCGGTTTGACCGTCGCCGGCTACCGCATCGACGGGCTGCTCGCCCGTGGCGGGATGGGCGTCGTCTACCGGGCCACCCATCTCGGCCTCGAACGGCCGGTGGCACTGAAGGTGATCTCCCGCGACCTCGCCGACCGCGAGGGGTTCCGGGAGCGCTTCCTGCGCGAGTCGCGGCTCGCCGCCAGCCTCGACCACCCCTCGGTGGTGCCGGTCTACGACTCGCGCGAGGTCGACGGCGAGCTCATCGTGGCGATGCGGCTGGTCGGCGGCGGCGACCTGCGGCGGCTGCTCGACCGCGAGGGCCCGCTGGAGCCGGCGCGGGCGATCGCCCTGCTCGGCCAGGTCGGCGAAGCGCTCGACGCCGCCCACGCGGCCGGGATCGTCCACCGCGACGTCAAGCCGCACAACGTCCTGATCGAGGGCGACCGCGCCTTCCTCTCCGACTTCGGGCTCGCCAAGGCGCTCGGCGAGAGCACCGGCGAGGCCTCGGTGGTCGGCACCGCCCACTACATGTCACCGGAGCAGTGGCGCGGCGAGCCGGTCGGCCCGGCCACCGACGTCTACTCGCTCGGCTGCGTCCTTTACGAGTCGCTGACCGGCGTCGTCCCCTATGCGCGCCGCGAATCCGAGACCGAGCCGGAGATCCCGGAGGGGATGGAGACGGTGATCGAGCGGGCGGTGGCGAAAGAACCAGGGCGGCGCTACGCGAGCGCCGGCGCCCTGATCGAGGCCGCGAGGGACCGCGAGGGGGCGACGATGGCGGCAACGCGGGTGCTCTCGCAGCCGCCCGGGGCGGACCCGCGCGAGGGGACGACGGCGCCGCTGGGCAGGCCGGCCGGGCGGCTCCGGGCGGGCCTCGAAAGCGAACACCGGCTGGCCTGGCTGGCCGGCGGCCTCGCCGCCGTCGTCGCGGCGATCGTCCTGGCGCTGGTCCTGCTCGGCGGCGACGGGGTCGACGTCTCCGGCCCGATCCCGGTCGGGACGCCGCCGCTGCGGATCGCCGCCGGCACGGAGGCGGTCTGGGTGACCAGCGAGCGAGACGGCACCGTGACCAAGCTCGACTCCGAGAGCGGCGAGCGGATCTGGCGGGTGGCGCTGCCCGGCGCCAACCCATCCGGGGTCGCGATCGGCAGTCGCTGGCTCTGGGTGACGGACCCCTCGAAAGGCGAGCTGCTCCGCCTCGACCCCGACAGCGGGCGGATCCTCCAGAAGACCGAGGTCGGCGGCGCCCCGGGGCCGATCGCCCTCGGCGGCGGCCGGGTCTGGGTCGCCGACGAGAAGGGCGCCGGCGTCGTTGCCGTCAACGCCGAGGGCGGCCGCGTCTACCGGCGCGGCTTGCCGCCGCGGGCGGCGCCGCTGCGGCTGGCGACCGGCGCCGGCGGCCTTTGGGCGAGCAGCGCCTCGACCGGGGCGGTGCGCCGCATCGACCTCAGCGACCTCAGCGTCGGCGCTCCGATCCCGGTCGGCCGCGGCCCCGCCGGCGTCACCGTCGCCGGCGGCCTGGTCTGGGTCGCCAACAGCCGCTCCGACACCGTCACCCGCGTCGACCCCTCGATTCACGCCCCGCTCGGCGCTCCGGCCGCGGTCGGCGGCCGCCCCGGCGGCATCGACTCTGGGACCGGCCTGGTCTGGGTCGCCAGCTCCCTCGACGGCACCGTCACCCGCCTCGACATCGAGACCGGCGAACCGGTCGGCAGCCCCCTCGACGTCGGCCGCGCGCCCGGCGCCGTCGCGGTCGGCAGCACCGCCGTCTGGGTCGCCGACAACGGCGACGGTGCCGTCACCCGCATCGAACCGTGACGGGTTGTGGGCAAAGATGGCTGAATTTCGTAGAACTTCACCTTGCCTCCTTGCAGACAAAAAGCTACGGTGCTTGAATGGCAGTCATGGAGAAGAGCAGGACCGACGAACGGCTGGCCGATCTCAGCGAGAAAGTCGAATGGGGCTTCGGGGAAGTCGATCGGCGCTTCGGGGAAGTCGATCGGCGCTTCGCCGACGTCGATCGGCGATTCGAGCAAGTCGACAAGCGATTCGACCAAGTCGACAAGCGGTTCGAACAGATCGACAAGCGGTTCGAGCAAGTAGACAAGCGGTTCGAACAGATCGACAAGCGGTTCGAGCAAGTCGACAAGCGGTTCGAACAGATCGACAAGCGATTCGAGAAGGTCAACACCGAATTCGTCGCAGTCCGCAAAGAGATGAACGAAGGCTTCGAAGGCCTGCGCAAGGAGATGAAAGAAGGCTTCGATGGCATCCGGCAGATCCTGCTGGGGTGGAGCGGCGGCCTGGCGATCGCCCTGATCCTTTACTTCGTCACCAGCTGAAACGCGGGTGACGCGTCTCCGCACCGGGTAGTGGCTAGGATCGCGCCATGACCCAGGACATCGATCAGCTCGCGATAAACACCATCCGGACCCTCTCGATCGACGCCGTTCAGAAGGCCAACTCGGGGCACCCGGGGACGCCGATGTCGATGGCGCCGGTCGCTTACGAGCTTTGGCAGAGCCACCTGCGCTACGACCCGGCCGATCCGGTCTGGCCGAACCGGGACCGGTTCGTGCTCTCGGCGGGGCACGCCTCGATGCTGATCTACGCGGTTCTGCACCTCGCCGGGGTCCGCAAGGTCGACGAGGACTACAACGTCACCGACGAGCCGGCGGTCAGCCTGCACGAGATCGAAGAATTCCGCCAGCTGCACTCGCGGACGCCGGGTCACCCCGAGTACCGCTGGACCTCGGGGATCGAGACGACGACCGGGCCGCTCGGCCAGGGGATCGCCACCTCGGTGGGGATGGCGCTGGCCTCGAAGTGGCAGGGCGAGCGCTACGGGCACGACCTCTTCGACTTCGACGTCTACGCGCTGGCCGGGGACGGCTGCCTGATGGAGGGCGTCTCGCACGAGTCCGCCTCGCTGGCCGGCCACCTCAAGCTCGACAACCTCTGCTGGCTCTACGACAACAACCACATCACGATCGACGGGGCGACCTCGCTCGCCTACGACGACGACGTGTTGAGTCGCTTCGAGGGCTACGGCTGGAACGTCGTCCGGGTCGGCGACGCCAACGACCGCGGCCTGCTCTCGCGCGCTTTCGACGCCTTCAAGGCCGAGACCGGCCGCCCGACCCTGATCGTCGTCGACAGCCACATCGGCTGGGGCTCGCCGAACAAGCAGGACACCGAGTCCGCCCACGGCGAACCGCTCGGCGAGGACGAGGTGAAGCTGACCAAGCAGGCCTACGGCTGGCCCGAGGACGCCCAGTTCCTGGTCCCCGACGGGGTCCGCGAGCGCTTCGACGAGTGCGTCGGCAAGCGCGGCGCCGAGCTGCGCGCGGCCTGGCAAGGGAAGCTCGAGGCCTCCGGGCACGCCGAGGAGATCGAGATGGTCCAGCGGCGGGAGCTGCCCGACGGCTGGGACGAGGCGATCCCCTCCTTCGAGGCCGACGAAGAGAAGGGCCTGGCCACCCGCAAGGCTTCCAACAAGGTCGAGAACGCGATCGCCGAACGGCTGCCCTGGTTCATCTCCGGCTCCGCCGACCTCACCGACTCGACCTCGGTGCGGCTCGACTTCGACGGCGTCACCAACTTCGAGCCGGGCAGCTTCGGCGGCCGACAGATCCACTACGGGATCCGCGAACACGCCGCCGTCACCGCCTGCAACGGGCTCTCATTGAGCAAGCTGCGCCCGCTCTGGTCGACCTACCTGACCTTCTCCGACTACGCCCGGCCCGGGATCCGGCTCTCGGCGCTGATGGAGATCCCCGTGATCCACCTCTTCACCCACGACTCGATCGGGCTCGGCGAGGACGGCCCGACCCACCAGCCGGTCGAGCAGCTCGCCTCGCTGCGGGCGATGCCGCACCTCGACGTGATCCGGCCCGCCGACGCCAACGAGGTCGCCGAGGCCTGGCGGATCGCGATCGACCGCACCCACAACCCGGTGGCGATGGTGATGACCCGGCAGAACGTGCCGGTCTTCGACCGCTCCAAGTACGCCTCGGCCGCGGGGGTCCGGAAAGGCGGCTACGTGCTGGCCGACTCCGAGGGCGAGCCGGAGCTGATCCTGATCGCGACCGGCAGCGAGGTGCAGCTGGCCCTCGCCGCCCACGAGACGCTCGCCGCCGAGGGCGTTCGCAGCCGCGTCGTCAGCCTCCCCTGCTGGGAGCTCTTCGAGCGTCAGGACCAGGCCTACCGCGACGAGGTGCTGCCGCCGAGCGTGGTCGCCCGGGTCGCCGTCGAGGAGGGCTCGCCGCAGGGTTGGGAGCGCTACGTTGGTAGGGAGGGCGCGATCATGGCGATGCGCACCTTCGGCCAGTCGGCGCCGTTCAAGGACGTCGAGGCCGAGTTCGGCTTCACCCCGGACGAGGTAACCCGGGTCGCCCGCGAGACGCTCGAGCGAACCGCCCAGCCATCCACGACCTGAGGAGGTCACCGTGAAGGCCACCGCACGACTGCACGAGCTGGGGCAGAGCCTCTGGCTCGACAACATCACCCGCCCGATGCTGCGCGAGGGCGTCCTCAAGGGCTACATCGAGGAGCTCTCCGTCACCGGGCTGACCTCGAACCCGACGATCTTCGACAAGGCGATCGGGGCCGGCGACGCCTACGACGAGCAGATCGCCGAGATCGGCGAGGCCGCCGAGGCACCGGACGGGATCGGCGAAAACCCTGCCGAGAACGTCTTCTTCGAGCTTGCCCTGGCCGACCTGCGCGACGCCTGCGACCTCTTCGCCGACGTCCACCGCCGCACCTCCGGCGTCGACGGCTTCTGCTCCCTGGAGGTCTCGCCGCTGCTCGCCGACGGCGCCGCGGCGACGATCGAGCAGGCGACTCGCCTGCACGCGAAGGGCGAGCGCGACAACCTCTACATCAAGATCCCGGGAACCGAGGCGGGTCGCGAGGCGATCGAGGAGTCGATCTTCGCCGGCATCCCGATCAACGTCACCCTGCTCTTCGACGACCAGCAGTACATCGGCGCCGCCGAGGCCTACATGCGCGGGATCGAGCGCCGGATCGAGGCCGGGCTCGACCCCGACGTCGCCTCGGTCGCCTCGCTGTTCATCAGCCGCTGGGACGTCGCCGTCGCCGAGGAGGTCCCCGAGGAGCTTCACAACCGGCTCGGGATCGCCGTCGGCGGCCGCGCCTTCCGCGCCTACCACGAGCTGCTCGACTCGCCGCGCATGCAACGCCTGATGAACGAGGGCGCGCGGCCGCAGCGGCTGCTCTGGGCGAGCACCGGGACCAAGGACCCGAACGCGTCGGACACCCTCTACATCGAGGCCTTCGCCGCCCCCTTCACCGTCAACACGATGCCCGAGAACACGCTGCGGGCTTTCGCCGACCACGGCAAGGTCGGCGACCTCTTCCCGGCCGACGGCGGCAACTCCGAGCAGGTCCTGGAGGAGTTCTCCCGGGCCGGGATCGACGTCGCCGCGCTGGCTGCCCGCCTCCAGGACGAGGGGAAATCGAGCTTCAACAAGTCCTGGGAAGACATGCTCTCCACGATCGGCTCCAAGCGCGGGGCGCTGGCCGCGTGAGCGAGCTGCGCGAGGCGTCGGCCTGGGGCCGGCTACAGGCGCACTACGAGGGGATCAAGGACGCGCACCTGCGCGACCTCTTCGCCGCCGACGGCGAGCGCGGCGAGCGGCTGGTCGCCGACGGCGCCGGCCTCTTCCTCGACTTCTCGAAGAACCGCATCAGCGACGAGACGCTGATGCTGCTCGGCGAGCTGGCCCGCGAGCGCGGGGTGGAGGAGCGCCGCGAAGCGATGTTCCGCGGCGAGCACATCAACGTCTCCGAGGACCGGGCGGTGCTGCACGTGGCGCTGCGGATGCCGCGCAACCGCTCGCTGGTCGTCGACGGCGTCGACGTCGTCAAGGAGGTCCACGAGACGCTCGACCGGATGAGCGCCTTCGCCGAGCGGATCCGCTCCGGCGAGTGGACCGGCCACACCGGCAAGCCGATCCGCAACGTCGTCAACATCGGCATCGGCGGCTCCGACCTCGGCCCGGTGATGGCGTACGAGGCGCTCAAGCACTACTCGCGCCGCGAGATGACCTTCCGGTTCGTCTCCAACGTCGACGGCACCGACTTCGCCGAGAAGACCCGCGACCTCGACCCCGAGGAGACCCTCTTCGTCGTCTCCTCGAAGACCTTCACGACCCTGGAGACGATGACCAACGCGCGCACCGCGCGCGAGTGGTCGCTGGCCGGGCTGGGCGGCGAGGAGGCGGCGGTCGCCAAGCACTTCGTCGCCGTCTCCACCAACGCCGAGGGCGTCGCCGAGTTCGGCATCGACACCGACAACATGTTCGGCTTCTGGGACTGGGTCGGCGGCCGCTACTCGATGGACTCGGCGATCGGCCTCTCGACGATGCTGGCGATCGGCCCGGCTCGGTTCGGCGAGATGCTGGCCGGCTTCCACGCGATGGACGAGCACTTCCAGGGGACCCCGGCCGGGGCCAACCTGCCGATGATCATGGGCCTCCTGGCGGTCTGGTACGGCGAGTTCTTCGGCGCCCAGACCAGCGGCGTCTTCCCCTACGACCAGTACCTGCACCGCTTCCCGGCCTACCTGCAGCAGCTGACCATGGAGTCGAACGGCAAGCACGTCACCCTGGACGGGACCCGGGTCGACTACGAGACCGGGGCGATCTACTGGGGCGAGCCGGGGACCAACGGTCAGCACAGCTTCTACCAGCTGCTCCACCAGGGGACGCGGTTGATCCCCGCCGACTTCATCGGCTTCTTCCAGACCAACAACCCGCTCGGCAACCATCACGACCTCTTGATGTCCAACGTCTTCGCCCAGGGCGAGGCGCTGGCCTTCGGGAAAACGCCGGAGCAGGTGCGCGAGGAGGGGACCCCGGAGGCGATCGTCCCGCACCGGGTGATGGAGGGGAACCGGGCCTCGAACACGATCCTCGCCGAGCGCCTCGACCCCGCGACCCTCGGCGCCCTGGTCGCCCTCTACGAGCACAGCGTCTTCACCCAGGGCGCGATCTGGGGGATCGACTCCTTCGACCAGTGGGGCGTCGAGCTGGGAAAGGTCCTGGCCGTGGCGATCATCCCCGAGCTGGAAGCCGAGGCGGAGCCGAAGCTGCGCCACGACAGCAGCACCAACGCGCTGATCCGGCGCTACCGCAACGCCCGCCTCGGGCGCTAGCCTCAGCGGCATGCCGTCCCTCGACCTGCTGCCGCTGGCGGCGGAGTCGTCAAATCTCCTCGCCGCGCGGAACCAGATGGCGTTCACGCTCGGCTTCCACATCGTTTTCGCGTCCCTGGGAGTGGCGCTGCCGGCGACGATCCTGGTCGCCAACTACCTCGGGCTGAAACGCGGCGACGGCGACGCGATGGAGCTGGCGCGCCGCTGGTCGAAGGCGATGGCGGTGACCTTCGCGGTCGGGGCGGTGACCGGGACGGTGTTGAGCTTCGAGTTCGGGCTGCTCTGGCCGGAGTTCATGGACCGCTGGGCCGGCGTCTTCGGGATCGCGTTCGCGATCGAGGGGATCTTCTTCTTCCTCGAGGCGATCTTCCTCGCCGTCTACATCTACGGCTGGAAGCGGCTCGGCGGATGGGCCCACTTCTGGTCCGGGGTGCCGATGTTCGTCACCGGGATCGGCGGCGCCTTCTCGGTGGTCGCCGCCAACTCCTGGATGAACCAGCCGCAGGGCTTCACCCTCGACGCCGCCGGCAAGGTCATCGACGTCGAACCGGTCGAAGTCCTGCTCAACCCGGCGACCGGCTACGAGGTGCCGCACATGATCCTCGCCGCCTATATGGTGGTCGGCTTCCTGGTCGCCTCGATCTACGCGGTCGGGATGCTGAAGGGGCGGCGCGACCGGCTCCACAAACTCGGCCTGACGATCCCGTTGACGATCGCCTGCATCGCCACCCCGGTCCAGCTCTTCGTCGGCGACACCGCGGCCCGCGAAGTCGCCGACCACCAGCCGGCCAAGTTCGCGGCGATGGAGTGCATCTACGAGAGCGGCACCCACCAGCCCGAGCACATCGGCGGCATCTGCCTCGACAACCGCGTCGTCGGGGCGATCTCGATCCCCAACCTCGACTCCTTCCTGGTCGGCTGGAGCGCCGACACCTTCGTGACCGGGCTCGAGGACATCCCGCCCGACGAGCGGCCGCCGGCGAAAACGCTGCTGCACCTCTCCTTCGACGCGATGGTCGGGATCGGCACCGCGCTGATGGGGCTGGCGCTCTGGTTCGGGTTCGTCTGGTGGCGCAAGCGCGACATCCCGCGGACGCCCTGGTTCCTCCGCGCGGTCGCGGTCTCCGGCGTCGGCGCGATCGTCGCGATGTGGTGCGGCTGGATCGTCACCGAGGTCGGCCGCCAGCCCTGGATCGTGCAGGGCTACATGCGCACCGAGGAAGCGGTCACCAAAGCGGACGGGATCTGGTTCGTGTTCGGCGGCGTGGTGCTGCTCTACGCGGCGCTGGGGACGATCGCGGTCCTGGTCCTGCGGGGGATGTCGCGTCGCTGGCGCGAACAAGGCGCCGAGCCGGAGACGGCGGGGCCGTACGCGCCCCAGGAAGAGGTCCCCTCATGAGCAAGGCCGACGCAGCGGCGGCGATCCTCTGGGTCGGGGCGACCTTCTACGCGCTGTTCGGCGGCGCCGACTTCGGCGGCGGCTTCTGGGACCTGATCGCCGGCGGCGCCGAGCGTGGGGAGCGGCCGCGGGCGCTGATCCAGCGCTCCCTGACGCCCGTCTGGGAGGCCAACCACGTCTGGCTGGTCTTTATCCTCGTCGTCCTCTGGACCGCCTTCCCGCCCGCCTTCGCGGCCGTCTTCTCGACCCTCTACGTGCCGATCGCCCTGGCGGCCCTGGGGATCGTCCTGCGCGGCGCCGGGTTCGCCTTCCGCAAGTCGGTCGAGGGGCTCTCCTGGCGGCGGGCGGCGGGGGCGACCTTCGCGATCTCCTCGCTGCTGACGCCGTTCTTCATGGGCACCGTGGTCGGCGCGATCGCCGCCGGCCACGTCCCCGCCGACGGCAACGGCGACCCGTTCAGCTCCTGGCTGCAGCCGCTGCCGCTGCTGATCGGCGGCATGTTCGTCGCCACCGGCGCCTACCTGTCCGGGGTCTTCCTGGTCGGCGACGCGCGCCGCCTCGGCGACGACGAGTTGGAGGGCTACTTCGAACGGCGGGCGCTGGGAGCCGCCGTGGTCGCCGGCGCCTTCGCGATCGCCGGGCTCCTCGCTCTGCACTCCGAAGCCCGCTACGTCTACGACCGCCTGGTCGAGCAGGGGCTGCCGCTGGTGATCCTCTCGCTGCTCTGCGGCATCGCCCTGCTGGCGGTGCTGTTGCGGGGCGGTCGGCGGCCGCTGCGACCGCTCGCCGGCGGCGCTGTGATCGCGGTGATCTGGGGCTGGGGGGTCGCTCAGTTCCCCTACCTGCTGCCGACCAGCGTCCGCATCGACCAGGCCGCCGCCCCCGACCCGACGATGACGATCATCTTCGTCGTCTTCGGCGCCGCCGCGGTGTTGGTCCTGCCCTCGCTGGCGCTGCTGTACACGCTCAGCCAGCGCGACCTGCTCGAGTCCGAGCACTGACTTGAGTCCTGGCTGGGCTTTCCCAGCCAGGCCGCGAGGCGGGGTGCCGGTCGGTCGATGGGGCGGCATGAACAAGCTCGCTCTCCCGCTGCTGATGCTCACCTTCATGCTGTTTCCGGCCACTGGCTCGGCGGCGCCGCCGGAAGGCGTTGAAGCCGAAGTCCTCGTCGGCCCGGTCAGTTTCCCGAAGACCACCGCTGGGACCGAATCCCCGGCCGTGGAGATCGACGTCCGCAACGATGGCGACGCCGGCACCTGGGTCGAAAAGAACTTCGTCGACGGGCCCGACAGCGGCGCTTACAAGGTCACCAGCAGCGACTGCAACACGCTCGAACCGGGCGCGCACTGCTCGGTCTGGATCGTCTTCATGCCGGGCGACCTGGCTCCGAAGCAGGCGACGCTGAACCTGAAGATGGGCGACGGCTCGACCGCCGGGACGCCGATCGACGCGACCGCGGTGCCGGTCCAGCTCGCCTTCACGCCGGGCGCCCACGACTTCGGCCTCACCCAGATCGACCAGGGCGCGTCGACCGGGTTCCAGCTGACCAACGTCGGCGAAGCCCCGGCCCAGGTCGCCGGGCTCGGGATCGACGGCGACTACGAAAGCTTCTGGGCCAACGGCCCCGACTGCCAGGGCGGGCGCTGGCTGCGGCCCGGCGAGAGCTGCTCCCTGACCGTCGGCTTCAACCCCCGCGATACCGTCGCCTACAGCGCTGAAGTCCAGGCCTGGTCCCACGGGACGTCGTTCAGCTCCGCGGTCAACGGCGAAGGCGGCCGGTCAATGCTCGAGCCGGTCGCCGGCCTCTTCGAGTTCGGAGCCGCCCCGGTCGGCACCGTCGGTGAGCCGCTGGCGGTTACGTTCACCAACGCCGGCAACCTTCCCGGCGGCTTCTTCATCGCGGTGATCGCGGGTGGCGACGTCGCCAGCTTCCAACTGCTCGACGAGAGCTGCACCGGCGAGCCGCTGGCGCCGGGGGCGAGCTGTGTCGCCCACGTCCGCTTCGCGCCGCAGCGCCAGGGCCGGCTCTCCGCCCGCCTCGCTCTGTTCGGCGAAGGCGACGGGGGCACGATGGTGAAGCTGGTCGGCGAGGGGCTGCCGCCACTGCCGCCGCTCTCGGATGCCGTGACGACTTCCGGGGCCGGGTCGGCGACCACCTCGGACTCCGGCCCGGCCGCCTCCGCGGGCACGGCGACCCACCCCGGCTCGCCGGCGCAACCACGCCGCCGCTCCCGCCACCGCCGCTTCGCCCGCGGCGACTCGATCGGCCCCAAGGTGGCGCCGCGCCCGCGCCGGCCCGCGGTCCGCTCCAGCAGCGTGCCGCGCTAGGTTCCTGGCCGTGATCGAGGCGGTCCTCTTCGACATCGACGGCACCCTGCTGGTCACCGGCGGGGCGGGCGCCGTCGCCTGGCAGCGCGCCTTCCGGGAACTGCATGGGGTCGATGCCAACATCGGCGAACACACCGAGGCGGGGATGACCGACCCGGAAATCGCCGAGATCGTCTTCCGCGAGGTGATCGGCCGCGAGGGCACGGCGGCCGAGCGGGCCCAGGCGATCGCCGGCTACCTCGGCCACCTGGCCGACGCCGTCAACGAGTCGAGCGGTTACCGGGTGATGCCGGGGATCGAAGCGCTGCTGCCGAAGCTGGCCGAGCGCGGGGTCCTGCTGGGCTTGGTCACCGGCAACATCGAGTCCGCCGCCCACATCAAGCTGGCCCGCGCCGGCCTCAACCGCTTCTTCGGCTTTGGCGGCTACGGGTCCGACGCCCGCGACCGGGTCGAGGTGACCCGCAGGGCGCTGGAACGGGGCCGCGAGGTCGCCGGCGGCAAGCTCGAGGCCGGCGACGCGATTTCGGTCGGCGACACCCCGCGCGATGTCAGCGCCGGTCACGGAATCGGCATCGAGGTCGTCGGGGTCGCCACTGGCAGCTACACGGTCGAGCAGCTCGAGGACGCCGGCGCCGACTGGGCGCTGGCAACCGTCGAGGCGGGCTTCCCGGCACCGTAGCCCGGGCGTTTCCTTAGCTCCAACATTGGACGAAACCGTTGCGGGGCGGCGACCGCCCTGCCTAGCTTCGGGGCCGGGGCATCCCGCAATGTCCCCGGGGAGCCAGGCCAGGCGCCACCCAAGGGGGGGCGGCAGCCCACCCCGGACGCGCTCCGGCCGGGGTGGGCGAGCTCGCCCTAGGAGGGATTCGCCAATCCCTCCTAGGCGAGCTCGCAGCGCGCCTGGTAGATGGAGGTGAAGCCGGTCTCGAAGCCGTTGCGGGCGGCCCGCAGGTAGAGCCGCCAGACCCGCACCCGTTCCGGCCCCGCCAGCCGGATCGCCTCGTCGAGGTTGTCGTCGAGGTTGTTCGCCCAGTGCCGCAGGGTCTCCGCGTAGTCGGGGGCGAAGTCCTCGACGTGGTGGGCGACGAAGCCGGCCCGTTCCAGGGCCAGCAGGTTGCGGGAGAGGTGCAGTGGCGCCGCGTCGGGGAAGACGTAGCGCTCCGAGAACGCGCCGGCCTCGGCGTCGCTGTGGCGCAGACGGGTGATCCCGTGGTTGAGCAGCCGCCCGCCCGGCTCCAGCAGCTGGGCCAGGGTCCGCGCGTAGAGGTCGATGTTGGCGGCCCCGACGTGCTCGACCATCCCGATCGAGGCGATCGCGTCGAACTTCTCGCCGCTCGCCGGCAGGTCGCGGTAATCCATCACCCTGATGTCCACCCGGTCGGCGACCCCGGCCGCCTCGGCCCGCTGCCGAGCCTTCTCGGCCTGGGGAGGGGAGAGGGTGATCCCGACCACGCTCGCCCCGTGCCGGGTTGCCGCCCAAACCGGGAAGGCGCCCCACCCGCAGCCGACGTCGAGCACCCGGTCGCCCTCCCTGAGCGCGAGCTTGCGGGCGACCGTCTCCAGCTTCTCGTCCTGCGCCTCCTCCAGCGTTTTCATTTCGCCGTCGCGCCAGATCGCGCAGCTGTAAGCCATCGTCGGCCCGAGGAACAGCTCGAAGAACTCGTTGGAGACGTCGTAGTGGTGGCGGACGGCGCGGGCGTCGCGCTCCTTGCTGTGACGCCGCCCGCTCGGGCGCAGCTCGGCCGCCGGCCGCTTCGGCGGCCGCTGCAGGCCCGCCGCCCGCACCGCGCCCAGCAGCAGCGCCCGCTTGTCGGCGCCCTCCAGCGGCGGCGGCTGCCAGGAGTCCAGCAGTTCGATGGTCGCGTCGATGTCGTCGACCTCGAGCTCGCCGCTGACGTAGGCGCGGCCGAGCCCGAGCTGACCGGGGGCCAGCAGCGCGTGGGCGGCGGCCCGGGGCGAGCGCACGTGGAAGGTCGGGCCGCCCTCTTCGGTGGCCGGGAGACGCGTCCCGTCCCAGAACTCGACCGCGAAGGGCCGCTCCGGCAGGCGGGCCTCGATCTCGCGTCGCAATGGCGCCGTGGTGGCGAACGGCATCGTCGCACCCTACCGGCGACGCTCGCATTTGGTGACCCTAATCCGTATGATCGCCCCCCCTATGGCGACGGCAGGCCCGCTTCCCTCAGATATCCAGCCGGTCGAAAACGAGACCCGCGATCGCATCATCACCGGTTTGGTGACGCTGGTCCCGTTCGTCGCGATCGGCCTGGCCGGCTGGCAGGTCTGGGGCAGCGCCCTGCACTGGAGCGACGTCTTCCTCTTCCTCGGGATGTACCTCTTCACCGGCCTCGGGATCACGATGGGGTTCCACCGCCACCTCACCCACCGCGCCTTCAAGACCTATCCCTGGCTGCACGGCCTGCTCGGGATCCTCGGCTCGGCGGCGATCGAGGGCCCGGTCATCTCCTGGGTCGCCGACCACCGCAAGCACCACACCTTCGCCGACCAGGAGGGCGACCCGCACAGCCCCCACGTCGACCACGGCCACGGCTGGAGCGGCGCCATGCGCGGCCTCTTCCACGCCCACATGGGCTGGCTCTTCATCCACACCCAGCGCGGCAACAAGGAACGCTTCGCGCCGGACCTGATCAAGGACCCGGTGATCAACTGGGTCGACCGGACCTTCCTCGTCTGGGCCGTCGGCGGCCTGATGCTGCCCTTCGCGCTCGGCTGGATCATCGGCGGCACCGTCTTCGCCGGCCTCACCGGCCTGCTCTGGGGCGGCCTCGTCCGCGTCTTCGTCCTCCACCACTTCACCTACAGCATCAACTCGCTCTGTCACGTCTTCGGCGTCCGCGAATTCGAGACCACCGACCACTCCCGCAACCTCGCCCTGATCGCGATCCCGACCCTCGGCGAGGCTTTCCACAACAGCCACCACGCCTTCCCGACCTCGGCCACCCACGGCCTGCGCTGGTGGCAGATCGACATCTCGGCGCTGGTCATCGACGGCCTCGAGAAGGTCGGCCTGGTCTGGGACGTGGTCCGGGTCAGCCCCGAGCGCCTCGCCGCCAAGTCCGCCTCCTAAGGGAACCTGGCGTTTTATTAGAGTGCCCGGCCGTGGCCGGGGCGGCGGTAGCCAGGAGCCAGCGGGAGCGCCTTGTCGAGGCGATGACCGTCGTCGCCGCTCGCCACGGCTACGCCGAGGCCAGCGTCGCCCGGGTCGTCAAGCAGGCCGGGATGTCCCGCGCCACCTTCTACGACCACTTCGAAAACCGCGACGACTGCTTCCTGGCCGCCTTCCGGCGGGCGGCCGAGCCGATGCGCGAGCAGCTCGGCAGTGGCGACGAGGCCCGCGGCGAGCCCGAGCGGCCGCGCGAGGTGCTGGCCCGCACCCTGGCCCTGGCCGAGCAGCACCCGGCGGCGACGCGGCTGATCCTGATCGAGGCCAGGGCCGGCGACAAGCGCGTTCGCGCCGAACACGAGGACCTGCTCGCCCTGATCGAGCGGGCGATCGAGCTCTACCTGAGCGCGGCGGCGGAGCGGATGCCGATCGAGATCCCGACCCGGGCCCTGCTCGGCGGTATCGGCGGCCTGATCGGTACCAGGGTCTTCCGCGGCGAAGCGGGCGGTCTCAGCGAGCTGCGCGACGACCTGCTGGCCTGGTTCGGCTCCTACGCCCTGCCGGCCGGGCGCCAGCGGATGACCCGGGAGGAGTGGCTCGAGCTGGGGCGCGCCTGGGAAGAGATCCGCTCCGAGCCGCCGCCGCTGCCGCGCGACGAGCGGCCGCTGCCACGGGGGCGCAGTGCCCTCTCGCCCGGCCAGGTCGCCAGCGAGCACCGCGAGAGGGTCGTCGAAGCGATCGCCGCCTGCGTCAACGAGCGTGGCTACATGGCGACCACGGTCGCCGATCTCGTCGGCGCCGCCGGGATCACCCGGGGCGCCTTCTACGAGCAGTTCCGCAACAAGGAAGACGCTTTCCTGGCCGCTCAGTCGCTCGGCCTCGAGCGCTCCGCCGGCCTGGTCGCGGGGCGCTTCTTCACCGAGGCGTCCTGGCCGGAGCGGGTCTGGAACTCGGCCGAGGCGCTGACCACCTACGTCACCGACCACCCGGGACTCGCCTACTCGACCGTGATCGAGGCTTACGCGGCCGGCCCGGCGGCGATCCGGCGCTCGATCGACGGCCGGATGGCGTACACGCTGTTCCTCGAGGACGGCTACCGGCAGCGCCCGGAGGGGGAAGCGATCCCGCGCATCTTCTCGGAGGCGATCGCCGGGGGGAGCGAGGAGCTGCTCCGCCACCAGATCGTCCTCGGTCGCACCGAGGAGGCCCAGGAGCTCGTGCCCCAGGCCGTCTACGTGGCCCTGGCGCCGTTCATCGGCACCGAGGCGGCGCTCGACTTCGTCAGGGAGCGCTGCCGAACAACTGCCTGATGCTGTCGCGGTTCTCGGGGCTGAGGCTGAAGCGCGAGGCCGGGCGCCCGGGAGTTTCCCCGTCGCTCTGACCGGGGTGCTCGTCGAGGACCCCGGTGGTGACCATGGCCTCGAGGTGGCGCCGCAGCGTCTGGTGGCTGGCGGCGGCGGTCGCCGCCAGGTCGGAGGCGGTGGCCATCCCGACCTGACTGAGCGAGCGGAGGATGTGCACGCGGATGGGGTCGGCGACCGCGCCGAGCCAGTCGGCCGGACCCCTTCCCCGTGTTTTCCCCTGCGCTTCGCGCATCTCTACCTCGGCTGCGACTCGCTGGCCCCTGTACGGCACTGGTCGCACAAAAGCGATGCGCGACCCGACTTCTCGAACATAGCGGTTTGCTGAAAGAACAAGTGAGTCTTGAGGCGGAATCCGGCGCTGAATCGACGATAAAGCCAATTTTCCCGGTTCAAGACGGTTCGAACCGTCCGAATCGGACCTAGATCCGACCTGAACACCCTCGGTCTTTTTGAGGCTGCCCGGGTCCCCGGAAATGCCGGCTTCCCGTCTACGGAGCGGCGGGGGAGCTGTACCAGTCGATCCAGCCGTCGCAGGCGCCGCCCAGCGGCACCAGCCGGTGCGGCTTCGCCGGCACCGCGACGAGTTCGCCGACGTAGGCCTTGCCGTCGTACCCGGTCAGCTGCTGCAGGCCGGTCGCCGCGGCGGTGGCGAGCGTGAACGGCACCGCGCCGCCGTCGCTTCGGAAGCGCCCGGCCGGCCAGAACTGGCCGTTGTTGCCGAGGCTGATCGTGTTCGGCCGCTGCCCGTCGAGCGCCGCCGGCAGCCTGGCGCTGAAACCGGGGGCCGAGAGGGTCAGGTCGAAGGGGGAGAAGTACTGCAGCGAGAGGTTCCAGGTGCCCGCCGGAAGCTTCAGGGTCTGGGAGGTGCGCCTGCCGGTCCCGAGGACGCTGCCCTCGCTCCAATCGTCTTTGCCGCCGATCGCGGCGTCGGGGAAGAGCGAGGCGCGGCCTCGATTGGCGAGGAGGATGCGGATCTCCGGCGAGTCGCAGCCGGCGAAGGCGCCCGCCTCGACGCCCTCGAGGAGGACGTGTCGGTTCTCCGGCAGTGGCCCGGTCCGTTCCCAGAGCACGAACGACGGTGTCGCCTCGATGCGGCGGAAGTTGGGCGGGGCCTGGCTGTTCCAGGCAGCCCGGCCGGTGATCACGTACTTGAAGCGTTCGAGGGTCCCGGGCGAGAAGGAGTCGAAGTCGATCGGGCTGTAGGCGTCGCCGGTGTCGAAGGGCTTTTCGGGATTCTGGGCGACCTCCGGGTCGGGGAACTCGACCAGCGGCACGTGGGTGTCGGCGCCCTGGAGGTTGTATGCGGCGTAGCGGTCCTGGCCGGCGTAGAGGACCGGCTGGCCGCGCAGGACCGGCATGAACGCTCGCAGCTCGGCGCCGTGCCCGGCCGGCGCCACCGGGGCGTCGCGGAGGGCCAGGAAGCTCGAGTAGGCGGCGCCGCCGACGAAGGCGACGGCGAGGATCGCCCAGGCCAGCCGGGCCAGCGGCCGCCAGGGTTCGGGGGCGGAGGGGAAGCCGGAGAGCAGCGGCCGCACCGCGACCAGCATCGCCAGCGGCGCCGCGATCATCAGCGCCTTGGCCTGCGAGTAGTCGCCGCTGAAGGGCAGCGAGGCGACGTAGAGGAGGGCGCAGGCGAGCAGCGCCAGCGGGATCGTCAGCTCGCGCCGCCGCACCCACCAGGCGGTCCCGACCAGCAGCGCCAGCACCGCGATCGTCCCCGCCACGCCGGTCATGTGGGCGCCTCCGGCGGCGTTGAGGCGATAGTTGGAGGCGGGCCAAACGCCGAGCGCCTCCAGCGGCGAGACCGGCCCGTAGGTGTTGCTGCCGGCGACTTTGTTGAAGCTGTGGATGAACCCGAACGGCCCGACGATCGTCGCCACCACCGCCAGGCCGGCGAGGGCCGCGAGGGTGATCAGGGTCGCCGGCCGCAGCAGGAAGCGCAGCAGCGCTCGCGGCCGCAGTGCCCGCCGCACGGGCGCCTGGGTCAGCGACCAGAGGACGAGGACCGCCAGCGGCCAGGCGATCCCGGCGAAGCTGTAGGAGAAGAAGATGCCGCCGGCCAGGGCCAGCGGCGGCAGCGCGAAGCGCAGCCGCGACCAGGCGCCGCCGTCAGGCCGGTTCGGGGAGATCAGGAAGACGGCGAAGGCGAGCACGAAGAGCGCCTCGGCGGTCTCCTTGAAGGCGGCCTGGGCGAAGTAGGAGGCGGCCAGGTAGGGGACGGCGACCATCGTCGCGGCGACGGTGCGCGGCAGCGGCCGCATGCTGCCGAGGGCGCCCAGCGCGGTCAGCCCGGTCAACGCCCCGATCGCGACGATCTCGCCGAGGAAGGCCTGGCCGAGGTTGAGGCCGGGCACCGCCGCGACGGCGACGGCGAGGCCGTGCGGGCCGAGCGGGTAGCCGGTGTCCGGGGCGGGGCCGAAGCCGCTGCGCAGCCACTCGGCCCAGGCCAGGTGGAGGCCGAGGTCGTTGTTGAAGCCGACCCCGAGCAGTCCCCAGCGGCCGCTGACCAGGAACGGGATCGCCAGCACGGCGACGACCAGGAGCGCCACCGGCAGCCCTGCCTTTAGGGCCCCCGGCGCCTCGTAGTCGAGCCACCAGACCAGCGCCGCCGCGACCGCGACGAGGAGGACGACGCCGAGCGTGGCGCTGGTCCCGTGTCCGGGCGCCCGGGCCAGCGCCCCGGTCACCGTCAGCAGCGCCGCGAATCCGACCGCGGGCTCGACCCACGACCAGGTGCGCCGCCCCGCCAGCGAGAAGAGCGCGCGCCCGACCAGCAGCGAGACGGCGCAGATCAGCGCCGCCGAGGCGTAGGTCCCGATCATCAGGGATGGCAACTTATGGCAGTGGCGCTGGCCGTGCGCGCCAGTGCCGGCCGCTCAGTGCTTCTCAGCCGCCGCTTCCAGGGTCGGCCGGAGGTTCTCGCCGCGCAGCGGATGCTCGTGTCCGGCGCCGACGATCTTCGGCTCCAGCGCCGCCAGCTTGCGGACCGACTGCTTCGCCTGCCGGTGGTCCCAGGCCCAGGCGGGGTGGGGGACGCTGGCCTCGCCGTCGGGCAGCGGTTTGAGCCGTCCCGAGTCGACCAGGTAGATCGTGTCGCTGACCAGCGCCACCCGGTCGCTCTCGCGCCAGAGCCCGATCAGCCCCGGCGCGTGGCCGGGGAAGTGCACGACCTCGAAGCCGGCGACCTCGTCGCCCTCCTCGACGGTGCCGTCGATCTTCACGGCGCCGCCGTCCCAGCGCCGCAGCAGGAACGGGTAGAGCCGGCGGATCCAGGCGACCGGCAGCTCCGAGAGGTCCATGTAGGAGTCGATCGCGGCGTCGCTTTCGGCGTCGGCGACTTCGTCGGGGTGGCAATAGACCGGCACCCCCATATATGGAGCGGTGCCGCGGTGGTCGGCGTGGGCGTGCCCGAGCACGATCCGCTTGACGCCGCCGAGCTGGTCGCCGGCCCGTTTCGCCGCCTTCCGCATCGCCTTGGTGCCGGCGTCGAACTGCACGACCCCGTCGCCGTCCTCGAGGAAGTAGATGTTCATCGCGCCGCGGAAGTCCCCCCGCAGCAGCCAGACGCCATCGGCGACCTTCTCCAGCCCCATCGGCCCACCATAGCCCCCGCCCGTCGCGGCTGGCTAGGGTTCGCGCCTCGATGCCCTGGATCTGGAAAGCCGGATTTGTCGTCCTCATCGTTTGCCTGCTGGCCTCGATGGCGATCGCGATCGTCCGTCTGACGACGACCCCCGTCGAGGAACTCGGCGCCGGCTTCCGCGACCTCCCCGAGAGGCAGGTCCGCGCCTACGAGCGCGCCACCCGGTGAACCGGGTTAGTATCGACCGCGTTCAGCGACCGAGCAGAGGAGGGGCGGCGTGTTCACTCGCATCGTGGTTGGGACCGATGGCTCTGAGACCGCTGGGGAGGCGGTGCGCCAGGCTGTCGACCTGGCCAAGCTGACCGGCGCCGAGCTCAGCATCGTCAGCGCTTACTCGCCCGTCTCCGAGCGGCGCGTCCGCGACACCCAGGACGCCGCCCCTACCGACGTCCAGTACGAGCTCGGGCCGCGCGAAGAGGTCAACCTGGTCCTCGACGCCGCCGCCGCGGCGGCCCGCAAAGACGGGATCGAGGTCCAAACCCACCCGGTCGAGGGCGACCCCGCCGAGGCGATCCTCACCGTCGCCGAAGACACCAAAGCCGACCTGATCGTGGTCGGCAACAAGGGCATGACCGGCGCTCGCCGCTTCCTGCTCGGCAGCGTCCCGAACAACGTCTCGCATCACGCGCCGTGCTCGGTCATCATCGTCAGGACTACCTGACGCGAGGTTGTTGAGCGGCGCCCTCAGGGAGCGGGGGAAGTTGCCGCGTCGGCGTTGATCAGGCCGGCCCCCTGCCGAATTCGCGGCAGGCCCAGGCTTCGCGCGGTTTGCCGCAACTGCTTCGCCACCGCGTCGACGCGCGCCTTCCCGGTCTTCGCCGGGGCGTAAGTCTTCGCCGCCAGTACCAACGCGGCGACGGCGGAGACGTGGGCGGCGGCCATCGAGGTGCCGACGTAGTCGCCGGGGATCGCGAAGACGTTGGTGCTGCCGCGGCGCAGGGTCACCTGGTAGATCGGCCGGGCCGAGATCGAGGGGCAGTTGGCGACCGGACGGCCACCGCCGGGGGCGAGCAGGTCGATGCCCTTGCCGGCCAGCGAGTAGCTGCCGAGGCAGCCGCCCTCGGTGGTGCCGCCGACTCCGATCACCCGCGGCCCGGTCGCCGGCGGCGAGACGCAGGTCTCGGCACCGAGGTTGCCGACCGAGCCGACCGTCACCACCCCGCGCGCGTAGGCGTCGCGAAGCGCTTCGTCGACCTCGGGCACCGGCTTGCCGCAGCCGAAGTTGAAGCTCATGTTGATCACGTCGGCGCCGTGGCGGACGGCGAAGCGGATCCCCTTGGCGATCTCGCTGGCGCGGCCACGGCCCTGGGAGTCGAGCACCCGGACCGGCATCAGCCGGGCGTTGAAGGCGATCCCGGTGAGGCCGATCCCGTTGCCGGTCCGCTCGGCGATCGTGCCGGCGACGTGGGTGCCATGGCCGTTCTCGTCCAGTGGCAGATCGTCGTCGTCGACGAAGTCGTGGCCGCGGGAGAACTGGCCGGCGGTGAAGTCGGGGCTGCGGGCGAACTCGGTGCCATCGGTGCGGTAGGCGACGCCGGTGTCGAGCACGGCGATGGTGGTTCCGCGGGCGCCGGGTCGCCCGGCCGCGGCGAGGTTGCGCCAGGCCCCGATCGCGTCGATCCCGCCCGGCGAGGTCGGCACGTGCAGGCCCGGCTCCGCTTCGCTGGCGAGGAAGTTCCACTGCTTGAAGGCCCAGTCGCCGGCCGCCGAGGCCGCTTCGGCGCCCAGGCCGAGGGTGCCGGAGTCGTCAGGGACGGGGAAGGTCGCCGAGGCGGTGGCGATGTAGTCGGGGACGGCGTAGTCGACGCTCGGGTTGTCCCGCAGCGCCGCCGCCGTCTCGCGCACCCCGGCGCCTCTCGGCAATGCCAGCGTGCGGCCGCGTTCCTGGCCGTCGAACTTGACGACGACGTGGCCCGGCGCGAAGCCGCGTGCGGGGGAGATGCCGGCCGCCGCCCAGGCGGGCGCGGCGCTGCCGAGGGCGCCGAGCGCGGCGAGCAGGGCGACGGTGGCGAGGGTCGGAAGCGTCTTTCTCATGCGGCAAAGTGCTCGCCAGCGCCTTGCGCCGCGAGCTCTTCAACTAACACGGGCAACGCGGCGAAGTTTTCGAGAACGTCGGGCCGACATACTCCCGGATCGGATGCCCGGCTCCGCCGACACCGCCACCCATGAACGATCGATGGCACTGGCGATCGAGCGGGCGCGCCGGGCCGAGACCCACGGCGACGTCCCGATCGGTGCCGCGATCTTCCGCGACGGCGAGCTGCTCGCCGCCGCCGGCAACGAGCGCGAGCTGCGCCACGACCCGACCGCCCACGCCGAGATCCTCGCGATCCGCGCCGCCGCCGAGACACTCGGCGGCTGGCGGCTGCCCGGCACGACTCTCTACGTCACCCTCGAGCCCTGCGCGATGTGCGCCGGCGCGATCGTCCTCGCCCGCATCCCCACCGTCGTCTTCGGCGCCCCCGACCCCAAGGCCGGCGCCGCCGGCTCCGTCCTCGACGTCCTCGCCGAGCCGGCCCTCAACCACCGCCCCGAGGTCGT
>CAMPIP010000007.1 GCA_946886425.1 uncultured Actinomycetes bacterium
GCTCGGGGTCGTCGCTCTCGCTCGCCGCCTTGAAGGCCTCGGCCAGCTCGGTCCAGCGCTCGCCGGCCGCGGCGGCGAGAGGCGCCTCCTCCCGACCGGCCTCGGCGAGGAAGCGCGAGTACATCGGCCGGAAGCAGCCGCCGCCGGTGCCCCGGCGCTCGATCACCTGGTAGGCGAAGCGGGCGCACCACTGCCAGTCCTCGCCGACCTCGGGCCAGGCGCCCGCCTCGGCGGCGAGGCGCTCGACCGCCGGCAGGCCGGCGAAGTCGCCCCAGCTCGGCTCCAGCATCCCCCTGGCGGCGCGATCGATCGCGGCCGGGATCGCCGCCCGCAGCGCCTCGGGGTCGAGCTCCTCGGCGACGGTGAACATGTGGCCTTCCAGCGGGTAGGCGGGGTGGCCGCTGTGGCGGGCCCGGGCGAGGTTCTCCAGGCGGGTCGTCTGCAGCTCCTCGAAGCCGGTGTCGGAGAGGTGCGCCACCTCCTCGTCGTAGCCGGCGAGGACGACGGCGTGGCCCGGGAAGTGGGCCGAGTTGCCGTAGTGGTCCAGGTGGTAGATGTCGGTCAGCAGCAGCACGGGGCGGCCGGCGTCGACCTCGGCGGCGGCGGCCGGCCAGGCCCCGTCGTCCTCGGGCGGAAAGGTGCGCAGCTCCAGCGCCGCCCCGGTCAGCTCCCGGAAGCTCTCCTCCAGGCGGGCCGTGCGGCCGTTGAACCAGCGGCTCGGCGAGGCGTCCTCGAGGGCCAGATAATAGAAGCAGGCGCCGGCGCCGAGCCCGAACGCCATCTCCTCGCTGACCTCGACGCCGTGGAAGGCGAGCAGGTTCCGCAGCGCGGTCGAGCCGCAGTGGTTGCCGGGGGTGTGGACGTAGCCGGAGACGGCTGGCATCGGCCGGGATTATCCTCCCCCGCCGATGCAAGACCTCGACCTGCGACTGCTGCGCTGGGTGCGCACCCACGGCCACTCGCCCGGGATGGAGTCGGCCGCCCAGGCCCTGGGCAAGGCCGGCAACAACGGTGCCGTCTGGCTGGTGCTCGGCGTCGCCCTGGCGATCATCGACTCCGAACGCGCCCAGGAGTGGCTGATCTGCGCCGCGCTCGGCCCGGTCGCGATCGTCCTCAACTACGGGATCAAGCTGCTCGTCAAACGGCCGCGCCCGGTGCTCGAGGGCCTGCCGCCGCTCGGCGGCGCCCCCAGCTCGCTCAGCTTCCCCTCCGCCCACGCGCTCTCCTCGTTCGCGGTGGCGACTGCGATGTACCGGGTCGACCCGGCCACCGCCGGGGCGCTGGTGGTGGCGCTGGCGATCTCTCTCGGCCGCCCCTACCTCGGCATGCACTACCCGTCCGATGTCCTCGCCGGCGCCCTGCTCGGGATCCTGCTGGGCCTGATCGTGCCGCTCTCGCTGTGACCGGGGTGGAGCGATGAAGGTCGGAATCGTCGGGCTGCCGAACGCCGGCAAGTCGACCCTCTTCAACGCCCTCACCGAGGGCGGCGCGCAGACGGGCGACTACCCGTTCACGACGATCGAGCCCAACGTCGCGATCGCCGAGGTCCCGGACGAGCGGCTCGAGAAGGTCGCCGAGACGGTCGGCAGCTCGAAGCTGGAACCGGCGACGATCGCCTTCCACGACATCGCCGGGCTCGTCAAGGGCGCTTCCGAGGGCGAGGGGCTCGGCAACCAGTTCCTCGCCTCGATTCGCGAGACCGACGCGATCTGCCACGTCGTCCGCTGCCACACCGAATCGGACGTGCCGCACCCCGACGGCCGCGTCGACCCGCTTGCCGACATCGAGACGATCGAGACCGAGCTGGTGCTGGCCGACTACGAGCAGGTCGAGCGCCGGCTCGGCCGGGTCGGCAAGCAGGCGAAGTCCGGCGACGTCGAGGCGATCGCCGAACATGGCTGGCTGCAGGCGGTGCACGAGGCGCTGGCGGCGGGCCGCCCCGCCCGCTCGGTCCCGGTCCCCGACGCGGCGCCCGACGCGGTCCGCAACCTCCAGGCCCTCACCACCAAGCCGATCCTCTACGTCGCCAACGTGGACGAGGGCGATGCCGAGGTGCCGGAAGCGGTCCTCTCCCACGCCAACGCGGTCGGCGCCGGCGCGGTCGCGGTCAGCGCCCGGATCGAGGGCGAGCTGGCCGAGCTCGACCCCGCCGAAGCGGCGGAAATGCGCGAGTCCTACGGGGTCGAGGGCTCCGGCCTGGCCCGGCTGGTCCGCGCCGCCTACGACCTCCTCGAGCTGCTCACCTTCTTCACCGCCGGCGAGGGCAAGGAGGCCGTCGCCCGCCCCCTGCACCGCGGCGCCACCGCTCTCGAAGCGGCCGGCACGATCCACACCGAGATCATGGAATCCTTCGTCAAAGCCGAGGCGATCGGCTGGCAGCAGCTGGTCGAGTGCGGCGGCTACGCCGCGGCCCGCGACAAGGGCCTGCTCCGCATCGAGGGCCGGGACTACCTAGTCCAGGACGGCGACGTAATCACGATCAAGGTCTGAGGGCGAGTTTTTTTGGGACCCGATATCTCGCAAGAGAGATAAATACATATCCGCTATATTTCTAGTTGTGACCCCCGCCCAACTGCTCAGAGAGACGCGCAAGCGCCACGGCGTCAGCCAGAAGGACCTCGCCCGCCGCGCCGGCACGACCCAGTCGGCGATCTCGCGCATCGAGCGCGGCGGTGTCTCGCCGACGTTCGAGACCCTCAGCGAGCTCCTCTACATGCTTGGCGAGGACCTGGTCCTGGGGGCCGAGCCCACCGACTCCGGCATCGACCGCTCGCTGATCCGCGCGAATCTCGCCCTCAGCATGCAGGAGCGCTTCGACCGCGGCTTGGCTTTCAGCGAGTTCGTGCGGCGGAATCGGGGAGGGCTAAGTTCCTCATGACTGAGGGAAGCGCGAACCCGCTCGACGCCGGAGGGCTACTGCAGGCGCTAACCAGGAACGGGGTCGACTTCGTGCTGATCGGAGGGCTCGCCGGCATGCTCCACGGCTCCGCGTATCCGACCTTTGACCTCGACATCGTCTACGCACGCGACCGGCAGAACATCTCCCGGATGACCGCGGCCCTGCGCGAAGTCGACGTGAAGCTCCGCGGCGCGCCCGCCGACCTTCCGTTCGTCCTCGACGAGCGGACGATCGAAAACGGATCCAACTTCACCTTCGAGACGAGGTTCGGTTCCTTCGACATCCTCGGGCACGCCGACGGCATGCCGTCCTACGACGAGCTGCGAAGCAACTCGAAGCTGGGCACGATCGACGGGATCGAGGTCCGCGTCGCCTCGATCGAGAACCTGATCTCGATGAAGCGGGCGGCGAACCGCACCAAGGACAAGTTGATGGTGGCGGAGTACCTGGCGATCGCGGAGGAGCAGCGCGCGGCCGCAGAGCGCGGTTAGAGTCATCGTATGGACGAAGGCGCGAGGTTCCCGGGGGTCGCCGCCAAGGCCGGCCACTACGAGAGCTTCTATGTGAAGGCCTGCTCGCGGGACGGCGGCAGGGGGATCTGGATTCGACACACCGTCCACAAGCGGCCCGGCGCCGAGCCGAACGCCTCGATCTGGTTCACCTTCTTCGACCGCGACGCGCCCGCCCCGCGGGCGACCAAGGTCACCGTCCCGGCGTCGCAGCTCTCGGCCCCGTCGGGGTCCTGGATCCGGGTGGCCGACGCCGAGATCGGTCCCGGCCGTGGCGAGGGGTCGGTCGACACCGAGGCGCTCAGCGCCGCCTGGTCGTTCACTTTCGTCCCCGAGGCCGGTCCCTGCAAGTACCTGCCGGCCGACTGGCTCTACTCGGCGCCGCTGCCGAAAACGAAGTTCGTCGCGCGGGTGCCGCTGGCCCGCTTCGAGGGCCGGCTCGAACTCGATGACGAGACGGTCGAGTTCGCCGGCTGGCCGGGGATGATCGGCCACAACTGGGGGACCGAGCACGCCGAGCGCTGGGTCTGGCTGGAGGGGACCGGCTTCGCCGACGCGCCCGATGCCTACTTCGACGCCGGCGCCGCCCGGGTCAAGCTCGGGTCCCGCGTCAGCCCCTGGATTCCCTCCGGGATGCTGCGGCTGGACGGCGACGAGCACCGGCTCGGCGGCCTCGGCGCGATCCGCTCCGCGACGATCGAGGAGTCGCCGACCGGGTGCTCGTTCGTCCTCCCCGGCAAGGACGTCCTCGTCCGCGGCCGCGTCTCCGCCCCCGCCAAGGACTTCGTCGGCTGGGTCTACGCCGACCCCAAGGGCCCCGAGCACAACACCATCAACTGCTCGGTCAGCGACCTCGAGCTGACCGTCGAGCGGCCCGGCCTGCCGGCCAGGGAGCTGCGCCTCACCGGCGGTGCCGCCTACGAGCTGGGGATGCGGGAGACCGACCACGGCGTCCCGATCCAGCCCTACCCCGACGGCTGACGGCCGACCACCTTCTCGAAGGTCATCCAGGTGTCGTGGCCGCCGAGCGCCACCTCTAGCTGTTCGCCGGTCACGGTCGTGGTCCCGCCGGTGCCGATCAGCTTCGCCTCGATGATCCGCGGCGAGACGCCCCGCTTGGTGACGACCACCTGTTTGAGCCGGCCGTCGAGGTGGGCGCCGAGCCGGGAGCTGATCTCCGGGCCGCTGAAGCGCAGCGTCCACCTGTGCAGCGGGCAGGCGCCGTCGAAGGGGTCGGGGACGCCCTGCAGGTAGGGGACCGCCGGGCCGCCGAAGACGTTCTGGATGCTCTCGGTGTGGCCGCCCGAGCAGGCGGAGAACATCGTCGTGGCGATTTCGCCGCCGTACATGACGACCTCGCCGCGGGTCGAGTCGGCCGCATCGTTGCTGCTCCTGTACTCGCTTTCCAGGCCCTCGTAGACCTGGCTGCGGGTGTCGTTGTAGAGGTCGAAGCCGTTGCCGCCGACGGCGCCGGTCAGCGCGAAGGAGCGGGCGGCCAGCGCCTGCGCCTGCAGCTGCGCCAGCGGCCAGGAGGGCGGCGACTCGTTGGGGATCACGCCTTTCACGTAGTTGTCGACGGTGAGCGCGTTGACGACGTTGAGAGAGCCGGCCGCTTCCTCGGTCGGAACGGTCTCCAGGGCGCCGCGGAAGCGGCCCAGCCCGGCGATCTCGATCGTCCCCTTCCCGGCGGCGCGCAGCTTGCGGCCGCAGTTGGCGAGCGGCTTGCCGCCGGAGGTGCGCAGCCGCACCGAGCGGGCGACCCGGTGCGCCTCGTAGCCGCGGGCCGGGTCGAGGGCCCGGCCGCAGGCGCTGGTCGCGTCGGTGAATTCGACATCGCCGCCGGAGACGTCGAGCAGGACCCGAACCATCCGCGCCCCGTCCAGCTTGCCGATCGTCGTCCCCGAGTAGTAGTGCCCGATGATGAACTGGTAGCTCTTGCCGCGCAGCGCGTAGCCGTAGGCGCCGTAGGCGCTCATCCCGACCCCATGCCCGAACCCGCGCCCGTGCACGACCCAGCTGACCGCGGCGTCGGCGCGGGGGGCGAAGCTGGCAAGGCCAGCCAGACCGACGAGAGTGAGGGCGGCGAAGGCAATGGCCGAGCGGGCCTCCTTTTGCGGGCGGTTCGGCTCTGCGGCGGACTGTCCGATGGCGCTGCGCATCGCTTTGCGAAACAGGTTCGCCGTCGGTAAGTCGCGGCCTCTCTTCATGGCTGTGATGCGTCCGTCGGTGATGGCGCACAGTTGACCAGCGGTTTGATGGCGCACAGTTGACCAGCGGTTATTTGGGAAATAGGCTGTACGTATAAGGCACTGGATCGTCTGGAGATGCCCGAGACTCGATCGAGATCGCAGTTCGAGCCACGCCGTTTGCCGCGTGGCCGTCACGCGCTGGCCCCTGAGCAGGTCCTCGCCGCCCAGCGGGCGCGGCTGCTCGCCGCCCTTCCCGGGGCCGTCGCTGAACATGGCTACGAAGCGATGTCGGTGGCCGACATCGTCAAAAGGGCTGCCGTCTCCCGCAACGCCTTCTACAAAAACTTCGCCGACAAGCAGGAGTGCTTCGCGGTCGCCCATGAGGCCGGTCACGAACGCCTCCTCGACATCCTTACCCGGCCATGCAAGGAGGGCGGCACGGTCGCGGAGCGGGCGTGGCGTTCCCTGGGGGCCGGACTGGAGGCGCTCGCCTCCGACCCGGACATGGCTCGCCTCTTGTCCGTCGAGGCACCCTCCTCGGCTGGCGAGGAGGTGGCGCTTCGCTACCACGGGTGGCTGCGACGCTACGGCGAGTTGCTGCGCTCCCTTGCCTCCGCGACCGACGGTGGGGAGGGTCCGGTGGCTGAGATGGATCAGGTGATCGTCGGTGGCATCGCCTCGCGGATCGCCAGCAAAGTCCTCAAGGGGAGAACCGCCGACCTGCAGGTTCTAACCGTGCCGCTGCTCGAGTACGTGTTGACCTTCTACGGGCGGACTCAGCCGAGCCCGAACTCGGCCAGAGTGGTCGCGCTCGATGCCGAGCCGCACGTCGCCGATCTCATCGACGCTCGCCGCAAGCGAACCGGTTAAGCCTGAATCCACCGATCCACCGTCACCGATGGGGCGGTAACGCTCCGCGGACCAGCAAGCGGCGAGTGTGACTCTGATCAGCGCGCTTTCACCCGGTCGCCCGGTGTCAGCAGGCGACCAAGCGGGAGTTGCGCCGGCGCAGGACCCTGATCCGCTCGAGCGCCTCGATGAAGGCCTCGCGCCAGGGCCAGCGCGCCGGCGAGTGCAAGGTAAAGCGCCTGGCCGTGCGGGTGAGCCGGCCCGGCAGCGCGAGCAGCCGTCGACGCAGGGTGCGGGCCGCGCGCACCGTCGCGCCGGGCAGGCCGAGCAACCCGTCCAGCGCACCAGGCGAGGGGGGCGATCGCCGCCCAGGCGGCGTTGGCGTTGAACTTGCCCGAGGGGAAGTGGGCGAGCGCCTGATCCTTGAGGTCGCGGATCGCCAGCTCGACCACGGCGTGGCCGGGGTGCTCTGCCTCGACGAGCGCCAGGGGCTCGGTGCGGTTGGTGAGGAAGGCGAAGTGGCGCCAGTCGGAAAAGAGCTCGGCCTGTCCGGCTCGGGCGCAGCACCTCGCAGTCCTCGATGCAGTCCGCCCAGCGCCATCGCGCTCAACGGCGTCATCACCTTGCGGCCCGGGTTGGCGGTGCCCGACCCCTCGCCGAGATCCAAGCACTCTTCGACCAGCGGCTCAATCCCAAGCTTCGCGGCCAGCGCCGCCGGCAGCATGACGCCGGCGTTGGCGACCGCCCTCTCGTCGTCGAAGACAACCGCGGCCGAGTCGTTCACCATGAGGGTGACCTCCTGATTGAGGGCCGCGGCTGCTCCAATCAGCCGCTTCATGCCCCTTCAGAGGTCACTCTTCGCTCAGGGGCGGCTGGGATCGGTGGATCGAGGCTTCAGCGGCGGACGCGGCGCCTGAATCGCAGCGCAAGCGAGGTTCCCGCAGAAGGGACGGCCCGGCCAGGCGGGAGCGACACCTCGATTCCCCTCACAACAACCATGTGCGTACCTTGACAATCAGGGAACGACGTGTTTACATCCTCTCTGTCGCCTCATAGGTACGTCAGTGGTATGTCAGAGGCGGCCAGGGAAGAGCTACAGGGACAAACCGAGCCTCCAGGGGAGCGCCCGCCAGGGGGCACCGGCGGAGGGCTCCGGGGACAAGGAGAGATTCGATCTGATGAAGCGTCTACGTCGCGCCATACGCGAACCGTTCGGCACCGCGGGCTTGATTGTCGCCTGCGTTGCCCTCATCGCCGCCCTGGCGGGCGGCGCCTACGCCGCTTCCGGCCTCAGTGGGAAGCAGAAGAAGGAAGTCAAGAAGATCGCCAAGCAGGAAGCGAGGAAGGTTGGCAAGCCCTTCCAGGGCGCCGGCCCCCAGGGGCCCGCCGGTCCAGCCGGTCCCCAGGGCTCTGCGGGTGCGAACGGCAAGGACGGCGCGCAAGGGCCAAAGGGAGACAAGGGTGAGACCGGCGCAACAGGCCAGCAGGGCCTGCCTGGCGCGGACGGCACCTTCAGCACCGGACCACTGCCCCCGGAACAGACCCTGACCGGAGCGTGGGTGGCGAAGAGCACGGGCATAGGCTTCTTTCCCACGGCCATCTCGTTTCCGATTCAGGTTGCAGGCGGCTTGACCGCCGGTCACGTTCACTTCGTCAGGCCCGACGGAAAAGAAGTGCAAATCGATTTCGGCACTCTTGAAGAAGAAGATCTCGGAGTCCCGGCGGACTGCCCGGGTACCGTCACGGCGCCCGCCGCTGAACCGGGACACCTCTGCGTGTATGCCCAGACCGTTCCGGCGTCGATGAAGATCGGCTCGAACACCATCTACCCGCTGACTACGCCCAATGCGACGGGTCCCGAAGGGGCCAGCGGATTCGGCGCGCGGCTTAGCGCACTGGCCCAAGCTGCTGGCGAAGGTTGGGGCAGCTGGGCAGTAACCGCTCCGGAATAGGCCGAAAGAGAAAGCACCAGAGAGATCATGGGCGAACACACGGCAATATCGCGAAACAATTCGTGGCGCTTGGTGAGGGGCGTGGGCCTGTTAGCGGTGATGTTCGCCGTATCTCTCTACGCTGTGTCAGTCGCTCAGGGGAGCGCTATATGCGCCCCTGGGTCGGGTGCGAGCGACTGCATTGAGCCATACGGGGTGGCAGTTGACTTTGAAACCGAACGAACCTATGTCGTCGACCGAGAGCGCGACCGTGTCAACGTGTACAACTCGGACGACAGCTTCGCATTCTCTTTCAATGGATCGGGAGGTGGCAACCCTCGGTTCTCAGGGCCGAGTCGGATCGCCGTCGACAACGACCCGAGTAGCCCGGCACGCCACGATATCTACGTCTACGATTCTGGCGAGCTTGAGAGGTTTCACTCTAACGGCGACTTCGTCACGTCCCGTGGCGGATTTGCGGATTCGCGGGATCTGATTGCAACGGGGCCAGGGGGAGCGGTGTACCTTTCCGAACCCAATGGCGAGCAAGAGGAAACCGAACTGGTGCGCCTCGACTATGACCTCGACCTGACCGGCACATGTCACCTGTATGCCGACATTCTCAACGCTGGTCTCGCCGTGGGGCCGTCGGGAAAGCTCTTTGCGGCATTCAATAAGAGCAATCGCACGATCAGGGAGTTCGAATGGTCTGAACCGAGTTGCATCGAAACCAATCATTTCGAGGACCTCGGGACTGAAAACCGAGCGCTGGCCGTCGACCGGTCGGGTCGGTTGATAGCGGCAGGCAAGGTTGGGGTTGCAGTCAGCGACCAGTCCTTGGTTGTACCGATCGTAACTGTATTCCAGTCCGAGCTCGATGTGGAAAGACGATTCGGCTACGGGGAAGTCCCTGTAGAGTCAGGTACCTCTATTGCATCGGGAGTCGCTGCGGTCGATCCAATAGGAAAGGGCGCAGTCCTTTCATTCGATGGCAGGTTCCCCCTTGGTGAAGTGCCCATCGTGACTCGCGCTGTTCCGCCGCCGACTGGACCGCTGGTGCCCCCACGCTCGATACAGGCTCCGGCAGCCGAAATTGCCAGCACGAAAGCGACGCTTCGGGCTGAAGTTATGCCGCAGGGCGAAGGCGCCTCCTACCGTTTCGACTACCTGAGCCGCGCGAGCTTCGAAGCACAGGGCAACAGTTTTGTCGGGCCCCGCACGGCGACGAACGAGGGAACCATCTCATCGACGGACTTCCAGCTGCACCCAGTGGAGGCGCTTGTGGGCTGTCCGAACCCAGCGGCAGAAACCATGGAACCGGGAAACAACTGCCTCGAACCGGAAACCGAGTACGTCTACAGGGTGGTCGCGGAGAATCCGTCTGGGCAGGGCAACACTCCGCTGGAAAGCACGGCGTTTGCTTTTACCACCAAGGCGGCACCGGAAATCAAGCAAGCGTTCGCAAGTGCCGTGGGGAATGATTCGGCGCGGTTCGGTGTAATGGTCAACCCTCTCGGCATTCCCACCAGTGGCCACTTCGAGTACGTGACGGAGGCGGCCTACGAGGCGAATCTCACTGCCGGCGGGGACGGCTTTGCCGCAGCAAGGCAAAGCCCCGACGTCGAATCCGGCGAGAATCCCCTCGATTTCGGCTTCGGAGAAGCGCCGGTATCGCGAGAGATCACGGTCTATCCACTCAGGCCGGGCACTACCTACCGCTATCGGTTGAGCGCCACCAATGCCATCTCCGCGGACCTGCGGTACAGCGCTGTCGGCTCCATCCGCACCCTTGCGTTGACGGAGAGCGAGCCGTGCCCTGGCAACACCGCCTTCCGCACCGGCAGCTCGTCGGTGCTTCCGGATTGTCGTGCCTACGAGTTGGTCTCACCGGTCGACAAACAGGGCGGCGACATCATCGTGCGTGACGAGATCACCACGGTCGCGCCCGCGGTGCTCAACCAGAGTTCCCAATCGGGGGAGAAGATCGCGTATGGCAGCTATCGGGCCTTCGGCGATGCGAAGGCGGCCGGCTTTACCGCCCAGTACCTGGCAACAAGGGAGGCCGGTGTCCGGTGGTCGAGCGCTGGGATCTCGCCACCTCGCGGGGGAGCCGTGGTGGAACCGCCTGGGCAGCTCGATACCGAGGTGAAGCTGCTCTCCCCGGACCTCTGCGAGATGTGGATTCAAACGTACGCCGAACCGGTGCTGGCGCCCGGGGGTGTGGCCGGAACGGGTAACCTGTACCATCAGGGCCTTTGCCCAGCGACTTCATACGATGCGCTGACCACCGTCCGGCCGAAGAACGCGGGTCCTGATGAATTTACTCAGAAGCTCGAACTGCAGGGCGTCTCCGCCGATGGACGCGTTTCGATCTACTCGGCGCCGGACAATCTCGGATCGGGTGTCCCGGCTCAACCGGACGCCTGCAAACCGTCGGGAATCCGAACCTGTCAACGGCGTCTCTACGAACACGTGCGGGGGGAGCTGGCGCCGAAGTTCGCATGCGTCCTGCCAGGCGGCGCTTCGAGTTCCGAACCGTGTACGGCGGGCTCTGTGCTCGGCGACGAAGCCGCCAAATACCGCAGAGCGAGTCTCCACAACGCGATCTCTGCGGATGGTCAGCGGGTCTTCTGGAGCGAGCAAAGCGGTTTTAGAGGCCGGATCTACGTTCGGAGCGCGGGCAAATCCCGCAATGTCTCGAAGGCGGCCGAAGATGACCTCGGTCCATCCGCTCAGAGGACGGCTTGGTTCTGGGGGGCGTCCGACAATGGCGACCGCGCTCTCTTCACTCTTACCATCGTCACCGGTGGCGTCCTCTACGTTTTCGACACTGAGAGTGAGGAGGCGGAGCCGATCGCCGAGCGGGTCACCGGCGTTCTCGGCGCCAGCGAAAGTCTTGATCGGATCTACTTCGTCTCCCGTGAAGCCTTGGCCGATGGAGCGATCGACGGCGAGCCGAACGTGTTTCTCTACGAAGAGGACGGCGGCGGGGGAAGCTTCCGTTTCCTGGCGACGATCTCCGAGGACGACGCCAGGGAAGACGTGCCTGGCATGGAAAACACCAGCCCAGTTGCACGCGTCGCGTTTCAGCACACGAGCCGTGTCACCCCGGACGGGACGCATGTCGCTTTCGTTGCCCACACGAGCCCGACGGGCTACGACAACACTGACGCGGACAGTCCGACGAACTGCGGGGAAGCTGGGGGCATCTGTAACGCTGAGGTTTTCGTCTACGACTCGACCGCCGACGGGGGTGCCGGGAAGCTGTTCTGCGCCTCGTGCAACCCGAGTGGAGGACGGCCCGCAGGTGGTTCGCAATTGCCCCCGTTCGAGAACGCGCTCTACGAAGGCCCACGGTCCCTCGCTGCTGACGGTTCGCGCGTGTTCTTCGAGAGCGAGGACTCGGTCGTCGCGCGTGACCGCAACGACCGCTTGGACGTCTATCAGTGGGAGCGGCTCGGTGCTGGCGCCTGCGATGCAGATGACTCCAGCTTTTCGGCGGGAGCCGGCGGCTGTGTGGACCTTATTTCGTCGGGCCAAGGCAGCCGGGATTCGCGGTTCGTCGATGCCAGCCCGGATGGTGACGACGTCTTCTTCACCACCCTCTCCAGTCTGCTGCCGCAGGACTCGGGCCTAGTTGACATATACGATGCCCGGGCAGGCGGCGGCTTGCCCAGTCCAGCACCCGTTCCGGCGGCGTGCGAGGGGGAAGCATGCCAGTCTCCCCCCTCTTCCCCGCAAGATCAGACGCCGGCGAGTGAAACGTTCCGTGGGCCCGGCAACTTCGCTCCGAAGAGGCATCTCTGCTTACGGGTCAGGACCAAGAAGAGAAAGACCTCCCACAAGAGGGCAAGGGCCGCCCACAAGAGGGCAAAGGCGTCCGGCAAGAAGGTCAAGGCACCCGCCAAAGAGAGAAAGGCTTCTAACAAGAACAGGCATTGCCGTCGGGGAAAGCAGAGGGGCAACAAATGAAGCGTATGTCGTCGCTGGCAATCATCACTTGTCTCGCGGCTCTTGCCCTCGCGCCGGGCGCCAGGGCGGCTTTCGGACTCAACCAGTTCGATGTCGCCTTCACGGACGCTAGCGGCGCAGCGCAGTCACAAGCCGGAGTACATCCGTATGAGATGACCGTCGCCTTCAACGTAAATTCGAGCGGGGGGTTGGTGGAGCAGCAGCCTCGGGACATCTTCACCGCCCAGGCCCCCGGCTTCGTCGGCAATCCCACGGCAGTCCCCCCCTGTTCGACCGCCGACTTCCTCACCACGGCCCACGACGCCAAAGGCAACAACATTCCGGCCTGTCCGGATAGCTCGGCCGTCGGTGTCGTGATTGTGAGGCTCGCCAACTCCAGCGGTGGCGTCGGCGTCCCCGTCAACGCTGCTGTGTTCAACTTGGAGCCGCCGTTCGGCAAAGCCTCGAAGCTCGGCTTCTGGGTGGCCGGCGTACCGGTGACGATCGAACTCGGCGTCAACGCATTGCCGCCCTTCAACATCGTCGGCGGGCCGACCAATATCTCGGAGGTGTTGGAAGTCCTCGCCACCAAGCTGACGCTATGGGGCGTGCCGGCCGATCCGCGCCACGACCCCGTCCGGGGGCGCTGCCTCGAAGTAGACGGCACCTCATCGGGCGACTGCGGGGCGGGCATCTCGGTCAAGCCATTTCTCACTCTTCCGCGTGCTTGCGCGGGACCGCTGTTGAGTACGTATGAGGCTACGTCCTGGCAGGGAGGCGTGGACTCCGGAAGCGCTCTTACCCACGGGGACAGAGGGGAACCGCTCGGCATGACCGGCTGTGGCGGGCTGCCTTTCGGCCCAACGATCACGGCCAGGCCGACGGCGCGGGCGACGCAGAGTCCGTCGGGGCTCGAGTTTGGCCTTGACGTTCCCAATGAGGGTCTTGAAAACACGGCCGACGGAGCAGTCTCCGCCTCGGACATCAAGAAAACGGTTGTCACGTTGCCACCGGGGATGACCATCAATCCGTCGCAGGCGGAAGGACTCGAGGTCTGCTCGGAGTCCCAACTAGCCCGCGAGGCCGCCAGCTCGCCGCCCGGTGCTGGATGTCCGGAAGCGTCGAAGATCGGGCGCGTCGAAGTCGAATCTCCTCTGCTCGAGGGCAAGTTGCTGACGGGCGCCCTCTTCGTGGCCAAGCCATACGAAAACCTCGCCGGCGACTCGATGATCGCGGTCTACGTGGTGATCAGGGAACCACGGCTCGGCATTGTGGTACGCCAGCCGCTCCGAGTCGAACCCGACCCTGTCACCGGCCAGCTCGTCACCACCGCGGAAGACATGCCGCAGTTGCCGTTCTCCCATTTCCGACTGCGCTTCCGCGAAGGCGGCCGGGCGCCGTTGATCAGCCCGCCGCGCTGCGGAGACTTTGCCGTGCGGGCAATGCTCTACCCGTGGTCCGGCGGGTCCCCAGTCGAGGCGACCTCGCCGTTTCAGATCATCAGCGGCATCAACGGCGCGGCCTGTCCCGCCGCCGCCACGTTCGACCCGAGCTTCGAAGCCGGGACCCTCGGCAACGCGGCCGGCCGCTTTTCGCCTTTTTACATGCGAGTCCGCCGTAACGACGGAGAACAGGACCTGACTCGCTTCTCGGCCGTCCTACCCCGCGGCGTCGTCGGCAAGCTCGCCGGAATCTCTTATTGCCCAGAGGCGGGGATTGAAAGGGCACGGTCGCGAATGGGTCCGCACGGCGGTCAGGAAGAGCTCGAAGACCCCAGCTGTCCGGCCGCTTCGCGGATTGGCAGAACTCTCGCCGGCGCCGGTATCGGCTCCCAGCTCACTCATGTACCCGGCACGCTCTACCTTGCCGGGCCCTTCGGGGGTGATCACATATCTGTCGTCTCGATCACTCCGGCGGTGGCAGGCCCCTTCGACGCAGGCACCGTGGTGGTCCGCGAGTCGTTGCGCCTCAACCCGGTCAGTGGCGAGGTGGAAGTCGATGGTGTTAGCTCGGATCCGATCCCCCGCATCCTCAAGGGCATTCCGCTAAATGTCCGGGATCTGCGAATCCATGTCGACCGGGAGGAATTCACGCTGAATGCGACAAGTTGCGCGGAAGGACACAGCCAGGCCACCATTTGGGGCGGCGGGACCGTGCTTGATCCTCGATCCGAGGCATCAGTCACCGTCCGCGCCCGCTATCAGGCGGCCGGCTGTCGGACGCTCGGTTTCAAGCCGAGACTCGCGATCAAGCTCCGTGGCGGCACGAGTCGCGGCGCGCACCCCGCTCTACGTGCCGTTCTCACGCCTCGCCCGGGCGACGCCAACTTCTCCCTCGCGGTGGTGCGGCTGCCGCATTCGGCCTTCCTCGAGCAGGCCCACATCCGGACGATCTGCACGCGAGTGCAGTTCGCCGCTGGAGCCGGCAACGGCACCGGGTGTCCCAAGGGGGCGATCTACGGCCATGCTCGCGCCTGGAGCCCGCTGCTGAACCAGCCACTCGAAGGGCCTGTGCTCCTGCGTTCGTCGAACCATGCCCTGCCTGACCTGGTCGTTGCCTTGCACGGTCTCGTCGACATCAACCTTGCGGCCCGGATCGACTCGGTCAACGCCGGCATCCGGTCGACGTTCACCGGCATACCGGATGCTCCGGTTTCCAGGTTTGTCTTGGACATGCGTGGCGGTGGCAAGGGACTGATCGTCAACAGCCGCAATCTCTGCCTCAAGCCGAAGCGCAATCGAGCGACGACCAACCTGACGGCGCAGAACGGCAGGCGCCAGCGGGCAAAGCCGGTGGTGCGGGCGCCGCGCTGCAGGAACGGAAAACCGAAGCGGCTGGAGCGTGGCAATCACAAGTGAGGGACGTATCGAAAGCCGGCTGCGCGAGCGCCGTTCCGAGCTGGAGCGGTCGGCTTTTGCACTCGTGCAGTCAGTCGTCGACCCTGCCGACGCCACCGACTCGACCTATGCAATTGGGCTTCGGGCTGCTCTAGCCGCGGCGCTCGACTACGGCCTGGAAGCGATTGCCGCGCCGGACGCCGAACCCGGTCCGGTTCCTGCCGCAATGCGATCTCAGGCTCGGCTGGCGGCCCGCAACGGCGTTAGTCTCGACACTGTCATTCGACGCTACAACGCCGGTCACGCATTTCTTGCGGATACGCTTCTTCAAGAGGCGGTTGAGGCCGGCGCCAGCGCGGCTGAGGTCAAGGCGTCCCTGCGCTCGCTGGCGGCTCACTACGACCGGATTCTCGCCGCGGTCGGCGAGGAGCACGGACGCCAATCGGAGGCAGTGGCGCTTGATCCCTCTCGGCGTCGGGTCGAACTCCTCCGCCTCTTGCTCGCCGGCCAACTGAACGAGGCCCCCGACCTTCCTTACGAGTTCGACGCTCATCATTTGGCCCTGGTTACTTCCGGCCCTGCTGCTTCAGAGGCGCTGAAGCAGTTCGGAAGGCACTACGACCACCGCCTGCTCATTGCCTGCCCGGACGAACTTACGGCGTGGGCGTGGCTAGGCAGCCGCCGAGCCTACGGTGAACGTGAACTGGACTTGGTCCGTTCCTACTTTTGGCCGGATGGCCTAAGAGTGGGCTGCGGAGAGCCAGGCTATGGGCTCCTGGGCTGGCGTCTGTCGCACCGCCAGGCAGCTGCAGCCTTGGCTGTCCCCCTGTCGGAACCGGTGGTCCGCTACGGATCGGTTGCCCTTTTGGCTGCCGCCCTCCGCAACGAACTACTGCAGAGCCTGCTGCGCAACCGATTTCTCGCGCCGCTCGAGGCTTCGTCCGACGGAGGCACCGTTGCCAAGCAGACCCTTCGCGCCTACTTTGCCGCCGCCGGCAACACCACCTCAGCCGCGGCCGCCCTGGGGGTCGATCGTTCGACAGTCCGAAGCCGCTTGAACGCAATCGAGGACCGCCTGCACTGTTCCATCGATACTGCGTCCCCCGAGCTGCAGGTCGCCCTGCGCCTGGATGGGATGGAATCGGGCGCCTGAGAAAGCCCACCGGAGCCGTGCCGGTGCATGGCTCCGGTGGGAAGAACGGGGGTCGGATCAGCTGGTACGCAGATCCAGCTCCATGCTGCCGTCCGAATAGCTGCCGGAGGGAACGCCCATGAACTGACAGGCCCAACCGCTGGTGGTGTATTTCAAGCCTGAGCCGACAACGACCGTCAGAAGTGATTTCTCGCCGGTCTGGCTCTGGAGGCTCTGCATTCCCGAGCTGGAGCTCAACTGCTGGGCGGGAATGGTGATCGTGCAACCCAGCCCCACGGCTTTCAGGATGATTGCCTTCCCCGGTTCGCAAGCGATCTCAGCTGCGGCGAAGGCCTGGTGGTCGACGAGGGGACCAAAGTCCGAGAGACCGTATCTGCACCCATCCATCGAGATCGTGCCCGGCGCGATCCCGACGAAACTGCATTCGAAAAAGTATTCCTCCGAGTCCTGCGAGAGCGAGATTTCGGAGCTGGGTTCGGTGAGCGGTCCACTTGAGAGTTCGGCGTACAAGCAGCTGAACTTACCGCTGCCGCTGCCGGTGCTCAGGAAATCGAGCTTGCCGACGATTTTTCCCTGATTGAAGCGGTTGCTGTACATATCCTCCGGATATTTGGGGGCCGCCACCTGAGCGTTGCCGCCTGGTCCTTCCTGAAGGAACAGGTCCGCGGAGGCGAGCCCCGGAGTTGCCGCCATGGCGGCGATGATTACCCCGACCAGAGCCAGGGTCCTTACTAGCCTCATATCTGTCTCCCTGCGTTGTGTGGAACGTGTATCCAGCGCTTGTGCGCTGACCATGCGAGCGTCCCAGGCGGTAGGCGGTAGTCGCTACAACGATTTGGGAGTCGGACCTCAGCAAACCGGAGCTTGTGCCTAGATCTCGGGCGCTTTCGTACCACGTGAGTACCTTGACAAACTCGAACTGAGATGTTTATATGCCGGCCGTCGCCTTATAGGAACGGAGACGGTATGGCTGAAAAGGACATCGTGCAGCCGAACCCGTTGGCACCGCGGATCGAGCAAAGTCCCTCGCGCTCGGAATCCGCGCGGGAGGAGGTGGCGGGGGTCCGGACGCGGAAGATCCTCGACGGGCTCACCGCGGCCCTCGCCGACCATGGCTACGACGACACCCGGATCACCGACATCGTCGGACTGGCCGGCGTCCCCCGGCCGACTTTTTACGAACTCTTCGAGAGCAAGGATCAGTGCTTCGCAGTCGCCTACTCCGAGGGCGTGGAGCGGCTCGCGGCGGCTATCGAGGAGGCCATCCCGGCGAAGGCGGACTGGCCTGAGCAGGTGTCTGCCGGCCTCGCCGCCGGCCTTGAGTTCCTCGCCGCCAGTCCGGCCCTGGCCCATCTGCTGTTGGTTGAGGCGCTGGCCGCCTCGCGTCCGGTTCGGCTAGAGCACGAGCGCTCGCTGCAGCGCTTGGCGGTGGCGTTGCGGCCGCCGGCTCAGGCAGCGGACGTTCCCGAGGAGGCTGCCTGGCTGCTCGCCGGCGGCCTCACTTCGCTGCTTGCCGGACGGGTGCTAGCCGGGGAGGCTGAACGCCTCCCCGAAGCCCATGTCCTCCTGCTTGACTATGTGCTCGCCTCCTCGCCCCCGGCAACGGGGCACCCTGCACGTGATTGGCGGGCCTGAGCGCTTCGAGCCAGACCCCTTCGGCAGTCTCCCGACGGAGGAGCTGGCGCTGGCGCGGCTGCCACCCGGCCGCCACTGCCTGCCGCGCTCCTTCGTCCTCCGCAGCCAGAGGCTGCGAATCGTCGCCGGCATGCTGCATGGTTTGCACGAACACAGCTACCCGGGAACGACGATCGGCCACATCACAGCCGAGGCGCGGGTCTCCCCGGGCCGCTTTCTACCGGGAGTTCGCCGACAAGGAGGCTTGCTTTTGGCCACCTCCGACGCCGTCAGTCGATGGGTTTGCGAGCGAGTCGAGGCGGCGGTGGCAGGCGCCGCGGACTGGGAGGGTGTCCACGCCGGCGCCGCTGAGGGGTTGGGGCTGCTTGCGGACAATCCCGAGGTAGCCCGTATCTTCACGGTTAAGGTCGCCCAGGCGGGTGCCGCTGCACGCGAGCTGTCGACGACCTCGAGGTCTTCCTGTTGGGCGGCGTCGTTTCTCTGGACGCCCGCTATGTCGAGGGGGAACGCGCCAAACGGCTCCCCGAGGCCGAGGCCGAGGCCACCACGGTCCTGGTCGAGTACCTGCTGATGCCCTGTCTCGGCTCAGAGCGAGCGAGCCTCTTGCTACCGCAGTTGCGCGAGATCGGCTGACCTCGACAGGCCGCCCGGAGCGATTTGGAGCGGGCGCTAGGCTGGGCTGAAGCGAGAAGGAGAGCGAGATGGCCACCCAAACCGTCCAAGCAACCGACCACAAGCTGCTCGCCGCCGGCGAGTGGATCGAGACCGGCGAGTGGGGGGAGGTGAAGAGCCCCTACGACGGGAGCCCGGTGGGGCGGGTCGCGCAGGGCGACGAGGCGCTGGTCGACCGGGCGGTGCGGGCCGCGCAGGAGGCCTTCGAGTCCGCCGACTTCCCCCAGCACGCGCGGGCAGCCGTCCTCGAGCGCGCCGCCGAGCTGGTCGGCGAGCGGGTCGAGGACCTCGCCCTGACGATCGCCGCCGAGGCCGGGAAGCCGATCAAGACCGCGACCGTCGAGGCGCAGCGCTGCGTCTCCACGCTGGAGTTCTCCGCGGTCGAGGCGCGCAAGCTGACCGGCGGCACCGTGCCCATGGACGCCTCGCCGGCCGGGGTCGGCAAGCTCGGCGTGATGCTGCGCGTCCCCTACGGGGTGGTCGGCGCGATCAGTCCCTTCAACTTCCCGCTCAACCTCGTCGCCCACAAGCTCGGGCCGGCGATCGCGGCCGGCAACGCGATCGTCCTCAAGCCGGCCGGCCAGACCCCGATCTCGGCGCTGAAACTTGCCGAGATCCTCCAGGAGGCCGGGCTGCCCGAGGGCTGGCTCAGCGTCATCCCCGGGCCCGGCTCCAAGGTCGGCAACGCGATCGTCGAGCACGAGCTGACCCGCGCCCTCACCTTCACCGGTTCAGCAGGGGTCGGCTGGGACATCCGCTCCAAAGTCCCCCACAAGAAGGTCAACCTCGAGCTCGGCTCCAACGCGCCGCTTATCGTCCACGCCGACGGCGACTGGGAAGCCGCGGCGGATAAAGCGAAGCTCCACGCCTTCTCGCACGCCGGACAGAGCTGCATCTCGATCCAGCGCATCCTCCTCCACGAGGACGTAGCCGACGCTTTCACGGAGCGGCTGGTCGCCAACGCCGAGGCGCTCACGGTCGGCGACCCGCTCGACGAGGCGACCGACGTCGGGCCGCTGATCACCCCCGGCGACCGCGACCGCGTCAAGGAGTGGATCGACGAGGCGGTCGGCGCCGGCGCCGTGCTGCTGACCGGCGGCGAGCTGGTCGACGACGGCCGCTGCCTCGCCCCGACCCTCCTCAAAGCGCCGCCCAAAGAGGCCGAGGTCTGGTGCGAGGAGATCTTCGGCCCGGTGGCGACGATCGACACCTTCACCGAGTTCGACGAGGCGCTGGCTCTCGCCAACGACTCCAAGTTCGGCCTCCAGGCCGGCGTCTTCACCCGCGACGTCGGCCGCGCCCTGGCGGCCGCCCGCGTCCTCGAGTTCGGCGGCGTCCTGATCAACGAGGTGCCGACCTTCCGGGCCGACCAGCAGCCCTACGGTGGCGTCAAGGACTCCGGCAACACCCGCGAGGGTCCCGCCTACGGGGTGATCGAGCTGACCGAGGAGAGGTTCGTAACGCTGCAGGGGTAGCCTGGCGCCCGTGCACGGCGCGGGCGACTTCGGCGGAACCCCGGTCTTCTGCTCCTGGAGCGGGGGGAAGGACTCGGCGCTGGCGCTGCACGAAGCGGCGCGGGCTGGGGCCGAGCCGCGGCTGCTGGTCTCGATGATGGTCGAGGGCGGCGAGCGCTCGCGCTCGCACGGGTTGAGCCGCGAGGTGCTGGCGGCGCAGGCGGAGGCGGTCGGGCTGCCGATCGAGTTCGGGGCCGCCAGCTGGAGCGGCTACGAAGCGGAGCTGATCCGGGTCCTCGAGGCGAGCATTGCCGCGGGCGGGCCGATCGTCGGCGTCTTCGGCGACATCGACATGCAGGACCACCGCGACTGGGTCGAGCGGGTCTGCGGCCTGGTCGGGGCGGAAGCGCGGCTGCCGATCTGGCAGCGGGATCGCCGCGCCGTCATGGACGAGCTGCTCGACACCGGCTTCCGGGCCGTGATCGTCGCCGTCCGCGACGGCGTCCTGCCAAAGGAGCTGCTGGGAGTGATGATCGACGCCGAGGTGGTCGCCGCGATCGAGGCCGCCGGCGCCGACGCCGCCGGCGAGAACGGCGAGTATCACTCGCTCGTCGTCGACGGCCCGCTCTTCGAGCGCCCGCTGGCGGTCGAAGCGGGCGAGCGCAGCCTCCGCGACGGCGTCTGGTTCACTGACGTCAGCCTTGCCTGAGGGCTGAGTAGGTTGCCGTCGTGACTTCTCCGCCGCCCATCGGCGCCACCGAGGCGCCGGATCTCGCCGGGGACGACCCCGTCGAGATCGACGCGGAGGAGCTCGCCGCCGACCGCGAGCTGGAGGGGATCGCCCTCGCCGGGACCGTCCTCGACGGCGCCGACCTGCGCGGCCTCCGCCTCGTCGACGTGCGCGGCGAGCGGGTCAGTGCCACGAGCGGCGACTGGCGTGGGGGCGGCCTGGTCCGGGTCGAGCTGCGCGAGGCGCGGCTGACCGGGCTCGATCTCGGCGAGGCGAAGCTGCGCGAGGTCCGTTTCGCCGGCTGCAAGCTCGACTACGCCAACTTCCGTTTCGCCACTGTCGAGTACGTCAGCTTCGAGGACTGCGTCCTCAACCGCGCCGACTTCCAGGGCGCCAAGCTCGACTCGGTCCGCTTCGAGGGCTGCCGGCTCGGCGAGGCCGACTTCACCAAGGCGACCCTCTCCCGGGTCGACTTCCGCGGCTCCGACATCGCCGGCCTGGGCGGCTCGCTGCTCGGCCTGCGCGGCGCCATCGTCGACTCCCTGCAGCTGATGGACCTCTCGCCCCAACTCGCCGCCGAGCTGGGGATCGCGGTCGAGCAGGCCTGACCCGGACCGCTGGCTTTCCACCCCAGTAGTGAGTAGGGTGGCAAAAGCAGTTAAGCAATTCGGGTTCTCTGAGCGGAGGGGTGGAGATGAAGTTTCGTGGCGCATTGGTGTCGTTCCTCGTCCTGGCGGTGACGGCAGCCACCCCGGCCCTTGCCGGCGCTGCCCCGTCCGACACGGTCGGCCAGACCAGCCTCTCGCAGCGGATCGTCCCCGCCGCCCCCGGCAGCTTCCGCTTCCTGCAGCTCGGCGCCGGCGAGCCGTACACGGTCCGCCAGGACCTCGCCATCGCCGGCCCCAGCCGCGACCAGGAACGCACCTCGCTCGTCTACTTCGGCCAGCTCTCCGACTTCCAGCTCGCCGACGAGGAGTCGCCGGCCCGGCTCGAGGTGATCGACCCGCTCTCGACCCCGCTCGGCCTCCCCTTCGGGGCCGCCTGGCGGCCCTGGGAGGCGCTCGAGGCGCAAACCAGCGAGGCGATGATCCGCCAGCTCAACCAGTTCAGCGCCGCCAGCCCGGTCGCCGACGGCAGCGGCGCCCACCGCGCCATGGACCTGACCATCGACACCGGCGACTCGGCCGACAGCCAGCAGCTCAACGAGACGCTCTGGGTGCGGACCCTGCTCGAGGGCGGCAACCTCAACCCCAACAGCGGCGTCAACAAAGCGACCTATTCGAACCTGCTCTGCCCGAACCTGCTGGTGCCGGGCGCCGCCGAGGCCGCCCGATACACCGGCGTCCAGGACTACCAGGACTACGTCGAGGGTCCCTTCCCCGAGTTCTACGACCCCAACGAACCGAAAGGGACGCACGCCGCCTGGCCAAAATACCCGGGCCTGATGGACCGCGCCCAGCAGGCGTTCACGGCCGAAGGGGTGGACGTCCCGTCCTACGTCGCCTTCGGCAACCACGACGCGCTGGTGCAGGGGAACGCGGCGGCCAACGCCGCCTTCGAGACCGTCGCCACCGGCTGCCTGAAGCCGATCGGCCCGGTCTCCAACCCGGAAAGCCTCGCCGGCCTGCTCGGCTCGCTGCTCAACCCGGCCAACCTGCTGGCCTCGCTGCTGACCAGCCCCCAGAACACGATGATCGTCCCCGGCGACCCGCAGCGCCGCTTCGTCTCCAAGCCGCAGTACAAGAACGTCTTCCGTGGCGGCTCGCAGGCTGACGGCCACGGCTTCGACCTGATCGACCCGGCCCAGGAAACGGCCTCGAAAGGCGCCGCCGGCTACTACTCGTGGAGCCCGACTCCGGGCGTCCGCTTCGTCGCCCTCGACACGGTCGCCGAGGCCGGCACGATCCTCACTCCGACCGGCGCCTCCACCTCCGACGGCAACATCGACGACCCGCAGTTCAAATGGCTGCGGGCGCAGCTGGAAGCGGCGACCGCGGCCGACGAGCTGGTCGTGCTGTTCAGCCACCACGCGCCGGAGAGCCTCGTCGCCGACGCCCCCGACGAGCTCGCGCCCCCGTGCCTCCTCAACGACGCCCACGGCCACGACCTCAACCCCGGCTGCGACCTCGACCCGCGCAGCTCACAGCCGATCCACCTCGAGGCCGACGCCGTCAACCTCCTGCACGAATTCCCCAACGCGATCGCTTGGGTGGCCGGCCACTCCCACGACAACGTCGTCGACGCCTTCCCGAACCCGGGCGGGCCGGGCGGCTTCTGGAGCATCCGCGTCGCCGCCGAGGCCGACTGGCCGCAGCAGAGCCGCCTGCTCGAGGTCTTCGACAACCACGACGGGACGCTCTCGATCTTCGGGACGATCCTCGACCACGTCGGCCAGGTCGCGGCACCCGCGCCCGGCACCCCGGCCTCGAGCATGGACTTCAACGACCTCGCCTCGGCGGCGCGGACGATGTCCTTCAACGACTTCCAGTCCGGCGCCCCCCTTGGCGAAGGCCAGCCGAAAGACCGCAACGTCGAGCTGCTGATCGACGACCCGCGCTGAGGCGGGGCCGCCCGCCCCTACTCGTGGGGGCGGGCCATGCGCCGGTGGTCCAGCGCCTCCTCGAGCACCGCGGGCTCGACGCCCTGCTCGAGCGCGACCTCGCGCAGCGAACGCCCGGACTCCGCGGCGGCCTTGACGATGTCCGCGGCGCGGTCGTAGCCGATGTGGGGGTTGAGGGCCGTGGCGGTGGCCAGGGTCGACTCCGCGTGGCGGGTCGTCATCTCCTCGTTGGCCTCGAGGCCGGCGACGCATTTCTCCTCGAGCAAGCGCGAGGCGGAGGCGAGCAGCTTGATCGAGTCGAGCAGGTTGCGGGCCATCAGCGGCACCCGCACGTTGAGCTCGAACTGGCCCTGGCTGCCGGCGACGGTGATCGCGGCGTCGTTGCCGATCACCTGGGCGGCGACCTGGATCACCACCTCCGGGATCACCGGGTTGACCTTGCCCGGCATGATCGAGGAGCCCTTCTGCAGCTCCGGCAGGCGCAGCTCGGCGAGGCCGGCGCGCGGGCCCGAGCCCATCAGGGCGAGGTCGTTGGCGATCTTGTTGAGCGAGACGGCGTAGACCTTGAGCGCGCCCGATAGCTCGACCAGGGCGTCGCGGTTGCCCTGCGCCTCGAAGCGGTCGAGCGGCTCGGAGATCGCGAGGCCGGTCTCGCTGCCGAGCTTGGCGAGCACCTTGGCGGCGAACTCGGGATGGGTGTTGAGGCCGGTGCCGGTGGCGGTGCCGCCGAGCGGGATCTGGCCGACCCGGCGCAGGGTCGCCTCGACCCGCTGGATGCCGAGCCGGACCTGGGCCGCGTAGCCGCCGAACTCCTGGCCGAGGGTGACCGGGACCGCGTCCATCAGGTGGGTGCGGCCGGCCTTGACCACGTCGGCGAACCGCTCGGCCTTGGCGTCCAGCGCCGACTCCAGCTCGCCCATCGCCGGCAGCAGGTCGTGGGTGACCTCGCCGAGCGCCGCCAGGTGGACGGCGGAGGGAAAGACGTCGTTGGAGGACTGGCCCATGTTGACGTGGTCGTTGGGATGGGCCTCGTCGCCGGCGAGGTTGGCGATCACCTCGTTGGCGTTCATGTTCGAGGAGGTTCCGGAGCCGGTCTGGAAGACGTCGACCGGGAACTGGTCGTCGTGCTCGCCGGCGGCGACTTCGCCGCCCGCCGCCGAGATGCTCTCGGCGAGGCCGCCGTCGAGCAGGCCGAGCTCGCCGTTGACCTCGGCGGCAGCGGCCTTGATGCGGCCCAGCCAGCGCACGACCGGGACCGGCACCCGCTCGCCCGAGACCGGGAAGTTGTCGACGGCTTTGGTGGTCTCGCCACCCCAGAGCTGCTCAGTCACGTGGTCCTCCGAAGTTCGTTTGCTCACCGCAGCGTATTCAGCGCCCGCCCCAGGCGTGTCTGAGCTGAGGGGCCAATATTGACCCCTCAGCTCAGACACGCCCATCGCGCATCCTTGTTAGGGTCGCCTAATTAAGGCCGAGAAGACTCGGATATGGCAATCAAGGTGAGGAGCCGCGGTCGCTTACGGGGTGCGCGAGAGGCAGATGCGGCGGCTGATCAAGAAGGCGCGCCGCAGTCGAGAGACCACCGCCGGCGCCAGGCGCGCCGATTCGTCTTCCACGGCCATGTCCAAATCGATAAGCAGCGCCTCGATATTCCCTCGGCCAGCGTCGCCGACGGCGCCGTCGTGCGAGTCGCGCCCGGCTTCCCGGTCGAGTCCTGCGCTCCCCGCGGCGCCGCGAGATCGCGATCCCTGTGGACGAGCAACTGGTGATCGAACGCTACGCACGACGATTGAAGCGACAAACCCCCGACGAAAGGTGAAGCTGTGAAGCCCGACGATCCGGTCAGCCAGGGCGCCGCCCGCGCCATCGACCACCTCAACGAGGACCACCCCGACGCCCTCCTGGAGATGGTCCAGGCGCTCGGCGGCCACCCCGAGGCGACCGCGGCTCGCTGCGTCGACGCCGACCGCACCGGGCTCGACCTGGTCGCGACCACCGCCGCCGGCGAGATCGAGGTGCGCGTGCCCTACGAGGAGCCGATCGACGCCCCGGAGGGGCTGCGCAAAGCGACCGTCAAGCTCGCCCAGGCGGCGCGGGCCGGGCTGGGCAAGGAGCAGCGCCCCGTCACCACGTAGGGGAGGCGTCCGCGAAAAGGGCCCGACCCCAGACCTCCAGATCGCCGCGATCGGCCACGAGCTGGCCCGCCACGCCGGCATCGACAGCTTCGCTGGCCCTGTCGGCGAGCCGGGCTGGGTGCCCTCGAAGAGCTCGGCCAGCGGGCGACGAGATTGCGTCAGCCGTGGTCGCGGCCGGCTTCGAAGCCTTCGCGGTAGGCACGTCCGAAGGCGCTCGGCAGCGGCGGCCGGGGCGAGTAGCGGGCGGCGACGGTCAGCCGCCGCAGCAGGTCGGTGTGGATCCCTTCGGTCTCCGCGGCGCCGCGCTCGACCGCACCGAGCAGGTAGCCGAGCCGGACGTTTGCCCGACCGCCCGGTTCCTCCCGCGCTTCCGCGTTGAGCGCCGTCGCCGCCTCGACCAGCGCTTCGCCGACGTTGGCGAGATCGCCGCCCTGTTGGTTCTCCGCCAGGCAGTCGCTGATCGGCGTCTCTCCGTCCAGCGTCGCTTCCCCGGGCGCCGCGTTCAGCGCCGTTATATAGACGCTGGTCCCTTCCAGGCAGGCGACAGGCGTCGAGCTGTCCTTGCCGTTGCCGCAGCCGCTCGCGAGGAGGCCGAGCGCGGCGGCGAGGCCGAGGACGAGGGAGAGGCGGAGGCGGTCGCGGAGGGCAGGGCGGAGGCGGAGGGCGAGGCGGACGCGCATCGGCGCATCCTACGGTCCGACTCGACGAGCGCGGGCAGTTGAAGCCCCTGGAGGGGCGCTAAGTCGCCGGGCTCGTCGGCTGGGGCCCGGCCGCGCGCAGCGTCGCCAGCAGCGCCGCGGCGAGCAGGTCGCGCAGCTCCTCGCGTCCGAGGTCGTGGCGCTGCAGCCAGCGCAGCACCGCGCCCTCGACGAAGAAGATCCAGCCCTGCACGGCGGCTTCCAGCAGCGGAGTGCGGGCGACCGGGGCCGGCGCCCCCTCCCAACCGGCGAGCGAGTCGAGCAGCGCGTCGAGGCGCTGCTGACGGCCTCGCTCCAGCGCCTCCTGGATCGCCGCGTCGTCGCCGCCGCGGCTGCGGAAGATCGCCGTGTAGGCGACCTCATGCTCTTCGACGAAGTCGAGGAAGCGGTCGATGCTGGCCCCGAGCTGCTCGGCGGGGGGGAGGTCCGGATCCGGCGCGGTCAGCTCGCCGAGTTCGCGCTCTCCCCGCTCCAGGGCGGCCAGCACGAAGTCCTGCTTGGTCGGGAAGTAGTGGTAGAGCAGGCCCTTGGAGACGCCCGCCGCGGCGGCGATCTCCTCGATCGAGACCTCGTCGTAGGGGCGCCGCCCGAGCAGCTCGGCACCGGCGGCCAGGAGCTGCTCGCGGCGGGCGTCGGTGCTCATGCGCGAGCGCTTGGCCAGCTTCATCGCCGCTGAGGCTAGTTCCAATTGACCGAGAGTTCAATAGCTGCTATCAATCCGGGCCTTATTGAACTCCGGGTCAACAATCCTCCCTGGGTGACGACGTGAGCGACGCCGTTGGCACCGGGCCGGCGCGCACCCCGGCCCTGCCGCCCGGTCCGCGTGCGCCGCGCGCTTACCTACTCGCCCGTTTCCTCGCCCAGCCGACCGGCTTCTTCGAGGACATGCAGCGCCGCCACGGCGACTACTTCACGCTGCGGCTCGCCTCCGGGCGCACCCAGGTGATCTGCTCCGACCCCGAGGCCGTCAAGACCGTCTTCACCGCCGACCCCGACCATCTGCTGGCCGGGAAAAGCAACGAGATCCTCGCCCCGATCCTCGGCACCCGCTCGGTCCTGATCCTCGACCGCGGCGAGCACCTGCGCCAGCGCCGGCTGCTGCTGTCGCCATTCCACGGCGAGCGGATGAAGAATTACGCCGAGACGATGCGCGAGATCGCCGCCCGCCAGATCGCCACCTGGCCCCGCGGCGAGTCCTTCCCGACCCAGCCGACCATGCAGGCGATCACCCTCGAGGTGATCCTCCGCACCGTCTTCGGCCTCGAGGACGAGGCGGGGCTGGAGCGGGTGGGGGCGCCGCTGCGGGCGCTGCTCGACGCCACCGCCAGCCTGCCCTGGCTGTTCGCCCTGCAGTTGACCAGCTCCGAGAACCCGCGCCCGCGCAGCCCCTGGGGCCGCGTCGACGCCCTGGTCGCCGCCGCCGACCGGGTCGTCTACGAGCAGATCCGCGAGCGCCGTGCCCACGCCGCCGCGGACGGCCACGACG
>CAMPIP010000008.1 GCA_946886425.1 uncultured Actinomycetes bacterium
AAGTACTTCGACCTCGGGATCGAGAGCCGCGACGCCAGCGAAGACCAGATCACGGTCGACGCCGCCAACGCGATCAAGCAGCACGGGGTCGGGGTGAAGTGCGCGACGATCACGCCCGACGAGGCCCGCGTCGACGAGTTCGGCCTCAAGGAGATGTACCGCTCGCCGAACGGGACGATCCGCAACATCCTCGGCGGGGTCATCTTCCGCGAGCCGATCGTGATCTCGAACGTGCCGCGGCTGGTGCCGGGTTGGACGAAGCCGATCGTGATCGGCCGTCACGCCTTCGGCGACCAGTACCGGGCCACCGACCTGGTCGTCCCCGGCGAGGGCTCGCTGACCCTCACCTACACGCCCAAAGACGGCTCCGAGCCGGTCGAGCTCGACGTCTACGACTTCCCCGGCGGCGGCATCACGATGGCGATGTACAACCTCGACGAGTCGATTCGCGAGTTCGCGCGGGCCTCGATGCGCTACGGCCTCAACCGCGGCTACCCCGTCTACATGTCGACCAAGAACACGATCCTGAAGCGCTATGACGGCCGCTTCAAGGACCTCTTCGCCGAGGTCTACGAGGCCGAGTTCAAGACCGAGTTCGAGGCCGCCGGAATCACCTACGAACACCGCCTGATCGACGACATGGTCGCCGCCGCGATGAAGTGGGAGGGCGGCTACGTCTGGGCCTGCAAAAACTATGACGGCGACGTCCAGTCCGACACCGTCGCCCAGGGCTTCGGCTCGCTCGGCCTGATGACGAGCGTGCTGATGAGCGCCGACGGCAAGACGGTCGAGGCGGAGGCCGCGCACGGCACCGTCACCCGTCACTACCGCCAGCACCAGGAAGGCAAACCGACTTCAACCAACCCGATCGCCTCGATCTTCGCCTGGACCCGCGGCCTCTCGGCACGCGGGCGGATGGACGAGACCCCCGAGGTGAGCGCTTTTGCCGAGACCCTCGAGCGGGTATGCATCGAGACGGTCGAGAGCGGCAAGATGACCAAGGACCTCGCGCTGCTCGTCGGCGAGGGCCAGGAGTTCCAGACCACGCAGGAGTTCCTGGCCTCGATCGACGAGAACCTCCAGCGGGCGATGGCGTAGCGGTCCTCCAAACCACGACTCGAAGGAGACGTCCCAGTGAGCACCCCCGTCAAGGTCACCGTTACCGGTGCGGCCGGCCAGATTGGCTACGCGCTGCTGTTCCGGATTGCCAGTGGCCAGATGCTCGGCCCCGACACCCCCGTCGAGTTGAGCCTGCTCGAGATTCCCGACGCGATCAAGGCCGCCGAGGGCACCGCGATGGAGCTCGACGACTGCGCCTTCCCGCTGCTTAACCGGATCGACATCACCGACGATCCCAAGCAGGCCTTCGACGGCTGCAACGTCGGCCTCCTGGTCGGTGCCCGTCCGCGCGGCCCGGGCATGGAGCGCGCCGACCTGCTCGAGGCCAACGGCGGCATCTTCAAGCCGCAGGGCGAAGCCATCAACGCCGGTGCCGCCGACGACGTCAAGGTGCTGGTGGTCGGCAACCCGGCCAACACCAACTGCCTGATCGCGATGTCGAACGCCCCCGACGTGCCGCGCGAGCGCTTCACCGCGATGATGCGCCTCGACCACAACCGGGCGATCAGCCAGCTCGCCAACAAGCTCGGCAAGCCGGTCAGCTCGGTGACCAACATGACCGCCTGGGGCAACCACTCGGCCACCCAGTACCCGGACCTGGTCAACGCCAAGGTCGACGGGGAGAGCGCCTGGAACGCGGTCGACGACGAGGCCTGGATCGCCGAGGAGTACATCCCCCGCGTCGCCAAGCGCGGCGCCGAGATCATCGACGCCCGCGGCGCCTCCAGCGCCGCCTCGGCCGCCAACGCCGCGATCGACCACGTCCACGACTGGGTGCTCGGCACCCCGGACGGCGACTGGGTCTCGATGGGCGTTCCCGCCGACGGCTCCTACGGGATCGGCGAGGGCATCATCTGCGGCCTTCCCTGCACCTGCACCGGCGGGGAGTGGTCGGTCGTCCAGGGCCTCGACGTCCCCGACTTCTCGCGGGAGCGGATCGACGCCAACGTGCTGGAGCTGCAGGGCGAGCGCGACGCGGTCGACCAGCTCGGCCTGATTTAGCCCACCGCGAAGTGTGGAAAAGAAAGAGGCCGGCCCAATGGGCCGGCCTCTTTCGTAGTACGGAAGGTGACTGGGGTCAGCTGCCGGGGAAGTACTGCCGGCCCTGCTTTTTGACCCGACCCTCTTTCTCGAGGTCTCCGAGCACCCGGTAGAGGTAGTTCGGCTTGATCTTCATCGTCTTGGCCACGTCCGAGGCGCTGATGCCGGGCTGGTCCTCGATCAGTTTCACCGCCTGGTCGGCGCGCGTGCCGCCACGGCGTTTGCGACGTTTTTTCGGAGCGCCGGCGGCAGGCGCGGCTTTGCTGGTCGATTTGCTGCCGCGGGGACGACCGGGTGAGCGACGGGTGGTGGTTTTGCCGCCGAGCTCAGCCAGCGCGCGCTCGAGGCGCTTGCGCTCGTCCTCGAGGTCGGCCAGGCGCTTCAGCACCAGGTCGCGAGCCTCGTCCAGTACGTTGCTGGGCATAGGAGTCCTTTCACAGGGGGGAGAACTTACTTGGCCGCAGTGTGGCACAGACCCTGTTCACAGTGGGTATTCCTTTAGTCAGGAATACCCACTGTCGGAGCGGACCGTTCGGCCTGACGCTCCGGGGAGATGCGAACCACGTTGCGGGCCAGCCCCACCTTCTCCATTGCCCCGATGATTGCCGCCGAGGGGTCGAGCTCGTGGCGTTTGAGTCCGTGCACCGCCGAGCGGGGGAAGGCGTGGTGGTTGTGGTGCCAGGACTCTCCCAGCGAGGGAAGCGCCAGCCAGAACACGTTGGTCGAGCGATCGTCGGTGTCGAACCGGCGAGTGCCGAGGAAGTGACAGACGGAGTTGACGCTCCAGGTCACATGGTGGACGAAGAAGATCCGCACCAGGCCTCCCCAGAGCAGGCCGGTGGCGGCGCCGAGCAGGGTGCCGCTGACGAGGAAACCCGCCAGGGCCGGTAGCGCCAGGGTGAGCAGTACCAGCGGGACGAAGTTGCGGTTGATTTGCCGCATGCCGTCGTCCTCGTAAAGGTCACGTGCGTACTTCTTCCAGTCGGCGCGGCCCTGGGTCGACATCAGCCAGCCGGAGTGCGCATGCCAGAGGCCGGCCAGCACACCCTTGACGCCTCCGTCATGTCCGATGTGGGGACTGTGCGGGTCGCCCTCTTCGTCGGTGTGGGCGTGGTGCTTACGGTGGTCCGCCACCCAGGAGATCACCGGGCCCTGCACGGCCATCGAGCCGAGGACCGCGAATGTGTATTCGACCGGCTTGGCGGTTTGGAAGGAGCGATGGGTGAGCAGGCGGTGGAAGCCGACGGTGATGCCGATCGCCGTCAGCAGGTACATCGCCGCGGCGATCGCCAGGTCGGCCGGGGTCACCAGGCTGTTCCAGAGAAGGACGATGGCGGCAAGCGTCGCGGCGAAGGGAACCACGACGGCGCCGAGGTTGGCGACCTTCTCGACTCTGGTCATCTCGCCCATCGCCAACGACGATACGCTGGGCGAAGCGCTATCTATTAGCGTTAAAAGCACTTTCGAGCGCTAGTTTTTGTCATCTGAATGACAATTTCACTCCAATCCCAACCCTGGCGGGCCCTGCCGCCCCAGGTCGCCGACACGATCGAGCCCGAGCTGGGGGCGATAACCGAGGAGATTTTGGCGACGATCGCGGCCGCGGTGCCCGAGTACGCCCGCGCCCTCGAGGGCCGCTTCGGCCGGGCGATCCGCCGCGGCGTCGACGAGGCGCTGCGCCAGTTCGTCGCCCTGATCCGCGATCCCGACGCCGGGCGCGGACCCGGGCGCGAGGTTTACGTCGAGCTGGGCCGCGGCGAGTTTCGCCAGGGCCGGACCCTGGACTCGCTGCAGGCCGCCTACCGGGTCGGCGCCCGGGTCGCCTGGCGGCGCATCGCCGCCGCCGGCCGCCGGGCCGGCCTGGAGGCCGAACCGCTCTCGGTCCTGGCCGAGGCGATCTTCGCCTACATCGACGAGCTGGCGGCCGACTCGGTCGACGGCTACGCCGAGGCCCAGCGCGAGGTCGCCGACCTGCGTCGCCGGCGGCGCCAGGAGCTGGCCTCGCTGCTGCTGCGCGAGCCCCCGGCGGAGCCCGCCGACGTGGCCGCGGCGGCACGGGCAGCGGGCTGGCAGCGACCCCGCAGCGCCGCGGCGATCGCCTGCGCCGAGCGCGACCTGGCCGATCTGGCCCGGGCGCTGCCGGCCGAGGCCCTGGCGACGGCGAACGACGGCCTCGGCTGCCTGCTGCTGCCCGATCCCGACGGTCCCGGCCGTGGCGAGCAGCTCGAGCGCGCCGCGGCGACGGTGCCGTTAGCGATCGGTCCGGCCGGTGGGCTGGCGGAGCTGCCGGGCTCCTGGGCGCTGGCGGCGGCGGCGAGTCGCGCCGCCGCGGACGGGGCGGTGGCGGCCGACGGCCTGGTCCGGGCCGAGGAGCACCTCGCCGAGCTGCTGATCTTCGAGGGGCGTGAGCTGGTTGCCCGGATCGCCGCCCGGCGGCTGGCCCCGCTCGGAGACCTCACCGAGAAGGCGCGCCTGCGCCTGCGCGAGACGGCGCTCGCCTACGTGCGCCACGACGGCAACGCGGTGGCGATGGCCGCCGAGCTCCACGTCCACGCCCAGACCGCCCGCCACCGGATCGCCCGCCTGCGCGAGCTGTTCGGCGAGCAGCTCGACGACCCGGACGCCCGCTTCGAGCTCGAGATCGCCCTGCGCTCGGTCGCCTAGCGGCGTGGCGCGCTCAGTGGTTGCGCTTGCGCGGCAGGGTGCGGAAGACGACGTCCCAGAGCGGCGAGGAGACGCCGTAGCCGAAGCGGTGGTCCTGGAAGTGGTGGCGCATGTGCTGCTCGCGCAGCTGTTTGCCCATTGTCGTCTTCGGGACCGCGTGGTGGACGTAGTAGTGCGTGTAGTCGTAGATCAGGTAGCCGGAGATGAAGCCGGCGAAGATCGGGAAGGCGGCGCTGCCGAAGATCAGCCAGAAGGCGCCGAAGAAGAGCGCCGCCAGCGGGATCGAGACCGACGGCGGCATCACCAGCCGCATCCGGTCGTTGGGATGGTCGTGGTGGACGCCGTGGATGATGAAGTGCATGCGGCGGCCGAAGGCGTTGTCCGGCTCCCAGTGGAAGACCAGCCGGTGCAGCCAGTACTCGGTCAGCGTCCAGATCGCGACTCCGGCCAGCGAAAGCAGCAGCAGCTCCCAGGCCGCGAAGCCGCGGTCGGCGCCGAGCCACTCCATCGCCACGATCACCGGCACGAAGATCACGGCCGGGATGGCGGGGTGGACGCGCGAGAAGAAGTTGAGGAATTCGCTCTTGAAGAGCGGGGGAGAGGCCGAGAGCCTCTCGCTGCGGTCGTGAGCCTCCATCGGTGGCCAATGTTAGCGATGGGTCTCCGTGCCCCCGCAAGACGCGGGGAAGATGTGACGAACCTGTTTCAAAGAGGTAGCGATTTGCGGGAATGACCCGCACGCAAGCGTGGCGACGTTGCTTAGATGCCCGCCGTGCCGCGCAAGCCCAAGCCCCCCACCTGCGAGGACTGTTACTTCCACAGGAACCTCCTCTGCGCCCTGGAGCTGAACGAGACCTGCGCGACCTTCCGCCCCAACCGCCCCGAGGGCCTGGTCCCGCCCAAGCAGCCGGTGCTACTCATGCGAGCGCCCCGCTGGGCTTCCCGTCCTGCCTAGGCGCGTCCCGCTCGCCAGACGCGGCTATGTTTTGACCTGATGCCCCAGCGCGACCTGTTCGTCAACTTCACGCAGATCTCCGGCGACTCCTGGAGCCGGGCCCGCTACGCCGCCCGGCGCAGCAGCGGCTTCTCGCCCAACGTCGACGTCTACTACTGCGGCGAGCCGCAGCGGGCGGTGGTGAAGGTCGACCTCTCCGGCGTCTCGTTGAGCCAGGTCGGGATCGAGGTCAGCGGCCGCCACGTCGCGATCGCCGGCGAGCGCCCCCTGCAGGAGACCGAGGGCCGCGTCTACCAGCAGATCGAGATCCCCTCCGGCCCCTTCCGCCGCATCGTCGAGCTGCAGGTAGAGGTCGACGCCGAACGGGCCAGCGCCACCTACGAGGACGGGATCCTGCGGATTGAGCTGCCGCTCCGCGATCCCGCCGCGACAAGCCGCCGGATCCCGATCGGTCGCTCCTGATGGAGGGCACTCCGGTCCTCGAGGTCGTCGACTCGCCGCTCGACGCCGAGAGCGCGATCCGCGCGGCACAGCCCCTGCCCGAGGCCCTGCCCGTGCTGCCGCTGCGCGACACGGTCACCTTCCCGGACACGGTGATGCCGCTGGCGGTCGGCCAGGAGCGCTCGGTGCAGCTGGTCAACGACGTGCTCGGCGGCGACCGGATGCTGGTGATGGTCGCCTCGCGAGACGCCGAGCTCGACGAGCCCGGCCCGGACGACCTCTACGAGATCGGCGTGGTCGGGGTCGTCGCGCGGATGATGAAGGTGCCCGACGGCACCCTGCGGATCCTCGTCCAGGGCACCCAGCGGGTGAAGCTCGGCCCCTACGTCGCCGAGAGCCCGTACCTGATCACCCGGATCGCCGAGCTGCCCGACGTCAGCGACGGCAGCGCCGAGCTGGAGGCGCTGACCCGCAACGTCCAGCGCACCTTCTCGGAAATCGTCGAGCAGATCCCCTACCTGCCCGAGGAGCTGCAGCTGGCGATCGCCAACATCGACGACCCCTCCTCGCTGGGAAACCTGATCGTCAGCGCCCTGCGGCTCGGCGTCGAGGAGAAGCAGGCGCTGCTCGAGGAGACCGACGTCGCCAAGCGGCTGCGGCACCTCTCGAAGATCCTCGCCCGCGAGCTCGAGGTGGTCCAGCTCGGCACCCAGATCCAGACCCAGGTCCAGTCCGAAGTGGACAAGGGGCAGCGCGAGTTCTTCCTGCGCCAGCAGATGAAAGCGATCCAGGACGAGCTGGGGGAGGGGGACGAGCAGCAGGCCGAGGCCAACGAGCTGCGCGAACGGATCGAGGCGGCGGGGCTGCCCGAGCAGGCCCAGAAAGCCGCAGACCGCGAGCTGGCCCGGCTGGAGAAACTGCCCCCGGCCGCGGCCGAGCACGGGGTCATCCGCACCTACCTGGAGTGGCTGGTCGAGCTGCCGTGGTCGGTCGAGACCGAGGACAACCTCGACATCCGCCATGCCCGCAAGGTCCTCGACGAGGACCATTACGACCTCGAAAAGGTCAAGGACCGGATCCTCGAGTACCTGGCGGTGCGCAAACTCAACCCCCAATCGCCGGGACCGATCCTCTGCTTCCTCGGCCCGCCCGGGGTCGGCAAGACCAGCCTCGGCCGCTCGATCGCGAAGGCGCTGGGGCGGGAGTTCGAGCGGATCTCGGTCGGCGGCGTCCGCGACGAGGCGGAGATCCGCGGCCACCGCCGCACCTACATCGGCGCGATGCCGGGGACGATCGTCCGCGCCCTGCGCGACGCCGGCTCCCGCAACCCCGTCTTCATGATCGACGAGATCGACAAGATGGGCTCCGACTTCCGCGGCGACCCGGCCTCGGCGATGCTCGAGGTCCTCGACCCGGCCCAGAACGACTCCTTCCGCGACCACTACCTGGACCTCGAGTTCGACCTCTCCGACGTCGTCTTCATCGCCACCGCCAACATGCTGGAGACGATCCCGGGACCACTGCTGGACCGGATGGAGACGATCGAGCTGTCCGGCTACACGGTCGAGGAGAAGCGCCAGATCGCCCGCCGCTACCTGGTCCCGCGCCAGATCGCCGCGAACGGGCTGAAGCCCTCGCAGATCGAGTTCGCCGACGCGGCCCTGACCGCGATCATCGAGGAGTACACGCGCGAGGCCGGCGTCCGCAACCTCGAGCGGCAGATCGGCACCGTCTGCCGCAAAGTCGCCCGCAACGTCGCCGAGGGCAAGGCGAAGGGCAAGGTCAAGGTCTCCGGCAAGAAAGCCCGCGAGCTGCTCGGCCGCCGCCGCGTCTTCGCCGAGCAGCGCCGCCGCACCAAGGTCCCCGGGGTCGCCACCGGCCTCGCCTGGACGCCGGTCGGCGGCGACGTCCTCTTCATCGAGGCGACGGCGATGCCCGGCTCCGGCAAGCTGACGATCACCGGCCAGCTCGGCGACGTGATGCGGGAGTCCGCGCAAGCGGCGCTCTCCTGGATCCGCGGCCACTGGCCCGAGGTGGCGCCGAAGGCGGAGGAGAGCTGGTTCGCCGAGCACGACATCCACATCCACGTTCCGGCCGGCGCCGTGCCCAAGGACGGCCCTTCGGCCGGGGTGGCGATGACGGTGGCGCTGGCCTCGCTGATCAGCGGCCGACCGGTTCGCAACGATGTGGCGATGACCGGCGAGGTGACCTTGACGGGGCAGGTGCTGCCGATCGGCGGCCTGAAGGAGAAGTCGCTGGCGGCGCAGCGGGCGGGGATCAAGCGCGTGATCGTGCCGGAGCGGAACGAGGGGGACGTCGCGGAGATTCCCGAGCGGGAGCTCGGCTCCCTGGAGTTCGTCTACGTGGACGAGGTCTCCAAGGCGATCGACGTCGCCCTCTCCTAGGGCCGATGGAGGCGGCAACCCTCCGCGGGGAGCGTCCCGCGAGCCCACTGCAGTCGTTGCGTGAGGCGGCCCGGACCCGCTCGCGGGTCTTCTGGATCGTCGCCGGGCTGACCGTGCTGGCGGCGGTGCTCCGTTTCGCCACGCTCGGCGTGCAGAGCTACCACCACGACGAGATCGTCACCGCCAGCCGCGTCCTCCGGGGCAGCTTCTGGCACGCGATGGACGCGGTCGGGTTCAGCGAGTCGGCACCGCCCCTCTACTACGCGCTCGCCTGGTTCTGGACACAGGTGACCGGGACGGGGGAGTGGGGGCTGCGCTCGCTCTCGGCCGTCGCTGGGGTGGCGACGGTGCCGGTCGCCTACCTGCTCGGGCAGGAGCTGCGCGGCCGCCGCCCCGGCCTGATGGCGGCCGCCCTGGTCGCCGTCAACCCGATGCTGCTCTGGTACTCGCAGGAGGCCCGCGGCTACGCGCTGCTGGTCCTGCTCTGCGCGATCTCGCTGCTCTACTGCGCCCGGGCCGCGCACGGCGGCCGTCGCCGCGACTTCGTCGGCTGGGGCCTCGCCTCCGGCCTGGCCCTCGGGACCCACTATTTCGCGCTCTTCCCGCTCGCCGCCGAGGCGCTCTGGCTGCTGCGTCGCCAGCGGCGGGGGAGCCTGGTCGGGTTCGGGATCCTCGGCCTCTTCGGGTTGGCCCTGGCGCCGCTCGCCTACCACCAGATGTCGCTCGAACACGCGACCTGGATCGCCAACTTCCCGCTCGGCCACCGGCTCTGGGAAACGGCGGCGGCCTTCGTCACCGGCGAGACCGCCGACATCATCGCCCGGCCCGAGCAACCGCTGCTGTCGGTCGTGCCGATGGCCCTGGCGCTGGCCGGGATGGCTCTGCTGGCCTTCCGGGCCAGCCGCGAGGAGCGCCGCTCGGCGGCGCTGCCCCTGGCCGTGGCGGGGGCGGCGATCGGGATTCCGATCGCGATCGCGCTGCTCTCCCCCAGCAAGGACTTCGTGATTGCCCGCAACGTCGTCGCCGCCTTGGTGCCGCTGCTGGTCGTGGTCGCGATCGGGGTGACGCTGCCGAGCGCCCGCCGGCTCGGCGCCGTAGTCGCCGCCGGGCTGATCGCCTACTCGATCGCCTTCTCGGTCTGGGCCAGCTTCTCGCCCGACCTGCAGCGCCCGAACTGGGAGGCGGTCGCCGACCGGATCGGCGAGCCGGAAGCGCCGCGGGCGACGGTGACCTGGCTGCTCGGGCTGGCCTCGCTGCGCTACTACCTCTCGACCGGGGCGATCCAGGTGATCCCCGCCGAAGGCCACGAGTGGCAGGTCCACGAAGTCGACCTAGTCTCCGATGGAGCCGCGCCGCCGCCCCCGGCTCACCTGCTCGGGCCGGGCTTCCGCCCGGTCGCCGTCGAAGACACCGGCCGCCTCGAGATCCGCCGCTACGTGCGCCGCGGCCCCGGCCTCGGGCCGCTGAGGCTCGCCGAGCTGAAGTCGGCGGATCTCAACTTCCGGACCAACGGCACCTTGCTGGACGGCATCGGGCCTGGCTAGGAGGGATTGGCGAAACCCCCGCACGCGTCCGGCGGCGGCGGACGCGGCGCGGTTCGGCGTCCTCGGTCGGCCAAATAGCTCTGCTATTCGGCCTTCCTGCGTCCTTGTCCCGCTTGGTCCGGCGCTCGCCGGCCCGCGCACCCGGGTTTCGCCAATCCCTCCTAGGGGCTCTGAGGCGTAAGGCGCTCGTTGCGGGGTATCCTGACCGCCACCGGAGAATTCCAGCGTCTCAGCGAGGAGAGGGCATGACCAAGACCAAGGCCGATCGAGCCACCGATATCTACGAGTCGGCGCGCGAAAACCCCTACGTGCAGCGGCTGATCGAGGACGAAGAGCTGCGCGACAGCCTCCGCGACGCCTTCGAAGCGGCCAAGGGCGCCTACGGCCGCGCTGCCGGCAACGGCAAGGGCGTCGCCAAGGCGGTGACCAGCGACAAGAAGGTCCAGAAGGACCTCAAGGCCGCCGCGGAGAGCATCCGCGAGGCTTCCGAGCGCCTGCGGGCACCGAAGAAGAAGAAGAGCCGGCTGGGCCGGATCATCCTGCTCGCCCTGGTCGGGGCGGCGCTGGCACTGGCCTTCAGCGAGGACGCCCGCAAGACCGTGCTCGACGCGCTCTTCGGCGCCGAAGAGGAGTTCGAGTACACCAGCACCACGAGTATCAACGGCTCCTGACCTGACGGCCGTGGGCGCCGCCATGCGGCGTCCTCGGTCGCTCGCGTGCGGAGCACGCCACGCTCCCTGCGTCCTTGCCTGACAACGCCCACGACCGTCAGGACCGGGGACGTCAGGCCCAGCACTAGACTGAGTTAGATGGAGGCAGCCACCAAAGAGCGCGAGCTGAACGGCGAGAAGGCGGGGCGCATCGTCGACGCGATGCGCGAGAGCGTCGCTCGCCGCGGCGCCGCCGGCTCGACCTTCGAGCACGTCGCCCGCGAGGCAGGGGTCAGCCGCGGGCTGCTCCACTACTACTTCGGGACCAAGGAGCGGCTTCTGGTCGAGGTGGTTCGCCGCGACACCGAGATCCGCGTCGCCCGGCTCGACGAGCGGCTCGCCGAGGCGGGTTCGGTCGACGACGTCCTCGACGCGCTCGTCGCCAGCCTGACCGACATGATCGACAACGAACCGGGCTACTTCCTGCTCCTCTACGAGCTGTTCAGCGCCGGCCGCCGCAATCCCGACATCCAGCGCGAGGTCGGCCAGCTCTTCGTCCGCACCCGCTCCCACGTCGCCGAGGTCCTCGAGGCGAAGCAGGGCGAGGGGGTCCTGAAGCTGCGCTTCGACGCCGAGGCGATCGTCTCCTACCTCTTCGCGCTCGCCGACGGCTTCGCCCTCCAGGCCCTCTCCGACCCTGAGCGCGACAACAGTGCCGCCTTCGCCACCGGCGCCGCCTCGGCCCGGTACCTGCTGGTCGACGAGTAGCCCGGTCCGCCGCCGGCCACCGCTCGGGGGCGTGCGAGTGATGGCCCTCACAGACCGGCACTCGTCGGTGCGACAAGCTGGCCAACCAGCCAATGCGCGACGGAATGAAACGACTTGCGGCAGTCCTGGGGCGGCGGCGTCGCTGGGTGCTCGTTGGCTGGATCGCGATCGTCGTCCTCGCTCTTCCCTTTGCCTCCAAGCAGACCGAGCACCTGACCGGCGGCGGCTTCGACGTCCCCGGCAGCGAATCGAAAGCGGTCGCCGACTCGATGCAGGGTGTCTTCGCCCGCGAGTCGGGCGGGGTGGCGGTGCTGCTGCGCGCCGCCCCGGCGGCTAGCGCCGCCGAGCGCGCCGCCGCCGTCGAGCGGGTCCGGGCGGAGGTCGCCAAGGTCGAAGGCGTCTCGCTGTCCCCCGCCGTCGCCCGCCGCGCCCAGCTGCGGCTGCGCCGCGGCGACAGCACCCTGATCCCGCTCGCCAGCGCCGTCGCTCCAGACGAACTGATCGACCCGGCCGTCGACCTGCGCGAAGGGCTCAATCCCGGCGCGGCCGAGGCTGGCGTCACTACCTACCTGGCCGGCCAGCCCACGGTCTGGGCCGGCATGCAGGAGCTCTCCAAGCAGGACCTCGCCAAGGCCGAGGCCAGCGGCTTCCCGATCGTTGCCCTGATCCTGCTGGTGATCTTCGGCTCGCTGGCCGCGGCGGTGCTGCCGCTGACGCTCGGCTTCGTCAGCGTCATCGTCACCGGCGCCCTCATCTACTTCATCTCCCTGCAGATGACGACCTCGGTCTTCGTCACCAACATGGCCTCGATGATCGGGATCGGCGTCGCGATCGACTACTCGCTGTTCATCCTCGCCCGCTACCGCGAGGAGCGCCGGGCGGGCCGCGAGTGCGAGGAGGCGCGCACCGAGGCGCTGGCGACCTCCGGGCTCGCCGTCGCCTTCTCGGGCCTGGCCGTGATCGTCTCCCTGGCGGGCCTCTGGATGGTCGACAACCAGGCGCTGCGCTCGATGGCGCTGGGGGCGATGACCGTGGTCGCGGTCTCGATCCTCACCGCGACGACGCTGCTGCCGGCGCTGATCGCGATGCTCGGCGACCGGGTGATGCCGGGCGGGATCGTCGCCAGGGTCCTGCGCTTCTTCAGGCACAAGGTCTTCCGCCGCCCCGAGCGTCCCGCCTCCGCCGACGCTGGCGGCAACGGTTTCTGGGATGGCTGGGCGCGCCGGGTGATGGACCGCCCGATCGCCGCCGCGGTCGGCTCCGCCGCGGTGCTGCTGCTGCTCGCCTCGCCGGTGCTCTCGATGGAGACCGGCACCTCCGCGATCGAGCAGTTCCCCAAGGGCAGCGACGTCCGGGTCGGCAACGAACTGGCCGCCGCCCAGCTCGGCGGCGGCGCCGACCCGATCCAGTTGATCGCGTCCTTCGACGGCGCTCCCGAGCGTGCCGTCGTCGCCGGCTTCTCCCGCGAGCTGGGCGGGCAGCCCGGCATCAGCGCCGTCGCCCCGCCGGTCTACGCGGGCGACAGCGTTCTCGTCGAGGCAACCTCGACGATGGCGAGCGACTCCGACGCGGCGGCGGCCCTGGTCGACCGCCTGCGCGACTCCTTCGTCCCCGGCACCGCCCTGGCGGCGACCGCCGCCAGCGTCGACGTCGGCGGCGAAACCGCGCGCACCGACGATGTCCGCAACCAGATCTCCGGCTCCTTCTGGAAGATCGTCGGCTTCGTCCTCGCGCTCAGCTTCATCGTCCTGATGGTGATGCTGCGCTCGCTGCTGCTGCCGCTCAAGGCGGTGCTGATGAACCTGCTCTCGATCGGCGCCGCCTTCGGGGTCCTGGTCGCCGTCTTCCAGTGGGGCTGGCTCGACAGCGTGCTCGGCTTCGAAAGCCTCGGCGCCCTCGACACGATCAACGTGCCGCTGATCTTCGCGATCGTCTTCGGGCTCTCGATGGACTACGAGGTCTTCCTGATGTCGCGGATCCGCGAGCGCTACCTGCAGCACGGCGACAACGAGCGCGCCGTCGCCGAGGGCCTCGCCTCGAGCGCCCGGACGATCTCCTCGGCGGCGCTGATCATGACCGCTGTCTTCGCCGTCTTCGTGCTCACCGGGGTGCCCTCGATCAAGGAGCTCGGCCTCGGCTGCGCGGTGGCGATCGCGCTCGACGCGACCCTGGTGCGGCTGATCTTGGTCCCGGCGGCAATGAAGCTGATGGGCAAATGGAACTGGTGGATGCCCTCCTGGCTCGACCGCCTCTTGCCCGACCTCAGCTTCGAGAGCGGCGCCGAGCCGGAGCCCGCCGAGGCCTGACCACTTAGGATCCGGCGCATGGCGGAGATCGGGTCGGATGAGGCGATCGCGTTCGCGGGGGCGGCGCGGCAGGCGGAGATGGTGCGGGCGGAAGACATCTCGCCGACCGAGCTGGTGCGGCTGCACCTGGAGCGGATCGAGCGGATCGACCCGCAGCTGAACTCCTTCCGCCTCGTCTTCGCGGAGCGCGCCCTACTCGAAGCTCAACAGGCCGAGGCGCGGTTGAAGGGCGGCGACGAACGGCCCCTGCTCGGGGTGCCGATCGCGATCAAGGACGAAACCGACGTCGCCGGCGAGATCAACACCCACGGCACCGATGCCTTCACCGAGCCGGCCAAGGCGGACTCGGAGATGGTGCGGCGGCTGCGCGAGGCGGGCGCGATCGTGGTCGGCCTCACCCTGCTTCCCGAGATGGCGATCTGCGGCTTCACCGAGTCCGCCACCTACGGCGTCACCCGCAACCCCTGGGACCCGCAGCGCACGCCGGGCGGCTCCAGCGGCGGCTCCGCTGCCGCGGTCGCTGCCGGCCTGGTCCCGATCGCCTCGGCCGGCGACGGCGCCGGCTCGATCCGCATCCCCGCGGCCTCCTGCGGACTCTTCGGCCTGAAGCCCTCGCGCGGCCGGGTCTCGCTGGCCCCGGACCTGGAAGGGTGGGGCGGGCTGGCGGTGGAAGGTTGCCTGAGCCGCTCCGTCCTCGACACGGCGCTCTGGCTCGACGTCGTCTCCGGTGGCTCCGCCGAGCCGGAGGCGCCGGCGCCGCCTGAGCGTCCCTTCGTCGAGTCGGTCCGCCAGGCGCCCGGCAAGCTGCGCGTCGCCTGGTCGACGCTGCCGCCTCGCGCGGTCGCCCCGCCGACCGTCTCCGAGGAGGCGAAGAGCGCGGTCGCCGCCGGCGCCGAGCTGCTCGCCGGCCTCGGCCACGAGGTCTCCCAGCGCGACCCCGACTGGGGCAACATCGGCAACAACATCACCGCTCGCTTCCTCGGCGGCGTCGCCGAGACCGTGCGCGAAGTCCCCCGCCCCGAGCGCCTCGAACGCCGCACCCGCGGCTTTGGCCGGCTCGGCGGCATCCTGCCCCGCTCCCTCTACGAGCGCGCCCGCACCGACGGCCGCGCCGCCGACGCCGCCCGCATCAACGCGATCTTCGACCACTGCGACGTCCTGATGACCCCCGTGATGGGCGGCACCGCCTTACCGATCCGTCGCTGGCAGGGCCGCGGCGCCCTCCACACCGTCCTTGGAATGAGCCGCTTCTACCCCTACTGCGTCCCCTGGAACCACCTGGGCAACCCGGCCATGTCCATCCCGGCAGGCTTCTCTCCGGAGGGAATGCCGCTGGCGATCCAAATCATCGGCCGCCCCGGCGACGAGCCAACCCTGCTCTCCCTCGCGGCCCAGATCGAGGCCGAGCGCCCCTGGGCCGAGATGCGCCCGCCGATTTCCTGAAGAGCGCCACGACGTTTCGAAGCCAAGGGACTGCACCCTTCGCAGCCGCTGGGGATGTGGGCGGGGGGCACACAGCCCGCCCCCACCACCAACCTAAGAAGGAAACACCTTCCGCATCCGCAGCACCTCCCGAACGCTCCCCTTCGGCTTGATCCGCCTCTGCAGCACCATCTTCAGCTGATTCGCATCCGGTTTGCCGGACGCGATCCAGTCGCTCCAGGTCGACTCGATCACCAGGTTCGGGTTGGCCGCCTCGCCCGGCTCGGCCCGGGTCGAGCCGTTGTCGATGATGACGTGCCAGGGGTCGGCGTCGCGGAAGCGCCACTGGTAGACGAGCGGCGATCCGTCGGCGGCCTTCGGGTCGACGGCGCGCGTGATCACGTCGAAGTAGAGGCGCTGCAGCTCCGGCGTCGAGGCGGGCGGTGGGCCGTCGGGCGGGCCGAGGATGCCGCCGAGCATCATCTTCACCTGGTTGGCGGCGATCTGGTCCTCGCTGGCGTCGGGATCGAAGGGAAAGACGCCGGGCGGCATCTCCTCGGTCGGGAAGCCGATCGTCCGCCAGCGCTGGCGGATCAGCTTCAGGCCGAAGGCGAAGATGTCCTCGAGCGAGAAGCCGTAGCACTCGGTGTAGGCGCGGTCGAGGTTGGGCGGCGAGAAAACGGCGGGCCCGTAGGGGAGCACTTCGCGCAGCAGCTCAGTCACCGCGGCGCGGTTCTCCTCCCAGCCGGGGTTTCCCTCGCCGAGCAGTTCGGAGAGGACCTTGACGCCGAAACCGATGTGGCGCTGCTCGTCCTTGGAGACGTTGGCCATCCCGGCGCTGAAGCCCGGCATCGTCGCTTCGGAGGCGAAGAAGTCCTCGATGAAGTGCTGGCCGGGCTGGGCGAGGCTGCCCTCGACGATCAGGTGGTACAGCGTGATCGCCTGCGCGTACTTGGGGACAGAGCGGTCCTTGCGCAGTTCCTCGGCCATCAGGTCGAGGCGGTTGAAGATGCCGAGGTAGCCCCAGTTGAGCTGCGGCAGGGTGGAGGCGAGGGTCTGCTGGACGGAGTCGCCGCCGACCTCGATCACCTCCTTGAAGAAGCGGTGGAAGAAGATCGAGTGCCGGACCTCGTCGACCTGCTGGGTGGCGAGGAAGTAGGACTGCTCCTCGGTCGGGGCGGCGGTGATGTAGGGCGCGAGCGTGTCGGCGACCCGGTCCTCGCCGTAATAGAACATCGAGTAGATCCACATCGCCGAGCGGCGCTGGATGTCGGTCAGCGCCTCCCAGCCGGTGCGGTCCTGGGAGAAGTCGATGTCGTAGGCACTCCAGTTGCCGTGCTCCCAGCGCTTGTAGAGGTCCTCGTAGGTGATGTTGTCCATCAGGCTCTGAGAGGCGACGCTCATCTCTGCTCCTTTGTGGTGCGGTCCCTGGCGATGGGAGGGTAGCGCGATCCTGGCTGGCTGGCCAAAGAGCGTGCCGGCGAGGTGGGTCACGCCTGCTCGTCGGCGCCGAGAAAGCGGCGCAGGGCGCGGCGGGCGGCCGGCAGGCGGCGGCCGGCGTCGAGCTCGCGGACGGCGATCTCGGCGGTCATTGCCGCCAGCAGCTGGGCCGAGGCTCTCGCGTCCGGCCAGCCCATCGCCTTGAAGCTGGGGACGGCGCTGGCGGCGAAGCGCTCGTGGCGCCTTGCCATGGGCTCCGAGAGCGTCGGGTCGGAGCGGGCCTCCAGGGCCAGCGCCTTGACGGCGCGGTCGGCCAGGCAGACGTCGAGGTAGGCATCGACCCCGCGGTAGAGGCGCTCGGCGCCTTGGGGAGTGCCCTCGGTGGCGGCTGCCACGGCTCCTTCGACACGAGCGTGGAAGCGGGAGTGGAGGGCGTCGACGAACCCGTCGCGATCGGCGAAGTGGACGTAGAAGGTGCCCTTGGCGACGCCGGCGCGCGCGACGACGCGGTTGACGCTGAGGCCGGCCAGTCCCTGCTCCTCGGCGACGGCGACCCCGGCGTCGAGGAGGGCCTCGCGGGTGCGCCGGCCGGCGGCGGTGGCGGCTTCGGTCGGCATCGGCGAAGCCTAGATGACCGGTCGGTCATGTGAATGTGACCGACCGGTCAGTCATGTGGTAGGTTGCCGCCATGGCGAAGCTGGAGACGACCGCGGACAGCGCGATGGCGTTCGCCGAGCCGCACCGCTGGCGCTCGCCGCTGCTGGGGGAGCGACTGACGCTGGAGCTGCCGCAGGGTCGTCTCGAGGCGTTCCGGCGCGGCCAGGGGCCGCCGCTGGTCTTCGCCCATGGCTGGCTCGCCAACGCCAACCTCTGGCGCGGCGTCGTCGACCGGCTGGCCGATCGCTTCGCCTGCCACGTCCTCGACCTGCCGCTTGGCGCCCACCGGGCCGCGCTCGGCGACGGAGCCGATCTCAGCGCCCATGGCTGCGGTGAGCTGGTCGCCGACGCCCTCGACGCCCTCGGCCTCGACGACGTCACCCTGGTCGGCAACGACTCCGGTGGCGCCTATTCGCAGATCGCCGTGAGCCGGCGACCGGCGCGCGTGGCACGGCTCGTGCTGACCTCCTGCGAGACGCCGCACGATGAGTTCCCGCCGCCGCCCTTCGACGGCCTGCCGGCCCTGGCCCGGGAGCCGGCGCGGCTCCGGGAGCTGCTGGCGGCGCTTGAGGATCCTGAGGTGCGGAGGCTGCCGGCCGCCTTCGGCCTGCTGGTCAAGCACCCCCTCGATTCACTCGCCTCGGACTCCTACGCGCTGCCCTGCCTGCGCGACGACGGCGTCCTCGCCGACACGGCGAAGGCGATGGCCGGTGCCTCGACCGCCGCCGTACGGGAGGCGGGTGCGCGCCTGGTCGCGGATTGGCGCAAGCCGACGCTGCTGGTCTGGTCGCGCCAGGACCCGGTCTTCCCGCTCGCTCACGCGCGCCGCTACGCCGGCGAGCTGACCGACGCCGAGCTGGTCGAGATCGACGACGCCTATAGCTTCACTCCCGAGGACGCTCCCGGCGCCGTCGCCGCGGCGATCTTCGGGTTCGCCGCCTGAGTCAGGCCCCCTCGGCTGCAGGGACCTCGATCTCGCGCTTGAGGATCTTCCCGGTCGGGCCCTTCGGGAGGTCGTCGAGGAACCAGACGACCCGCGGGTACTTGTAGGCGGCGATCCGCTCCCTGACGTAGGCGCTGACCTCGGCGGGATCGAGCTGCTCGCCGTCGTGGAGGACGACGGCGGCGCCGACCTCCTCGCCCCACTCGTCGTGGGGGACGCCGAGCACCGCGGCTTCACGGATGCGCGGGTGCTCGTAGAGGACCTCCTCGACCTCGCGCGGGTAGACGTTGTAGCCGCCGCGGATGATCATGTCCTTCTTGCGGTCGACGATGAAGAAGTAGCCCTCCTCGTCGACGCGGGCCATGTCGCCGCTGTGGAACCAGCCGCCGCGCATCGCCTCGGCGGTCGCGTCGGGCCGTTCCCAGTAGCCCTTCATGATGTTGTGGCCGCGGATCACGATCTCGCCCACCTCGCCTTGGGCCACCTCGTTGTCGTCCTCGTCGACGACCTTCATCTCGACTCCCTCGATCGGGGTCCCGATCGAGCCCGGCTTGCGCTCCATGTCCGGGTGGTTGGAGGAGGAGACGGGGGAGGTCTCCGAGAGCCCGTAGCCCTCCAGGACGATCGCCCCGAAGGCGTCCTCGAAGCCGCGCAGCACCTCGACCGGCATCGAGGCGCCGCCGGTGATGCAGGTGCGCAGCGAGGAGGTGTCGTACTGCTCGCGGCCGGGGTGGTGGAGGAGCGCCCCGAACATCGTCGGCACCCCGTAGAAGTGGGTGACGCCGTCGCGGTCGATCGTCGCCAGCGCCTCGCCGGGGTCGAATTTCGGCACCAGGGTCAGGCAGGCCCCGACCTTCAGCGAGGCGTTCATGCTGACCGTCTGCCCGAAGGAATGGAAGAGCGGCAGGCCGCCGAAGACGATGTCGCCGGCCTCGACGCCGCAGGTGGTCCGCGAGGAGACTTCGGCGTTGCGGAGCAGGTTGAGGTGGGTCAGCTCGGCGCCCTTGGGCTTGCCGGTGGTGCCGGAGGTGTAGAGGATCACCGCGGTGTCGTCATCGGCGGCGTCGGCGAGCCCGGGGGTCGGGTCGCGCTCGGCGAGCGTCGCCGCGAAGGCGGCCGGCTCGACCTCGATCGCCTCGGCGCCGGCGTCGGCGGCGCCGTCGCGAGCCTCCTCGGCGAAGCCGTGCCAGTAGAGCAGGAGCTTGGCACCGGAGTCCTCCAGGTAGAAGGCGATCTCGCGCCGTTTCAGCAGCACGTTCATCGGCACGACGACGCCGCCGGCGCGGAGGACGCCGTAGTAGGCGACCGGGAAGTCGAGGACGTTGGGCAGCATCACCCCGACCCGGTCACCAGGCTCGAGGCCGCGCTCGCGCAGCAGCGTCGCCAGGCGGGCGCTGCGGTCGTCGAGCTCGGCGTAGCTGAGCTCGTGCTCGCCAAGGCGCACGGCCGGGCTCTCCGGTACCCGCGCGGCGCTCTCGGTGACGATCGATGCCAGGTTCATCCCTAACTCCCCTCGGTTGTCCAGCCCCTGTTCCCGGGGCGGAGTCTAAGCCTCCGCGGGTTGGTGTCCAGCTTCCTCGCCGGCACCGATCCGCCGGCTCATCGTCCAGGCGAAGGCGCCGCCGGTGAAGAGCATGAAGCTGCTGTAGACGGCGGCGGGGATCGCCACCTCGGCGGCCAGCGAGGCCCCGACGGCGATCGCCAGGGCCGAGTTGTGGATCCCCAGCTCGAGCGCGATCGCGGTCGACTGGCGGTCGTCGAGCCTGGCCAGCTTGGAGATCCCGTAGCTGAGCGTCATCGCCGCCAGGTTGAGGGCGAGGGCGGCGCCGGCGACGTCGGCGAGGTTCTCGCGGACGGTGTCGTTCTCGCTGACGATCGCGCCGAGGACGACGACCGCGAAGAGGGTCAGCGAGAAGCGGCGCACCCGCGGATAGGCGGCTTCGACGCGCCGCGGCCAGCGCCGCCGCAGCTCCATCCCGATCGCGACCGGCAGGACCGTGATCGCCAGCACCCGGGCGACCACCCCGGCCATGCTGACGTCGCCGACGTCGGCGCCGAAGTGGGTGGTGGCGAGGCCGAGGAAGAGCGGGACGGTGATCGCGGCGCCGACGCTGCTGATCGCCGTCATCGTCACCGACAGCGCCGTGTCGCCCCGCGAGAGGTGGGTCAGCATGTTGGCCATCATTCCCCCGGGCGAGGCCCCGAGCAGGACCAGGCCGACCGCCAGCTCCGGTTGCAGGTCGAAGAGGCTGGCCATCGCCAGGGCCAGCAGCGGCGAGATCAGGGCCAGGTTGAGCATCCCGATCGCGACGCCGCGCGGGGCGACGAAGACGCGCCGGAAGTCCTCGCGGGTGAGGGTCAGCCCGAGGCTGCACATGATCACCGCGATCGCGGCCGGCAGCAGCACCGAGGTGAGGAGAGGCGAGTCGATCGGGGGACCCTAAGCTAGGCTGCCGCGCATGGAGGATCTGGGTGCGCCCACCTCGTACCTGACCGTGCCCAAGGGCGTGCCGGTCTACTCGAGTGACGGCGAGCGGCTCGGCCGGGTGGTGCGAGTGATGGCGGCGCCGGAGGCGAACATGTTCGACGGCATCGTCTTCGACACCACGGCGGGACCGGGCGGGCATCGCTTCGTCGATGCCCCCGAGGTCGGCCAGATCTACGAGCGCGGTGTGGTGCTGACGATCGACGCCGCGGCGGCCGCGAAGCTGCCGTCGCCGAGTGCCAACCCAGGCTCGCTCTCGGTCAACCCGGCCGACCTTGCCGGCGGGCGCGGGCGCGGTCTGCTGCGCCGTGCCTGGGACCGGCTCTCGGGCCGGGGCTGAACGTTCAACAACCCCGTTGTGTTCGAGCTCGGCGATCCCGGGGTCACCGTCGCTGGTCTATTCGATCGACTTGGTCGACGTCGACTAGGATGCGCGTCGTGCGGAGGAGCCCGATGCTGATCATCGCCGCCTGTGCGGCCCTGGCGATCGCCGGTTGCGGCGGTGGCGACGACGACTCGACGACGACCAAGTCGGCGACCGAGGCGGCCCAGAGCGAGGGCTCGGCCAGTCAGGACACCAGCACCAAGCCCCAGGTCACGGTTCCCGACGGCAAGGCGCCCAAGCAGCTGGAAGAGACCGACCTCGTCGTCGGCGATGGCGCCACCGCCAAGAGCGGCGACCAGGTCACCGTCAACTACGTCGGTGTCGGCTACGACAGCGAAGAAGAGTTCGACGCCTCCTGGGGCCGCGGTCCGTTCACGTTCACGCTCGGCACCGGTGAAGTGATCCCCGGCTGGGACGAAGGCGTCGCCGGGATGAAGGTCGGCGGCCGCCGCGAACTGGTCATCCCGCCGGACCTCGCTTACGGGCCGCAGGGGTCTCCGCCCGTGATCGGGCCCAACGAAACGCTGATCTTCGTCGTCGACCTCGTCTCGGTCGGCTAGTCGCCCGCCGCGTCAGCGGCGATGATGCGCCGCGTGGCGGGTAAGCGCGCGGTCGTAGCCGAACGGATCTCGGCCCAGGGACTCTCCGGGCCCCCGATGCGCGAGGTCGCCGCGGTGCCGGAGCTGCTGCTCGCGGTGCAGGGTCAGGACCCGCGGGCGGCGCGGTTGGCGGTGCGGTCCCGGACCACCGGTCTCACCGCCACCGACGTCGACCGCGCTTTCACCGAGGAGCGCTCGATCCTGATCACCTGGCTGAATCGCGGCACCCTGCACCTCGTCCGCGGTGAGGACTACCCGCTGCTGCAGGCGCTGACCACGCCGCCGCTGTTCACGAGCGCCAGTCGGCGGTTGCGCCAGGAAGGCGTCTCGGAGGCGAAGACCGAGGGAGCGCTGAAGACGGTGGCGCGGGCGCTGGGGGAGGAGGGACCGTTGAACGGCAAGGAGCTGAAGGAGCGGATCGAGCGCGCCGACGGTCCGGTCGTCGGGCGGTCCTTCATCCACCTGATGTTCCTGGCCGCGATCGAGGGCATCGTCGTCCGCGGCCCGATGCGAGGGAAGCAGCATGCCTACGTCCTCGCCGAGGACTGGCTCGGCCCCTGGCGGGAGCCGGACCGCGACGCCGCCCTGGCCGAACTGGCGCGCCGCTACCTGCTCGGCCACGGCCCAGCCGAGGACCGCGACCTCGCCCGCTGGTCCGGCCTGCCGCTGCGCGACGCCCGCGCCGGCCTGGCCGCGATCGCCTCGCGGCTGGTCGAGCGCGACGACGGCCTCGTCGACCTGGCTAGCTGCGAGCGCTCGACCGAGCTGCCGCCGCCGCGGCTGCTGGGCGCCTACGAGCCGCTGCTGCTCGGCTGGACCTCACGCGAGGAGATCGTCGGCCCCCACAAGCTCCTGGTCGCCAACAACGGCCTCTTCCGCCCCTTCGCCCTGGTCAACGGCCGTGCCGTCTCGACCTGGGGCTACGCAGGCGGCAAGGTGCGGATCGAGCACCTCGGCAAGGTGACGAAGAAAGACGCCGCGGCGCTGGAGAAGGACGCCGCCGGGGTCGAGGCCTTCCTGGCCCCGGCCGGCGCCTGAGCGCCGCGCCGCTACCGGTCCTCGGGCAGGCGCGGCGGCATCGCGTCGGCAGCTGCCGGGGGCGTCGGCTGGCCCGGCAGCGGCTCCGCCTCCTGCTCCCAGATGTGGTTCAGCGAGACCTGCAGGTAGGCCCACATGCCGGGCGAGAGCAGCAGGTAGAGAAGCAGCGCGATCCAGCCATTGACCGGCTCGCGGCCGGAGATCTTCGAGGCGCCCTGGACGCGCTTGGTTCCGCGCCAGTAGGTGACCAGAGCGGGGATGACGATGAGCCCGCCCGGAAACAGCGCCAGCAGCGAGTTGGTCGGGCTCTGGCCGAGGTCGAACCCCTTCGCCTCGCCGTAGGCCTTCAGCTCCTTGTTGATCTTGTACCACCAGACCAAGTGGTAGGTGCCGAGGGTGACGATCGGCAGCAGGGCGACCGCCCAGGGGCTGCGGACCTTCACCTCGTGCTCGGTGCCGCGGATCTTCATCTCGTAAGCCATCTCGCTCCGTCCAGGGTCGGTTGATCGGGTGCGGGCCCATCGACCGCGCCCGAAGGCAGCTTGAACGGCGGGTGGACGCTTGTCCACCGCGGCTTCAGCCCAGCTTCGGGCTGCGCCAGGGTGCCTCGAGGCGCTGGACCAGCTCTTCGCCGAGGCCCTCGATCGGGACGCGGGACTGCTCGAGCGAATCGCGGTCGCGGAGGGTGACGGTGTCGTCGTCCATCGTCTGGTGGTCGACGGTGATGCCCCAGGGGGTGCCGATCTCGTCCTGGCGGCGGTAGCGCTTGCCGATCGAGCCGCCCTCGTCGAACTCCGCGGGGAGGCGGCGGCGCAGGTCCTGGTAGATCTCGCGGGCCTTCTCCGGCATCCCCTCCTTGGAAACGAGCGGGAGGACGGCGACCTTGACCGGGGCCAGCTTCGGGTGCAGGCGCAGGACGGTGCGCTGGCGGCCCTCGACTTCCTCGACCTCATAGGAGTCGACCAGGAAGGCCAGCGTCGCCCGGTCGGCGCCGGCGGCCGGCTCGATCACGTGGGGCACGTAGCGCTCTTTGGTCTGCTGGTCGAAGTACTCGAGCTTCTCGCGGCTGAACTTGGCGTGCTGGGTGAGGTCGAAGTCGCCGCGGTTGGCGATCCCCTCCAGCTCCGACCAGCCGATCGGGAAGAGGTACTCGATGTCGCTGGTCGCCGAGGAGTAGTGGGAGAGCTCGTCGGCGCCGTGGGCGCGGACCCGCAGGTGGTCGGGGCGGAGGCCGAGCTCGGTGTACCAGCGCTCGCGCTCCTCCATCCAGACCTTGTGCCACTTTTCGGCGTCGGCGGGCGGCACGAAGAACTCCATCTCCATCTGCTCGAACTCGCGGGTCCGGAAAATGAAGTTGCCGGGGGTGATCTCGTTGCGGAACGACTTGCCGATCTGGGCGATCCCGAAGGGCGGCTTCTTGCGGGCGAAGCCGAGCACGTTCTTGAAGTTGATGAAGATGCCCTGGGCGGTCTCGGGGCGGAGGTAGACCTCAGAGCCCTCGCCGGCGACCGGGCCGACGTGGGTTTCGAACATCAGGTTGAACTGGCGCGGCTCGGAGAGCTCGCCGCCGCACTCCGGGCAGCGCAGCTCGGCGTCGGGGTCGCCGCCCTCGGCTTCGACCGCCTCGCGAAGATGGTCCTCGCGCCAGCGCTTCTTGCACTTGCCGAGGCACTGCACGAGCGGGTCGGTGAAGCCTTCGAGGTGGCCGGAGGCCTCCCAGACCTTGGGGTTCTGGATGATCGCCGAGTCGAGCGCGACGATGTCTTCGCGGTCCTGCAGCATCGCCCGCCACCACTCGGCTTTGACGTTGTTCTTCAGCAGCACCCCGTAGTGGCCGTAGTCGTAGGTGGAACCGACCCCGCCGTAGATCTCCGAAGAGGGAAAAACGAAGCCGCGCCGCTTGCAGAGCGCGACGATCTCCTCCATCGTCACCTCGGTCGGCCGCGCGTCCTGCTCAGTCGTCGACATGGCCGGAACCGTAGCGGCTGCGATAATCACGCACCCTCATGCCGATCTACGAGTACAAATGCGACAACGGCCACGTCTTCGACGTGATCCAGAAGATGAGCGACGATGCGCTCACCGAGTGCCAGGAGTGTGGCGCCCCCGCGGTGCGCGTCCTGCACTCCCCGGCCGTCCATTTCAAGGGCAGCGGCTTCTACAACACCGACTACGGCAAGAAGAAGGCCGGCGGCGGCAACGGCGCCTCCAGCGAGGGCTCCAAGGACTCGAAGAGCTCCGAGTCGAGCTCGTCATCGTCGTCTGATTCGAAGTCGAGCGAGGCCGCCGCGTCGACTGCCGACTGACGACTGGGCGCTTAACCACCCCATAGGCGGGTTAAGCGCCCACCCAATCCGCGCTAGCCGTCGATCAGCCGCTTGACGGCCTGCTGACGGGCCGAGTCGGGGACCTCGATGCTGCCTTCCGGGCCCGGCCCGCAGCCGGCGTTGGCGGCGGCGCAGAGGACGTCGGCGTCGGAGTTGCCGCCGATCGCGGCGGCGAGGACCAGCTGCGGCATCGTGAAGAGGCCCATGTCGCTAACGAAGGCCTTGGGGGCGTCCCAGCCGATGATCGGGCCCTTGACGAAGTTGTAGGGGGCGCGGAGGGGGTCGGTGAGGCGGCCCTTGATGCCGTTGATCACCGCCTGCTGGGCCTTCTCGCGGTCGATGTCGTCGTAGCCGAGCGAGTAGGCGCTCTTGCCCGGGCCCGGACATTCGCTGGGCTTGCGGACGCGGGCGTAGGCGAGTGCCTTTTCGCCGCTGAGCGTGTTCTCGCCCTTGGCGAGGCGGATGCTGGAGCCGCCCTGGCCGCCGCCGGCGCCGCCGGAGATGTCGGCGCAGAGCTTCGCCGGGACATCGACGACGACGCCGCCGACTGCGTCGATCAGGTCTTCGAAGCCGGTGAAGTCGACGATCGCGACGTGGTCGATCGGGGTGTCGAGGAAGCCTTCGATCGTCCTGATCTGCAGAGCGGCTCCGCCGTAGGCGAAGGCGGCGTTGATCTTCTGCGGGGCGTGGCCGGGGATTTCCGCGTAGCTATCGCGCGGGATCGAGAGTTTGCGGAAGGCGCCGCCGCCGGCCCGGATCAGCATCAGCGTGTCGGCGCGGAATTCGCCTTCCGAGCACCCCCCGTGCGGCTTCTCGCCCTTCGACTGCTGTTCGAAGCACTCCTCGGAGGTGTTGCCGTCGCCAGCGCCCGGCGGCCGCGCGTCGGTGCCGAGGACGAGGATCGTCTGGGCGCTCGGCAGCAGCAGCGGGTTGCCGTGCAGGGCGTCCTTGGCTTCGCCGGAGAGCTTGAAGGACTGCAGCTGGGCGGAGACTGCGAAGGCCAGGAAGCTGAGCAAGATCCATCCCAAAAAGGCGATCCCGACCCATTTGAGAACCCGCTTGGCGGCGGGGCGCGGGGTGCCGGGCAGCCGCCGCTCGGGCGGCTCACGATCGCCCCCGGGCCGCTTCCCAGGCAGCTTTGCGCGCTCGCGCAGGCGCGCGAGGTCGGCTGACTTCAGCCGCGAAAAGATGCTCCTGCGGGACCGGTAGACCTTGTACTCGGGCGGTCCCGAAGGCCGCTGCTCGCCATCGTCGGGCATAAAAGGGCTAGAAATCATGCCGATGCCCGCGGTCGCCTTCCTTCGAGCCCCTTCTTGCCGATGACTGCTGGCGCGACGATCGGCGTCGATCTCGGCGGCACGAAGATGCTCGTCGGCGTCCTCGACGGGACCGAAACGCTCTGGGAGAGCCGCGAGGCCTCGACCGGCCAGAGCGAGGACGAGCTGGTCGAGCTGCTGGTCCGCGAGGTCACCGAGGCGCGCGAAGCGCGACCGGAGGCGATCGCGGTCGGGCTGGGGATTCCGGCGACGATCGACCAGGAGACCGGCGTCGCGATCTCGGCCGTCAACCTGCCGCTCTCCGACCTACCGCTGCGCGAGCTGGTCGGCGAGAAGGTCGGGCTGCCGGTCTTCCTCGACAACGACGCCAACGTGGCGGCGCTGGCCGAGTACCTCTACGGCGCCGGTCGCGGCTCCGACGACATGGTGATGCTGACGATCGGAACCGGGATCGGCGGTGGCCTGGTCTTGGGCGGCGAGCTCTACCGGGGCTCGACCGGGGCGGGGGCCGAGCTCGGCCACACGGTGATCCAGGCCGACGGACCGCCCTGCCAGGGCAACTGCCCCAACCACGGTTGCGTCGAGGCGCTGGCCTCGGG
>CAMPIP010000009.1 GCA_946886425.1 uncultured Actinomycetes bacterium
CGACCCTGCTGGACGACGGCCGGGGGCCGCTCTATGCGAGCGACCCGGCCGGCAACCTGCGCGAGGCGCTGGATGCGACGATCTCAGAGATCCAAGGCGGCTAAAACGAAAGGAGCTGATGAGACCGTCGCCCCGCCGGCGTCCTCGACGCCTGACCGTGGTGGAGCGGGCCCTGCTGTCGAGCACGGCCCTGCTGGCATTGGTCCTGGTGCTGTTGATCGTCACCCCGGTGACCGTCAGCGCGCCGATCCGCGCCGGTGAGCTCGCCGTGCTCGTAGGGGCCTTCTTCGTCCTCCTGGCCCTGAACGTCGTCAACGTCCGCCGCACCCTCGCGCCGCTGACCCGTTTCGCCGGCAAGCTGCGCGAGGTCGATCTCGCCGAGGACCGGCCGATCACGGTCGACCCCTCCGACGAGACGCCCGAGCTGGCGGCGCTCGCCGACGCCTTCAACGAGATGCTGGCGCGGTTGCGCGCGGAGCGGCGGGCGGGGGCGCGAGCGGCCCTGCTTGCCCAGGAGCGCGAGCGCCGCCGCATCGCCCAGGCCCTGCACGACGAGGCGGGCCAGACCCTGACCGCCGTGGCGCTGGAGATCGAGCGATCCGCCGCGGCCGACTCCCCGGCGGATCGCGCCGACATGGCCGCCCTTGCCGCCCAGCTGCACGACACGCTCGACGAGATCCGGCGGATCTCGCGGGAGCTGCGGCCCGAGGCCCTCGACGACCTGGGGCTGGTCAATGCGCTGATCGCGCTCTGCGCCCGCGTCGCCAGGCAGAGCGGCATCCGGGTCGAACGCGACCTAGGGGAGCTGTCGAAGCTGCCCGAAGACGTCGAGCTGGTCGTCTACCGCGTCGCCCAGGAGGCCCTGACCAACGTCCTCCGTCACTCCGGCGCCGACCACTGCCGGATCCGCCTGCGCGGGAACGGCGACAACCTCCGCCTCGAGGTCGTCGACAACGGCACCGGGATGCCGGCGGACCTGAGCGGCGAGACGATCGGGATCGAAGGGATGCGGGAGCGGGCGCTGCTGGCCGGGGGTCGCCTCTCGATCGGGCCGGGCCCCGAGGGCGGCACCGCGGTCGTCCTCGAGATCCCAATCGAGGCCGGTGAGTGAGATGCCCGTTCCGCTGACCGCGCGCATCCTCCTCGCCGACGACCATGAGCTGGTCAGGGGCGGCCTCAAGCTCGTCCTCGAGTCGGCCCCGGACCTCAGCGTCGTCACCGAGGCGGGCGACGGCGCCCAGGCGCTCGAACTGGCGCTGCGCGAGGACCTCGATCTCGCCGTTCTCGATGTCTCGATGCCGCGCCTGACCGGGCTCCAGGTCGCCGCCGAGATCCGCCAGCGCCGGCCCGAGCTGCGCACGCTGATGCTCTCGGTCCACGACTCCGAGCAGTACTTCTTCGAGGCCCTCAAAGCCGGGTCCTCCGGGTACGTCCTCAAGTCCTCCGCCAACCACGACCTGATCGAGGCCTGCCGGGCGGCCCTCCGCGGCGAGCCGTTCATCTACCCGGCGGCCGCCTCGGCCCTCGTCAGGGACTACCTGGAGCGAGCCGCCCGCGGCGAAGAGACCCCGACCGACCCGCTCACCCCGCGCGAGCTGGAGGTGACGAAGCTGATCGCCGAGGGCCTGACCAGCGACGAGATCGCCGCGACGCTGGTGATTGCCAAGGCGACGGTCAACCGGCACCGCGACAACATCCTCGAGAAGCTGGGGATGCGAAACCGGGTGGAACTGACCCGCTACGCGATCAAGCGCGGCTTGGTCGAGCCCTAGGAGGGATTGGCGGCCGACCTCACCGCGACGACCTCGAGGACCGCGGTGCGGCCGTTCGGCAGCTCGACCTCGACCTGCTCGCCGGGCGAGCGGCCCAGCAGCGCCTGGCCGACCGGCGAGTTCGCCGAGACGTCGCCGGCCTCGACCGGCTCGAAGCCGCCGGTGATCCGATGCTCGCGGACCCTGCCCGATCCGGTGTTCTTGACCTCGACGAGCGATCCGATCGCCGCGGCTCCCCCGGTGGCGGAGGTGTCGTCGACGACCTCGGCCGAGTCCAGGAGGCTCTCGAGCTGGCGAATCCGGGAGGCCAGGATGGCTTCCTCCTCCTTGATCTGGAGGTATTCGTCGTTGTCGTGCGAGCCGCCGAAGCCGCGCGCTTCCCGCAGCCGCGCCGTGAACTCGCCGTCGAGCCGCTCCCGCATCCGCTCCAGCTCGGCCCGCATCGCCAGCTCACCCTCGCGGGTGAGGATGACGCGGGGAACGGGGTTTGGCGCGCGCAGGCGCGACTCTTCTGGATTGATGGGCTGCGTGGCTGAGATCGACATGCCAGCAGCATCGCCCTGGCCGCCCCGGCAGTCGATGGGCCTTTCGCCCCATTGGGCGTAAAGGCGAAGTAAAACGTTCCTCAGGTCGCCTCGTACGAGCCAGCTCGTAGCTCTTCTCCTGGCGGCGCTGGTGCCTTCAAGTCCGGATCATCGTCATCTATTTTCCGACGACCCGGAAGCTCAACGTCTCCGTGCGCGAGGCATGGCCCGCGGAGTCGGTGACCACGAGCCGGGCCCGGTATGCGCCTCGGCCGAGCTTCCGGCCGGCCACCCGGCCGTCGAAGGCGATCGTGTTGACGCCCGGCCGGACCCACTGGCGAATCTCGCCGACCTTCCGCCAGCCGCGGCAGCTGCGCTTGCGCAGCAGCTTGCGGTAGGCACGCGGGCTGTCGGCCTGGCGGCGCAGCGCCCGCAGGCGCTTCCTGGTCCGCGGCCGACAGGGCTTGTTCGCCGCCTTCCCGGCTTTCGGCTTGCCGTTGGCCTTCAGGCCACTGAACCGCTTTTCGATCGTCAGAACCGCCTGGCCGGCCTCGCTTGAGGTGAAGCGGAAATCGGTCCCCTGGCCGGGGCGCAGGGCGCGGCTGCCGATCGTTGCGCCTTTCACCGTCGGGGTGGTGGTGTCGGGCCTTGAACCGGTAGCGCCGCCGGAAGAGCCGCCGGGGCCGGAAGAGCCGCCGGAGCCGGATGGCGAAGACCCGGCCGGCTCTGACTGCGGGTCGAGCGGCACCACCCGGACGGCCCCGGCCGAGCCCGTCCAAACGGCAAAGCCGCGTCCGTCGGCGCCCGCCGCCACCTCCGGCTCGGTGAAGCGCTCGCCGCCGGCGAGGTTGGCGACGGCGCTGAAGCCGCCTCCGTCCGTGCCGCTGACCGTGTAGCGGAGCCGGCCGTCTTTGCTGCGTGAGTCCCAGACGACGTGGATCCGTCCGGCAGGGTCCTGGAAGCTGTCCGGCTCCTGGATGCTGTCGTCGAGCGGATCGCCGCCCTCGATGTAAGACGGGCTGCCGAAGACGTTCGCGACCGAGTCGAAGCGACGCATGCCGACGCGGAGGTCGGTGCCGACGTCGCTGAGATAGGTGAGGAAGAGTCCGTTCGGGCCGCTGTTCAGCGCCGTCTGGCTGTTGTCCAGCTCGGGAGCTTCGAGGGTCTTGTCGACATCCCAGTTGACGGGGTTGTTGATCGTCGTCGCGGTGTGCGGGCCGGCGGCGTCGTAGACGCCGTACTTGACGACGGTCAGGTCGTTGGCGACCGCGACCAGCCTCACCGTCCCGGGCAGCGGCACGCTGTCGACCTCCGACCCGAACGAGAAGAGGCCGCCGGTCGCGAACTGGACGCCGTCGCCGCCCGACGGCGAGGCCGCCTTGACGCGCGAGGCGCTGGTGCCGACGTAGGTCTGGCCGAGGCCGAACAGCAGCGTTCCGAAGCCGTTGACCGCCGGCCCCGCGCCGATCTGCAGGGCCGACCCGAAGGCGCCGTCGCCGACCGAGGTCCAGCGGAAGGTCTTGTTCCCGGTATCGCCGCTGGGGCACTGGTGGCAGCCGGCGGTCACGACGACTTCGTTCGACGCGGAGACGAACGCCTGGGCTCGGCCGGCGGCGCTGGCGTTCCCGGCGGTGCCGAAGTCGAGCAGCTCGGCGCGGTTGCAGGAGCTCTCCCCGGGGGCGATGCGGCAGTAGCCCACCTTGGCGTCGGCGCCACCCGCCTCCCAGACCACGTGTCCGCTGCCGTCCGGCCCGACCGCCACCGAGGGCCGGGCCCCCGATCCTGCCGTGAACGGCGTCGCGGCGGCGGCGGCGTCTACCGCCGCCGCCGACAGGGTCAGGGTCGTTAGGGCGGTACCGATCAGCCGGCTCACTCGCACTGTCCTCTCACGCTCCCGTTCCGTCGACTTCGGCGCCACCGCGCCCTCGATGCGGCGATCCTATCCACGAGCACCGCAGCGGACGGAAGAGTCCGATCCCTCCGCCGCGCCCACTGGCCGGGTGTACGAGCCGACTTGACGGGCCGGTCGGCGCGGTGGAAGGCTCGCGGGCCTCAGCGGCGAGGAGACGCCGGACAACGAGCAGGGAGGATCGATGGACGTCGTCAACGTGTCCGAGGTCGAGACGACCGAGTTGAGGTCCAGTGCCAGCGACGAAGTCGCCTGGACCGGTGGGTTCTTCGCCTACGGCGGCAAAGACGCGGAGCAATCCGCGACGATCTACTTCGCGATCCCGGCCGGCGAGCGCCTGGGCAAGCACGTCGACACGGCCGAGGAGACTCAGTTCATCCTCTCCGGCCAGGGCGAGCTGCTCCTCGACGACGGCGCCAAGCCTGTCAAGCCCGGTGACGTGTTCGTGCTCACCGAAGGCACCTCGCACGACCTCCGCAGCACCGGCTCCGAGGAGCTGCGGGTGATCGCCTTCTTCTCCAAGCCGCAGGTCGAGCAGCATTGGGACGTCGACACCTGGCCGCCGGACGGCTCGCGGGTGACCGGCTCTCCGAACCGGGGCTGAACTCGACGGGTCGCGGGGGGCGCCGCAGGCCCCTCAGGTCGCTTCGTACCGCACGACGGCGCCGTCGCCCGCTTCCCGGATCCGCCCCTCGTTGACGAGCAGGTCGGTGTGGCCAATCACCTCGGAAAGCGTCAGGAACGCCTGGGTCACCGCGACGTTGCCCCAGATCGACTGGGCCAGCTCGTAGCCGGTTCGCGGCTCGCCCTCGGCGATCAGCTTGTAGATCTTCTCCTTGCGGCGCTCGTGGCCGGCCAGGCGGGAGTCGATCAGGGCGACGTGGTCGGTGACCGGGTCGCCGTGGCCGGGGAGGACGATCTCGGCCGGCATCTCCCGCGTCCTGCGCAGCGACTCGATGTATGTGGCAAGGGCCTGGACGCGCTCGCTCGAGCCGTCGAGCGGTCGCGAGATCAGCGGGTTGGAGGAGATGTGGGGGAGAAGGTGATCGGCGGCGATCAGGATCCGCCGCCGCTCGTCCCAGAAGACGGTGTCGGATGGGCTGTGGCCGGGGCGGTGGAGGACTTCGAGGTTGCGGTCGCGGAAGCTCATCGTCTCGCCATGCTCAAGTGGCCGCGTCACCCCGACGTGGGAGCCCCAGCTGCGGAAGCTGCGCGAGACGCTGCGCAGCGCCACCGTCACTTCCTCGGGGATGCCGTTGCGGAGCATCAGCTCGACCGCGAAGGCGTCGTCGGCCTCGGCGTCCTCGCTGAAGTCGGCGAGGCGCTTCGCCGCCAGGCCGAGCGCCGCCACCGCGGCGCCGGAGTGCTCGACGACGATCTCGACCAGGCCGAGGTGGTCGATGTGCTGGTGGGTGACGATGACCAGCTCGATGTCGTCGATCGCGTGGCCGCGGGCGCCGAGCTGGGCGCCGAGCTCGTCGAGCGCCTTGCCGGAATTGGGCCCGGTGTCGACCAGGGTCAGCGGCTCGTCCTCGATCAGGTAGCAGTTGACCCGCCCCACCGCGAACGGGGTCGGCACCTGCAGGCGGTGGATGCCGGCGAGGGCGGCCTGCTCCAGCGCCGCCTCCGGGGTCAGCTCGGTCACGCCCGGATCAGGCCGAGAACCTCGTCGCGGCGCCGCTCCATGTCGGCGCGCGAGACCAGCGACTCGAGGTTGAGGCGCAGCAGCGGCTCGGTGTTGGAGGGGCGCACGTTGAAGTGCCACTCGTCGTAGTCGACCGAGATCCCGTCGAGGCGGGTGATCTCGCCATCCGAGTACCGCGCCGCGATCTCCTCCATCTTCGCCGCCCCGTCTGCCACCTCGGAGTTGATCTCGCCGGAGATGAAGTACTTGGAGCGGAACTCGTCGATCAGATCGCCGAGGCTGCGGCCGTCGAGCGAGAGCAGCTCCAGGACCAGCAGCGCCGGGATCGTCCCCGAGTCGGCGTTCCAGAAGTCGCGGAAGTAGTAGTGGCCGGAGACCTCGCCGCCGAAGGCGGCGTTCTCCTCGCGCATCCGCGCCTTGAAGAAGGCGTGGCCGACCCGAGAGATGTCGGAGCGCCCGCCCTCGGCGGCGACCAGGTCCGGCACCGCCCGGCTCGAGCGCGGGTCGTAGAGGATCGTCGCGCCCGGGTTGCGCTTCAGCACCGAGCGGGCCAGCAGCGCGCAGATGAAGTCGCCGTCGCAGAACTCGCCGCTGCCGTCGATGAAGAAGCAACGGTCGGCATCGCCGTCCCAAGCGATCCCGAGGTCGGCGCCGCTCTCGCGGACCCGCTCCATGATCATTTGCCGGTTCTCCTCCAGCAGCGGGTTCGGCTCGTGGTCGGGGAACTCGCCGTTCGGCGTGAAGTACATCTCCTCCAGCCGCAGCGGCAGCTTCTCGAGGATCGGCCCGACCATCGGCCCGCCCATTCCGTTGCCGCCGTCGACGACCACCTTCATCGGCTTGACGTTGGCGGGGTCGATGAAGGACATGGCGTGGGCGCGGAACTCCTCCCAGACGTCTACCTCCTCGAAGGCGCCGCCGCCCGGGGCGCGGCCGAGCCCGGCCTCGATCTCGGCCTTGACGTCGCCGATCCCGGCGTCACCGGAGAGCGGCAGCGCCCCCTCGCGGACGAGCTTGACGCCGGTGTAGGCCTTGGGGTTGTGGGAGGCGGTCACCATCGCGCCGCCGTCCAGCTCCCGCGAGCCGACCAGGTGGTAGAGAACCTCGGTCGCGACCATGCCGGCGTCGAGCACGGTGGCGCCCTCGGAGATCAGCCCGTCGCGCAGCGCCGCTGCCATCGCCGGCGCGCTCAACCGCATGTCGCGGCCGAGCCCGACCCGCAGCTTCGAAGTCTGCTTGCCGCGCAGCCGCGCCAGCACCCGGGCGAAGGCCCGCCCGATCGCGTGCGCGGTCGTCTCGTCCATCTCCGACCCATGGAGGCCCCGGATGTCGTAGGCCTTGAAAATGCCGGCCGGGGCCAGCGGTGCCTGCTCGCTCAAAACGCTCCCTTCAACGCTGCGTAGCTCTGCTCGATCGACTGCGGCATCACTTTGGTGTCGGCGATCACCGGCATGAAGTTGTTGTCCCCGGCCCAGCGCGGCACGACGTGCAGGTGGATGTGGTGCTCGACCCCGGCCCCGGCGACCCGACCCTGGTTGAAGCCGACGTTGTAGCCGTGGGGCTCGTAGACCTCCTCGAGCCGGCTCATTGCCCGCTGCGCCAGCGCCATCATCTCCGCCACCGTCTCGGCGGGGATCTCCTGCAGCGCCCCGATGTGCTCGTAGGGAGCCACCATCAGGTGCCCGTTGGTGTACGGGAAGAGGTTGAGGATCACGAAGCAGCCCTCGCCGCGGTGGACGATCAGGTTCGCCTCGTCATCTCCCGCGGCCGGCTTGGCGCAGAAGATGCACTCCTCCTCGTTGTCCTTGGACGCGTCCTTCACGTAGGCGAGGCGCCAGGGCGCCCAGATGCGGAAATTTGCCACGGGCGACCCATCCTATGGAAGCCGCTCAGAGCCAGCGGCGGCGGCGGAAGTACACAGCCATCGCGAGGAAGACGAGCAGCAGGCCGCCGACGATCACGTAGAAGTCGGTCTCGTCCCCTTCGCCGGGGACGCCGACGTTCATGCCCCAGATGCTGGCGATCAGGGTCAGCGGCAGGACGATCACGCTGATCGAGGTGAGGACCCGGAGGATGTCGTTGACGCGGTGCGAGATCACCGACTCGTTGGTCTCCTCGAGCGCCTCGACGACCTCCTTGTAGTTCTCGAGCATGTCCCAGATCCGCTCGTGGGCGTCGACGATGTCGTCGAAGTAGATCTCCAGGTCGAAGTCGGTCGCCAGGTAGCGCTGCTTGACCTTCTCGAGGTCGCGCAGCACCGGCCGCTGCGGCCGGATCACCTTGCGGAAGTTGATGATCTCCTGCTTGACGTTGGAGATGTCGCGGACGACCTCCTCGGAGCGTCCCTCGAAGATCTCGTCCTCGAGCGCGTCGAGCTTGTTGGCGATCTTGCGCAGCATCGGGAAGCAGTAGTCGAAGCTGTCGTCGACCAGGCGGTAGAGCAGGTACCCCGAGCCGCGCGAGAAGAGCTGTTCGCGCAGCTCCTCTTTGCTGCGACAGCGCTCGAACAGGTACTCGACCGGCTGCAGCGGCTGGTTGGGAATCGTGATCAGGTAGTCGGGCCCGACGAAGAGGTCGAGCTCGCCGGCGCCGAGGCGGCCGGCCACCGGGTCGAAGACCGGCAGGTGCAGGACGATGAAGAGGTAGTCGTCGTAAACGTCGATCTTCGGCCGCTGATTGCGCGAGAGCACGTCCTCGAGGTCGAGGGCATGGAACTCGAAGTGCTCCTCGAGCCAGGTTCGCTCCAGCGATCCGGGTCGCTCGATGTTGACCCAGCGCAGGCCGGAGGAGTCGATCTGCTCGACGTTTGGCGTCTGCGGCTCAGGCGGCGCGGAGGGTCCGAGGACTTCTCCCCGTCGGCTTGGCCGCCGCAGCCTGGGCTTCGGAAGGTTCGGCATCGTTCTGCCCAATCGTCTCGGCGTGCGGGGAAGTCATGGTGACGACAAGGTTAAACGCCCAGCATGCGTGCGTAAGCCCTGGACCTGCCTGGTAGGCTTCTCCCAACATAAGCGCCACATCTAGAGGGGTGGAGGGACTGGCCCAGTGAAGCCCCGGCAACCACCTCGAGTCTTGACTCGAGGGGAGGTGCCAAATCCAGCAGATCACTGTCGAAGACGGCTTGAGATCTGGAAGATGTGGGGGATGTCCGATCGGACCTCTGCCCCACAGGCGGAGGTTTTTTGTTGAGAGAGAGGATCGGATGTCAATCGAGAACTTGAAGTGCAAGGAGTGCGGCTCGACCTTCGAGCTCGGCGCCAACTACTTCTGCGAGAACTGCTTCGGCCCGCTGGAGGTCACCTACGACCTCTCCGCGCTTGACGCGACCGAGGCGAAGCGGCGGATCCAGGCCGGCTCGCAGGGGATCTGGCGCTACGCCGACTTCCTGCCCTTCGAGGGCCGTCCCGGTGACCCGCTCGAGCCCGGCCTGACGCCGCTGCTGCGCGCCGACCGCCTCGCCGAGGCGCTCGAGCTCGACGCCGAGGTCTGGATCAAGAACGACGCCGCCAACCCGACTCACTCCTTCAAGGACCGGGTCGTCGCCGTGGCCGTCGCCAAGGCCCGCGAGCTTGGCTTCGAGACCGTCGCCTGCGCCTCGACCGGCAACCTCGCCAACGCCGTCGCCGCCCACGCGGCGGCCGCCGGCCTCGACTCCTACGTCTTCGTGCCGGCCAACCTCGAGGAGCAGAAGCTGCTCGCGACTGGCGTCTACGGGACCAACCTGGTCGGCGTCCGCGGCAACTACGACGACGTCAACCGGCTCTGCACGCAGCTCGCCGAGACCCGCCCCTGGGCCTTCGTCAACGTCAACCTGCGGCCCTACTACGCGGAGGGCTCGAAGACGCTCGCCTACGAGACGGCCGAGCAGCTCGGCTGGGAGCTGCCCGACCGGGTCGTCTGCCCGATTGCCTCCGGCTCGCTGTTCACGAAACTGGGCCGCGGCTTCCAGGAGTGGCTCGACCTCGGTCTGCTCGAGGGCGACCAGCCGGTCTTCAACGGCGCCCAGGCGCTCGGCTGCAGCCCCGTCGCGACCGCCTTCGCCGAAGGCTGGGACGTCTGCCGGCCGCAGAAGCCGGACACGATCGCCAAGAGCCTGGCGATCGGCGACCCGGCCGACGGGCCCTACGCGGTCGAGCTGGCGCGGCGCAGCGGTGGCGGCGTCGACTCGGTGACCGACGAGGAGATCCGCGGCGGCATCAAGCTGCTGGCCGAGACGACCGGGATCTTCACCGAGACGGCCGGCGGCGTCACCGTCGGCGTCCTCCAGAAGCTGGCCGAACGAGGAGAGATCGGCGCCGGCGAGCGGGTCGTCGTCTACCTGACCGGCGAGGGCCTGAAGACCCTCGACGCCACCCGCGATACGTTCCAGATGCACGAGATCGACCCCAGCCTCGACAGCTTCGAGGCCGAGTTCCGCCAGGAGGTAGCCGTCTGATGAGCGTCACCGTGAAGATTCCGACCCAGCTGCGCGCCGCGACCGGGGGAGAGGCCGAGGTAGAGGTGAGCGGCTCGACCGTCGGCGAGGTCCTCGACGCGGTCTTCGACGCGCACGGCGGCCTCCGCGAGCGGATCACCCAGGACGGCGACCTGCGCCGCTTCGTCAACGTCTACGTCTCCGGCGAGGACATCCGCTTCCAGCAGGGGCTCGAGACCCAGATCGACGACGGCGCCGAGGTGACGATTCTGCCGGCGGTTGCGGGAGGTTGACGGCTGAGGGACGGAGCCCATCCCGGCAGGGGTTCCGCTTAACTTTTTCGATGGAGAGCCGGGTTGCTGGCGCCGCAGGGCTGGCGCCGAAAAAGTACAAGACGCTCCACCCCTGCCGGGATGGGCTCTAGGCCGCCCGTAGTCATTCTCTGCGGCGGTCGCGGCACGCGGCTGCGCGAGCGGACCGAGTCGGTGCCGAAGGCGCTGGTGGAGATCGGGGGGCGGCCGATCCTCTGGCACGTGGTGCAGATCTACGCTGCGCAGGGGTTCGAGCGGTTTCTGCTCGCGACGGGGTACATGGGCGAGGCCGTGGCGGAGTTCGCGGCGGCGGAGCGTTGGCCCGAGGGCGTCCGGGTCGAGTGCGTGGACACGGGGCTGGACACGCCGACGGGGGGACGGGTCGCGCGGCTCGGCGAGCGGGTCGGGGACGGGACGTTTTGCGTCACCTACGCCGACGGGGTCGCCGACGTCGACCTCGGGGCGCTGCTCGATTTCCATCGGGGCCACGGCGAGCTGGGAACGATGACCGTCGTGCGGCCGCACCTGCCGTGGGGCGTGGCCGAGCTCGGCGAGGACGGGCGCGTCGATGGGTTCGCCGAGAAGCCGCGCAGCGAGCACTGGATCAACGGGGGCTTCCTCTGCTTCGAGCCGGGCGCGCTCGGCTATCTCGACGAGGAGAGCGTGCTGGAGCGGGAGCCGCTGCGCCGGATCGCCGCCGACGGTCGCCTCCACGCCTACCGGCACGAGGGCTTCTGGGACTGCATGGACACCTACAAGGACGCGGTCGTCCTCAACGACCTCTGGGCGAGCGGCGAGGCTCCCTGGCGGGTTTGGGACGCGGCCGGGGTGGAGGCCCCTTGAAGCGGGCGCTCGTAACCGGCGGCCACGGCTTCGTCGCCTCGCACCTGGCCCGGGCGCTGCTCGAGCGCGGCGACGCGGTCACCGTGCTCGACCTGCCGGGCCCGCCCGTCTCCTGTCTGGCGCTGCAGGGGATCGCCCCCGCGGTCGAGCTGGTCGAGGCCGATCTGCGCGACGCGCAGGCGGTTGGCGCCACCGTCGACGCGGGCGAGTTCGACGTCGTCTTTCACCTCGCCGCCCAGACCCTGGTCGGGCCGGCGATGGCCGACCCGGTCGCGACCTTCGAAGCCAACGTGCGCGGCACCTGGGTCCTGCTCGAGGCCTGCCGCCGCGCCGAGGTCCCGGCCGTGGTCGTCGCCTCCTCCGACAAGGCCTACGGGCCCTGCGAGCAGCTGCCGTACCGCGAGGAGATGCAGCTGCGCCCGGCCTCGCCGTACGAGGCGAGCAAGGCGGCCACCGACGCGATCGCGCTCAGCTACCGGCCCGCCTACGGCCTCCCGGTCGCGGTCACCCGCTTCGCGAACATCTACGGCGGCGGCGACCTCAACTTCTCGCGCCTCATACCCGAGGCGGTCGCCGCGGTGCTCGACGGCCGCCGCCCGGCGATCCGCTCCGACGGCAGTCCCGAGCGCGACTTCCTCTACGTCGACGACGCGGTCGCCGCCTACCTGGCGATCGAGCACGCGGTTGGCGCCGGCGGTCCGGCCGCTGGCGAGGCCTTCAACGCCGGCGGCGAGCAGCCCCACTCGGTCGCCGAGGTTGTCGAGGCGATCGCCGAGCTGGCCGGCGGCGGCCTCAACCCCGAATACGGACCCGGCAACCCCGCCGGCGAGATCGACCGCCAGTTCGTCGACTCCGCCAAGCTCCGCGACCTGACCGGCTGGCAGCCCCAGGTCGAGCTCCGCGACGGCCTGGAGCGCACGCTCGAGTGGTACCGGCAACATCCGGACGTTCGGCCGTGAGGGCCGGTAAGAGTAATACCTGTATTACTCTTACTTCATGAAGATCACCAGCAAAGGACAAGTAACGATCCCGAAGGTGGTCCGCGATGAGCTTGGTCTCCTGCCAGGCACCGAGGTCGATTTCGTGCGAGACGAAACCGGAGTGCGGATCGTCAAGGCGCCTGGGCGCCGGAGGGGGGAGGAGCTCGTCGAGCATCTTCGCGAGGCCGGCAAGAACTACACGATGACCACCGATGAAGTGATGCGGCTCACCAGGGGAGAGGATTGGGGTTCTGAGCCCTTAGAGGGCGATGGCCGCGACCCTCGTTGACGCGAACGTCCTGATCGACTCGTTTGATCCCCGCTCGCCATGGAAAGCTTGGGCTGACGAGCAGTTGATCGCCGCCCTGCAGGACGGCGCCCTGTTCGTCAACCAGATCGTCTACGCCGAGCTCTCGGTCGGCTTCCGGACGCCCGAGGAATGCGACCGGGCGATCGACAGCGGCTGGATGGAGCGCATCCCCTTGCCCTGGCCCGCGGCGTTTATCGCCGGCCGTGCCTTCCTCGAGTACCGCCGCCGGGGAGGCACCAGGTGCTCGCCCCTTCCCGATTTCTTCATCGGCGCCCATGCCGCGGTCGAAGGGCTGCGGCTGCTGACGCGCGACGCTCGCCGCTACCGCACCTATTTCCCGACGGTCGAGCTGATCGCCCCCGAGCCGGGCGACCCGCCCGGCTAGTCTCCGGCCCATGTGCGGCCGCTTCACCGTCACTGCCAAAGACACCAAGAAGATCGCCGACCGCTTCCAGGCGGAGCTCGAGAAGGCGCTCGAGCGCGGGGGCGGGGGGGACCTCGGTGAGAGCGTCCAGGACGCCGCGAGCGATGGCTCCAACGGCGCCAAGGAGAAACGACCGCCCGGGCTCGGCCGCTTCAACGTCGCGCCGACCCAGGAGATCCTCACCGTGCGTTCCTCGCCGGACCCGGAGGAGGCGGCGGCGGGCGAGCGCGAGGCGCGGCTGATGCGCTGGGGACTGGTGCCGCGCTGGGCCAAGGACCTCAAGGTCGGCTACAAGATGATCAACGCCAAAGCCGAGAACTTGACCAGCAGCCGGGCCTACGGGCCGCTGGTCGGCAAGTACCGCCACCGCTGCCTGATCGTCGCCGACGGCTTCTACGAGTGGATGCGGGCCGAGGACCCCAAGCAGCCGCGCCAGCCCTGGCGCTTCACCGTCGACGGCGGCGAGCTCTTCGCCTTCGCCGGGATCTGCACCCGCAAGGAGTGGGACAACCCGGAGGACCGCGGCGTCGACGGCGACGGCTTCCTCTATAGCTGCACGATCGTCACCACGACTCCCAACGAGGTGGTCGCCCCGGTCCACAACCGGATGCCGGCGATCCTGTCCGGCCCGGAGGCCGAGGCCGCCTGGCTGAACCCCGAGCTCAACGCCGAGGACGCGGTGGCGATGTGCGGCCCGCTCGACGCGGCCCGAATGCAAAGCGCTCCGGCGAACCCGGCGCTCAACAAGGTCGGCAAAGGGATGGCGGAAGGACCGGAGCTGCTGGTCGCCCCGCCGGCCTGAGCCTCAGCCTTCGTCCCCTTCGCCTTCCGATTCGTCCTCGTCTTCCGCTTCTTCTTCCTCGGCGACTTCTTCGGCGATGTCTTCGGCTTCTTCGTCGATCGGTGGCGGCGAGCCCCGCAGGGCCCCGGCGGTGCGGACGGTGGCCTCGCCGGCGCTGGTGGTCAAGGTGCAGGAGAGGTCCGCACCGGGGGTCGCCGTGGTTTTCCAGATCGTGTAGAAGGGCAGCAGCAGGTCGCGCTTCGGGTTGCCGACGATGAGGTAGTCGAGTCTCTCGACCCCTTCCTTGAACTTCGGCCATTCGAGCTTGACGCCTTTTTCGGTCGTGAAGCCGGGGAACAGCTCTGGTTCGACGATCACGGTTTCGCCGCCGCGGGCGCTGAAGTCGATCGGGATCTCGTCCGGCACGTTCTGGCTGTAGATGCCGGTCTCCGAAGAGCGCGGGAAGGTTGCCCGCAGGCCTCCGAAGGTATGGGCGATTTCAGTCCGTTGGCGAGCGGCAATCGTGCAGCGAGCGTGGCTGCCTTCGACCGGGGAGCCGCCGTCGATCCGCAGCGTCGCCCCGACCAGGAACAGCGAGTAGCCGCTGACGTTGGTGCCGGTCGCTTTGAGCTCGCTGTCGACCAACTGCATCTCGCCGTCGCCCCCGGGCACCGCGGCCGACGCCGAGTCCGGGATCGCGACCCGCTTGACCCATTCCAGATTCGCGGCTTCGCCCTCTCCGCGGCCGGTGGCGAGCAGGGCGGCGGCGACGCAGGCCAGCAGCCCGACCGCGATCACCGCCAGGGCGCCGCGCGGGGGCCGACTGTCCGCCTGGGGCTCGTTCACGGCTCGCGACAGTATTGGAAGGGCCGGCCGCCGCGCGCCGCAGTCATCCGCCCGGCGGAGGAGTAGCGTTGATGCCGTGGCAGCCAAGCCGACGCCGTTGCGGGCAACCGCCGTCGAGACGCGGACGGTGAACGTGCACGGCCGCTCGGTGAGCTACGCGGGCGGCGGCTCGGGGCCGGTCCTGCTGCTGATCCACGGCATGGCGGGGACCGCCGACAACTGGGGCTCGGTGGTCGACCCCCTGGCCCTGCGCAACACCGTGATCGCTCCGGACTTTCCCGGCCACGGGCTCTCCGAGCCGGGCGGCGGCGACTACTCGCTCGGCAGCCTCGCCAGCGGCCTACGCGACCTCCTCGTCACCCTCGGCCACGAGCGCGCCACCCTGGTCGGCCACTCGCTCGGCGGCGGCGTCGCGATGCAGTTCACGTACCAGTTCCCGGAGCTGGTCGAGCGCCTGGTGCTGGTCTCCAGCGGCGGCCTCGGCCCGGACGTCAGCCCGGTCCTGCGGGCGGCGGCGCTGCCCGGAGCGAAGCTCTTCATCGGCGCCACCGCCGGCGTCGGCCAGCAGGTCGGTTCGGTGGTCGGCCGCGGCCTCGGACTGCTCGGCCTGCGCCCCAACGCCGACGTCACCGAGGTGGCGCGCGGATACGCCTCGCTGGCCGACTCCGAGCGCCGCCGCGCCTTTCTCGCCACCCTCCGCGCGGTCGTCAACACCGAGGGCCAGCGGATCGCCGCCCTCGATCGCCTCTACCTGGCCGAGGCTCTGCCGATGCTGATCGTCTGGGGCGACCGCGACCCGATCATCCCGGTCTCCCACGCCGAGGAAGCCCACGCGGCCCTGCCCAACAGCCGCCTCGAGATCTTCGCCGGCGCTGGCCATCTGCCCCAGCTGGAGCAGCCCGGCCGCTTCGTCGCCACCCTCGAACGCTTCCTCGCCGAGACCGAGCCGGCCGAGTTCGACCGCGCCGAGTGGCGCGCCCGCTTCAACTCGGCCTGACCCAGACCCCCTACGCGCCCGACAGGATTCGAACCTGTGGCCTCCGCCTCCGGAGGGCGGCGCTCTATCCAGCTGAGCTACGGGCGCTCACCCCGGAGCTTAGTGAGTAGGCCGCGAAGCGCCTCCCTTCCGTAGGCTCGCCGCCGTGGATCTTTCGGTGACCTTTCTCGGCACCGGCGGCTCGGTGCCGTCGGCGCGGCGCTCGACCGCGAGCGTGCTGATCTCGCGTGGGGGGGAGCGGCTGCTGTTCGACTGCGGGGAAGGGACCCAGCGGCAGATGCAGCGCTCGCTGGGGCTGGTTCAGCTCGACGAGATCTATATGACCCACTTCCACGCCGACCACACGCTGGGGCTGCCGGGGCTGCTGAAAACCTACGACCTGACCGACCGGGAGCCGCCGCTGACGGTCTACGGGCCGCCTGGGCTGCGGGACCTCTTCGAGGTGATGAAGCCGCTGATCGGGCGGCTCTGCTTCGAGGTCCGGTTGGTCGAGCTGGAGCCGGGCCAGGCGGTCCCGCACGACGGCTACGAGATCCAGCCCTTCGAAGCCGCCCACAGCGTGCGTGCCAACGGCTATGCGTTGGTCGAGGAGGAGCGGCCAGGCAAGTTCGACGTCGAGGCGGCGCGGCGGCTCGGGGTCCCGGAAGGCCCGGCCTTCGCGGCCCTGCAGCGCGGGGAGGATGTCGAGGGCGCCGAGGGCACCGTTCGCGCCGCCGACGTCGTCGGCCCCAGCCGTCCCGGCCGCACCGTCGCGATCACCGGCGACACCTCGCCCAGCCCGGCCACGGTTGCCGCCGCCGCCGACGCCGAGCTGCTTGTCCACGACGCCAGCTTCGCCGAGGAGGAGGCCCAGCGCGCCGCCGAGACCGGCCACTCGACCGTCGGCCAGGCCGCCGCCGTCGCCCGCGAGGCCCACGTGAAACTGCTCGCCCTCGTCCACATCTCCTCCCGCTACCACGTCGGCAAGGTCCTCGAAGAGGCCGAGGACGTCTACGAAGCGACCGTCGCCCCCAAGGATTTCGACGTAATCGAGATCCCCTTCCCCGAGCGCGGATATCCGGAGCTCGTACCCAACGGAGCAAGGGAAACGAGGGAGTAGCGGGCAGCGGCCGGGGACACCTCACTCAGCGGCAGCCGGAGGAGCGAGCTCGGCGGGGATGGGTATGGCCTCGACGGAGCCTCCCCGCAGTTCGCGACGGCGAGGCGATACCATCCCCGCCGCCCCCACTGCTACGCTCTCCGCGCCCCTTTAACCAGGTCCCGTGAGGCCGGGTAGGTAGCCATCGAAGTGAGCGAAAAGCTCGTGCTGGAGCACGACGACCTGCGGCGAACGCTGAAGCGGATCGCCCACGAGATCGTCGAGAAGAACCCCGACGCCTCCGCTCTCGCCGTCATCGGCATCCACACCCGCGGCGCCGTCCTCGCCCGCCGCCTGCACGCCCTGCTGGGCGAGCTCACCGACGCCGAGCTGCCCTTCGGCGACATCGACATCTCCTTCTACCGGGACGACCTCGCCGCCAAGGCGCCGGCCACACAGCCGGTCGTCCACGCCTCCCACATCGACTTCGACCTCAGCGAGCGGACCGTCGTCCTCGTCGACGACGTCCTCTTCACCGGCCGCACCGTCCGCGCCGCGATCGAGGCCCTCTTCGACTACGGCCGGCCCCGCCGCGTGCAGCTGGCGGTGCTCTGCGACCGCGGCCACCGGGAGCTGCCCTTCCGGCCCGACTACGTCGGCAAGAACCTGCCGACCGCGCGCGAGGAGCGGGTCAACGTCCGCCTCGAGGAGATCGACGGGGTCGACGAAGTGACGATCTCAGAAGCGCAGGCCGCGGAGGTGCTTTCGTGAGGCACCTGCTCGCGATCGAGGACGTCAGCCGTGAGGAGATCGAGGCGATCCTCGACCGCGCCGAGAGCTTCGCCGAGGTCGGCCGCCGCGACATCAAGAAAGTCCCGACGCTGCGCGGCCGCACCGTCGTTACCCTCTTCTACGAGTCGAGCACCCGCACCAGCAGCTCTTTCGAGCTCGCCGCGAAGCGCCTCTCCGCCGACCTCGTCTCGGTCAAGGCAGCCGGCTCCTCGGTCGACAAGGGCGAGTCGCTGAAAGACACCATCGCGACCCTCTCGGCCTACGACCCGGCCGCAATCGTGATCCGCCATCCCTACGCCGGCGCCGCCCAGATGGTCGCCGGCTGGACCGAGGCGGCCGTCGTCAACGCCGGCGACGGCAAGCACGAGCACCCCAGCCAGGCCCTGCTCGACGTCTACACGCTGCGCCGCCGCCTCGGCGCGCTGGACGGGGTGCGGATCTGGATCGTCGGCGACGTCCTCCACAGCCGCGTCGCCCGCTCCAACCTGATCGCCTTCCGGCGGATGGGCGCCGAGGTGACCCTCTGCGGCCCGCCGACGCTGATCCCGCGCGGGATCGAGCAGCTCGGCTGCGAGGTCGAGTACTCGCTCGACCGGCTCGAGGAGGCCGACGTCGTCTACGCCCTGCGCATGCAGCACGAGCGGATGAGCGACAGCTTCGTGCCCTCGCTGCGCGAGTACGCGGCCGGCTACCAGGTCGACACCCGCCGCCTCGGTCCGCGCCAGCTGCTGATGCACCCGGGACCGGTCAACCGCGGCGTCGAGCTCTCCGGCGAGGCGATCGACTCGCCGCAGTCGCTGATCGTCGAACAGGTCGCCGCCGGCCTCGTCGTCCGCATGGCGATCCTCTACGAGCTGCTCGCCGGCGGCGAGCGCCCGACCGCGGTCGGCGACGGCGAGCCCGCCGCCAACCCCACCCCGATCGGCCAGCCGGCGTGAGCGTCTCCGAGCTGCTCGACTTCCGCCCCGGCGAGGGCGCGGACCTGGTCCTGCGCCGGGCCACGCTGCTCGACCCCGTCGCCGGCATCGAAGGCGTTCACGACCTCGTCATCCGCGACGGCGAGATCGCCGAGCTGGCCGCCCCCGGCGAGGCCGAGGCCGGCGGCGCCGAGGTGCTCGAGGCCGAGGGCCTGCACGCCTTCCCGGCCTTCTTCGACCCGCACGTCCACCTCCGCACCCCCGGCCAGGAGCACAAGGAGGACGTCGAGACCGGCGCCCGCGCCGCCGCCGCCGGGGGCTACTGCGGGGTCATCGCGATGGCCAACACCGAGCCACCCGTCTCCACCCCCGCCGACGTCACCGCCCTGCGCGAACAGGCCCGGGAGGCGGCCGCGGTCCCGATCGGTTTCCTCGCCACCGTCACCGCCGACATGAAGGGCGAGGAGCTGACCGAGATGGTCGAACTGCGCGAGGCCGGCGCCCTCGGCTTCTCCGACGACGGTCTGCCGATCGCCAACGCCCGGGTGATGCGCCGCGCCCTCCAGTACCAGCGCCTCTGCGGCGGCACGATCGCCCTCCACGAGGAGGACCCGGAGCTCTCCGACGGCGGCGCCATGCACGAGGGCCCGGTCTCCGCGGCACTCGGGATCGGCGGCATCCCCTCGGTCTCGGAGTCGACGATGATCGCCCGCGACGCCGCCCTGGCGGGCTACGAGGAGGCCGGCATCCACGTCCAGCACGTCTCCGCCGCCGAGTCGGTCGAGATCGTCCGCGCCGCCAAGGCGGCCGGGGTCAAGATCAGCGCCGAGGCCAGCCCGCACCACCTCTGCCTCACCGACGAGGACGTCCGCGGCCTCGACCCGCACCGCACCAAGATGAACCCGCCGCTGCGCGAAGAGCGCGACCGCCAGGCCCTGATCGAGGGCCTGCGCGACGGCACCCTAGAGTGCGTCGCCACCGACCACGCCCCGCACCAGCCCGAGGAAAAGGACGTCCCCTTCGAGCAGGCCGCCTTCGGCGTCACCGGCCTCGAGACCGCCTTCGCGGCGCTGCACACGGAGCTGGTCCTGCCCGGCACGATCGGCCTCGGCCTGCTGGTCGAGCGGATGGCCGGCGGCGCCGCCCCGTTCGGGATCGAGCGGCCCAGCCTCGCCCCGGGCTCGGAGGCCAACGTCGCCCTCTGCGACCTCGCCGCCGAGTGGACCGTGGGCGAGGAGGGCTACGAGAGCCGCTCCGCCAACTCGTGGTGCCACGGGCGCACCCTGACCGGCCGCGTCCTCGTCACCGTCGCCGCGGGCCAGGTCGCCTACCGCCTTCGTTCCTTCTCCCTGGGGGTTGCTCGATGAGTGAGGCTTACCTGCTGCTCGAGGACGGGACCCGGCTCGACGGGCTCGCCTGCGGCGCCGAGGGCGCCGTCACCGGCGAGGTCGTCTTCAACACCGCGATGACCGGCTACCAGGAGTCGGTCACCGACCCCTCCTACGCGGGCCAGATCATCGTCTTCACCTACCCGCTGATCGGCAACTACGGCGTCTCGGAGGCGGCGATGGAGTCCGACCGCGTCCACGCCCGCGGCGTCGTCATGCGCGACGCCAAGAACCGCGAGGACGTCGCCAGCGCCGAGGGCGGCTGGCTCGACTGGCTCTCCGACTGCGGCGTCCCCGGGCTCAGCGGCGTCGACACCCGCGCCCTGGTCCGTCACCTGCGCGACAAGGGCTCGATGCGCGGCGGCATCTTCCCGGCGGCGACGCCTGAGGCCGAGGCGCGCGAACGCGTCGACGCCGAGCCGAGCATGGCCGGCGCCGACTTCGCCCGCACCGTCACCCCGGCCGAGCCGATCCGGTTCGAGGGCGGCGGCCCGCACGTGGTCGGGATCGACACCGGGATCAAGCTCAGCATCGTCCGCCAGCTCCGCGAGCGCGACTGCAAGCTGACCCTGCTGCCCTGCGCGAGCAGCGCCGAGCAGGTGCTCGCCGAGGACCCCGACGTGGTCTTCCTCGCCAACGGCCCCGGCGACCCCGGCGCCCTCGACTACGTGGTCGAGACGGTCCGCGAGGTGGTTGGCAAGAAGCCGGTCTTCGGGATCTGCCTCGGCCACCAGCTGCTCTGCCGCGCCGTCGGCCTGGAGACCTTCAAGCTGCCCTTCGGCCACCGCGGCGCCAACCACCCGGTCAAGGACCTGGAGACCGGCCGGATCGACATCACCTCCCAGAACCACGGCTTCGCGGTCTCCGGGCCCGGGGGGGAGCCGCGGATCGAGGGCGACGAGCCGGTCCGCTGGGAAACCGAGGTCGGTGTCGCCGAGCTCTCGCAGCTGAACCTCTACGACCGCACCGTCGAGGGCCTGGTCCTGCGCGACGTCGCCGGCGCCACCGTCCAGTACCACCCCGAGGCCGGTCCCGGCCCGCACGACGCCCGCCACCTCTTCGAGCGCTTCCTCGCCCTCGCCGCCTGATCGGAGCCCATGCCCAAACGTGACGACATCCAGAAGATCCTCCTGATCGGCTCCGGCCCGATCGTGATCGGCCAGGCCGCCGAGTTCGACTACTCCGGCGTCCAGGCCTGCAAGGTCCTGCTCGAGGAGGGCTTCGAAGTCGTCCTGGTCAACTCGAACCCGGCGACGATCATGACCGACCCCGAGTTCGCCACCGCCACCTACATCGAGCCGCTGCTGCCCGGCCCGGTCACCAAGATCCTCGAAAAGGAGCGGCCCGACGCGCTGCTGCCGACGCTGGGCGGCCAGACCGCCCTCAACCTGGCGATGGCGCTGCACGAGGACGGCACCCTGGAGCGGCTCGGCGTCGAGCTGATCGGGGCCGACTCCGACGCGATCCGCCGCGCCGAGGACCGCGAGGAATTCCGCCGCACGATGAACGAGGCGGGGATCCGCATCCCCTGGTCGATGACCGTCGAGACCCTCGGCGAGGTCGAGGAGGCGCTCGCCGACGGCCGCATCACCCTGCCGGCGATCGTCCGCCCGGCCTTCACGATGGGCGGCCAGGGCGGTGGCATCGGCAACACCGAGACGGAGTTGCGCCAGGTCGTCTCCGAGGGCCTGGCGGCGAGCCCGATCAACCAGGTCCTGGTCGAGGAGTCGGTGATCGGCTGGGGCGAGTTCGAGCTCGAGGTGATGCGCGACCGCAACGACAACGTGGTGATCATCTGCTCGATCGAGAACGTCGACCCGATGGGAGTCCACACCGGGGACTCGGTCACGGTGGCGCCGGCCCAGACGCTCACCGACCCGATCTACCAGGACCTCCGCGACCAGGCGATCAAGGTGATCCGCGCGATCGGGGTCGAGACCGGCGGCTCCAACGTCCAGTTCGCGGTCGACCCGGAGAGCGGCGAGATCGTCGTCATCGAGATGAACCCGCGCGTTTCGCGCTCCTCGGCGCTGGCCTCGAAGGCGACGGGGTTCCCGATCGCGAAGATGGCCGCGAAGCTGGCGGTCGGCTACGCCCTCGAGGAGATCCCCAACGACATCACCCAGGCGACGCCGGCCTCCTTCGAGCCGACGATCGACTACGTCGTCACCAAGATCCCCCGCTTCGCCTTCGAGAAGTTCCCCGGCTCGGAGGGCCGGCTGTCCACCTATATGCAGAGCGTCGGGGAGGCGATGGCGATCGGCCGCACCTTCCGCGAGTCCTTCGCGAAGGCGATGCGCTCGCGCGAGCTCGACTCGCCCGCCGAGTTTCCCGCTGACGACGAGGAGCTGCTGACGGCGCTGGAGAAGCCCTGTGCCGAGCGCTTCGACCAGGTGCTGGAGGCTTTCCGGCGCGGGATCGACGTCGAGCGCGTGCACGCCGCCTGCCTGGTCGACCGCTGGTTCCTGCGCGAGCTGGAGGCGCTGGCCAGCGAAGGCGACGGGACCGACGGCCTCGCCCGCGCCTACAAGGCGGTCGACACCTGCGCCGCCGAGTTCGAGGCGGCGACGCCCTACTACTACTCGGGCCACGAGCGCCATCGTGCAGACGGCACGCCCCCCGCTTCGGAGATCCGCCGCGGCGAGCGCGACTCGGTGGTGATCCTCGGCGCCGGCCCGAACCGGATCGGCCAGGGCATCGAGTTCGACTACTGCTGCGTGCACGCCGCGATGACCGCCCGGGAGCTCGGCCGCGACGCGGTGATGATCAACTGCAACCCGGAGACCGTCTCGACCGACTACGACACCTCCGACCGCCTCTACTTCGAGCCGCTGACCGCCGAGGACGTGCTCGCGGTCTGCGAGCAGGAGCGCCCCGAGGGCGTGATCGTCCAGTTCGGCGGCCAGACCCCGCTGAAGTTGGCCCGGACCCTGGAAGAGGCCGGCGTGCAGCTGCTCGGCACCCCGGTCGACGCGATCGACCTGGCCGAGGACCGGGGCCGCTTCGGCGCCCTGCTGCGCCGGCTCGGCGTCAAGCACCCGCCCTACGGCACCGCGCTCTCGGCCGAAGAGGCCGAGGTGATCGCCGGCGAGGTCGGCTTCCCGCTGCTGGTCCGGCCCTCCTACGTGCTGGGCGGTCGGGCGATGGAGATCTGTTACTCCACCGATGACCTCAAGGCCTACCTGGCGGCCCACGTCAAGGCTGACCAGGAGCACCCGCTGCTGCTCGACCGCTTCCTCGAGAACGCGATCGAGGTCGACGTCGATGCGCTCGGCGACGGCGAGGACGTCTGGGTCGCCGGGATCATGCAGCACGTCGAGGAGGCCGGCGTCCACTCCGGCGACTCCGCCTGCGTGATCCCGCCGCTCAGCCTCGGCGAGGAGATGCTGGAGGAGATCCGGGCGACGACGAAGCGGATCGCCCTCGAGCTCGGCGTGATCGGCCTGATCAACATCCAGTACGGCGTCGCCGAAGGCGAGCTCTACGTGATCGAGGCCAACCCGCGCGCCTCCCGGACGGTCCCCTTCGTCTCCAAGGCGATCGGGGTGCCGCTGGCGAAGATGGCGGCGCGGCTGATGCTGGGCGAGAAGCTGGCCGACCAGGACCTGCCGACGGGCCCGCTGGAGCACGTCAGCGTCAAGGAGGCGGTGCTGCCCTTCGCCCGCTTCGCCGGCGCCGACTCGGTGCTCGGCCCGGAGATGAAGAGCACCGGCGAGGTGATGGGCATCGCCGCCGACTTCCCGACCGCCTTCGGCAAAGCCCAGGCGGCGGCGGGGGTGACGCTGCCCAGCGAGGGCTCGGTCTTCATCACCGTCACCGACACCGACAAGCCGGCGGCGACGCAGCTGGCGGCCCGCTTCCACGACCTCGGCTTCGAGGTGATCGCGACCGGTGGCACCGCCCAGGCGATCGAGCGGATGGGGGTCCCGGTGACCCGGATCAACAAGCTGCACGAAGGCTCGCCGCACGTCGTCGACCTGATCCGGAAGCGTCGTTGCGACCTCGTCATCAACACCCCGACCGGGTCCGGCGCCCGCACCGACGGCTACGAGATCCGCACCGCCGCGGTCCGTGCCGGCATCCCCTGCGTGACGACGATGACCGGCGCTACGGCCGCCGCGCGAGCGATCGCCGCGGGCAAGCAGGGTGACATCGAGGTTCGCAGTCTGCAGGAGATACACGCTCCTCAGCGGGCCGCGCAGCCCCGCTGAGGCGATGCACACCTAGACCTCTGGTCGAGGTTGAGGCGAATTTCAAGGCAAACCGCCGCGACCGCCTTGCGCGCCCCCGAGCCGCGGCTATACTCGCCGCCCACATGTCGGCCCCAGTCAAGACCTCAGCCGCCGCTCCGGAGCGCTCCCTCGACCAGAGGATGGAGGCGCTCAAGCGGGCCAACGACATCCGCACCGCCCGCGCCAAACTGAAGAAGGACCTGAAGGCGAACCGGGCCAGCATCAACACGATCCTGCTCGACCCGCCCGAGTACGTGATGACCGCGAAGGTCTTCGACATGCTGCTCGCCGTACCGAAGTACGGACGCGTGAAGACCAATCGGATCCTCAACCAGTGCCGGATCTCACCCTCGAAGACGATCGGCGGCCTCTCCGAGCGCCAGCGCACCGAGCTGGTCTCGCAGCTGCGCCGATAGCGACCGCCGCTGCGGTCAGTATCCGCCGGCGCATGCCCTCCAAGGTCTTCGTCATCACCGGTCCCTCAGGGGTCGGCAAGGGAACCCTGATCAAGGCCCTGCTGGCCAGCTGCCCGAGCCTCGAGCTCTCGATCTCGGCAACGACCCGACAGCCCCGCGAGGGCGAGGCCGACGGGCGCGACTACTACTTCCTCAGCGCCGAGGAGTTCGAGCGGCGCAAGAACGAGCGCGACTTCCTCGAGTTCGCGACCTACAGCGGCAACCACTACGGGACGCTGCGCTCGGAGGTCGACCGGCGGCTGGGGGAGGGGCGCTCAGTGGTCCTGGAGATCGAGGTGCAGGGGGCCCAGCAGGTGCGGGCCGCGAAACCGGACTCGATCCAGATCTTCATCGCCCCGCCGGATCCGGACGTCCTCCGCGACCGCCTCGCCGGCCGCGGCACCGACTCCGCCGACGCGATCGACCGGCGCCTGGAGACGGCCGAAATCGAGCTGGCCTCGCAGGGTGACTTCGACTACCGGGTCGTCAACGACGACCTGGCGACGGCCAGCGAGGAGCTGGTCGGGATCGTGCGCAGGGAGCTCGGCGAGGTGCCGCCGAGTTGATCATCTAGACTGCGCCGTCGAATGATCAAACCACGCGTAGACAAGCTGCTGGACCACACCGATTCCCACTACGCCGCGGTCGTCGTATCGGCGAAGCGCGCGCGTCAGATCAACAGCTACTTCCACAACCTCGGAGAGGGCGGCTTCGGCGAGTACCCACCGCCGATGGTCGAGACCAACGCCGAGAGGAACTACCTCTCGATGGCGTTCGAAGAGCTCGCCGAGGGCAAGCTCAAGTACGAGTACCGCGCCTAGCCCGTTCCGGGCAGGCGCCCGAGGGAGCGCGAGATGGCCAGAATCCTGCTCGGCGTAAGCGGTGGGATCGCCGCCTACAAGGCGCTGGAGCTGGCCCGCCTCGCCACCCTCGCCGGCCACGGCGTGCGGGTGTTGATGACCGAGACGGCGACGCGGTTCGTCGGCCCGGCCTCCTTCGAGGGCATCGTCGGCGCCCCCGTTCTGACCTCCGAGTTCGAGCGCGACCCGATGCGGGGCGGCTTCCCGGGCGAGGGCCAGCCGGCCCATGACCCGATCGGCCACCTCGAGCTGGCCGCCAACTGCGACGCCTACCTGGTCGCGCCGGCCTCGGCCAACACCGTCGCCAAGCTGGCGGCGGGGATCGCCGACTCGATGCTGACCACCTCGTTCCTCGCCTGCGCGGCGCCCCGCCTGGTGGCGCCGGCGATGAACGACCGCATGTACGGCGACGCCGCCACCCAGGGCAACCTGGCGACGCTGCGTGAGCGCGGGGTCGAGGTGATCGAGCCCGACGAGGGCAAGCTCGCCTCGCGCGGCGAGCACGGCCGCGGCCGCCTGCCCGACCCCGAGCGCCTGCTCGCGCGGGTCGAGGCCGCCCTGCCCGGCGGTCAGCGCCCCTGGGACGGGCTCCGCGTCCTCGTCACCGCCGGCGGCACCCGCGAGCCGATCGATCCGGTCCGCTTCATCGGCAACCGTTCCAGCGGCCGGATGGGCATCGCCCTGGCCGCCGCCGCCGCCCGCCGCGGCGCCGACGTCACCCTGCTTGCCGCCAACGTCGCCCTGCCGGCCCCGGCCGGAGTCGAGCGCCTCGACGTGAGCAC